>NZ_SZXM01000083.1:0-52497 GCF_005281355.1 Citrobacter sp. wls615 | reverse complement strand
GATCTGTCACCTATGTATCCGGTCATACAATCGCGCCACCGGGCCAATTAATAACGGCTACTCCTCGATCGCCTGGCGAATTTGCTGCAGCGACGCCGGATCGTCAATGGTCGTCAGATCGCCGGGATCGCGGCCTTCACAGATTGCCTGAATCGTCCGCCTGAGCATTTTACCGGAGCGCGTTTTCGGCAACTGTGACACAAACCAGACGTGTGCCGGACGGCCAAAGTTACCAATCTGACTGTCCACCAGCGCCATAATCGCCTTCTCTTCCGAATGCGCGATGTCGCGATCTTCAAGGCTGTCGCTCTGTTTCGGAATAACAAATGCAACCGCCACCTGCCCTTTCAAAGCATCTTTCACGCCGACCACCGCCACTTCTGCGACGTTTGGATAGCTGGAAATACTCTCCTCTATCTCACGCGTACCCAGTCGGTGTCCGGCAACGTTAATAACGTCATCCGTACGGCCGAGGATGAAGTAGTAGCCGTCGGCATCGCGAATGCCCCAGTCAAAAGTGGCGTATACCTGACGAGAAAACAGCGACCAGTAGGTATTTACGAACCGCGCGTCATCGCCCCAGATGGTCTGAATACACCCTGGCGGCAGCGGCCCTTCAATGACCAGCATCCCCTTCTCATTCGCTGCACAGGGTTCACCGGTCACCTCATTGAGCAACTGCACGTTATAGCCGTACATCGGCACGCCAGGGCTGCCCAACCGCGAAGGCCTGTCGTCCAGCCCACGCGCGATCGCCATAACTGGCCAGCCGGATTCCGTCTGCCAGTAGTTGTCGATAACCGGGACGCCCAGCGTTTCCGTTACCCAACTGGCGGTCGGTTCGTCCAGCGGTTCCCCGGCCAGATACAGCACCTCCAGCGAGGAGAGATCGTGATTGCGGATCTGCGCGGTCGGGAATTTCTTCAGTACGCGTATCGCCGTTGGCGCGGAGAACATCCGGCTAACCTGATACTTCTCAACAATCTTCCACCACACGCCGCAGTCCGGGTACGTTGGCAGCCCTTCGTACACCACCGTCGCCATCCCCGCCAGCAGCGGGGCATACACGATATACGAATGCCCAACCACCCAGCCGATGTCCGACGCGCAGAAGAACACGCCGCCCGCTTTACCGCCGAAAATGGTGTCCATCGTGGTTGCCAGCGCGACCGCATAGCCGCCAACGTCGCGCTGGACGCCCTTCGGTTTACCGGTTGTCCCGGAGGTATAGAGAATGCAGGAGGTTTCATTCGATTCCAGCCACGTCACCGGCACCCGCGCGCCAAGATGCTGTTGGCGCAGCGCGGCAAAGTCGAGGTCGCGCCCCTCCACCCGCGCCATTTTCGCCAGGCCGCGATCGACCAATACCACATGACGCGGCTGGTGCTGCGCCTGACTGATTGCATCATCGAGCAGCTTTTTATACGGCAGGATCTTGCCCCCGCGCGCGCCGGCATCCGCCGAAACGATAATCACCGGTTGGGCGTCGTCGATGCGTGCCGCCACGCTGTGCGAGGCAAAGCCACCGAACACCACCGAATGGATTGCCCCAATGCGCGCGCAGGCCAGCAGCGTAATGTGCGCCTCGGCGATCATCGGCATATAAACCAGTACCCTGTCGCCGCGCTGTACGCCCAGAGACAACAACATTGCCGCCGCCACGTTCACTTCGTCGTACAACTGACGAAAGGTAAAGGTACGCTCTTCTTCGGTTTCCGATGACACCGCAATCAGCGCCAGCGCCTCAGGCTGTTTCTCCACCCAACGGTCGATGGCGTTATGACACAAATTGGTCTTGCCGCCGCAAAACCAGCGGGCAAACGGCGGGTTGCTGTGATCCAGCACCTGCGTATACGGCTGCTGCCAGTCAATACGCTGGGCCTGCTCGGCCCAGAACGACTCCGGTTGCGTAATCGAACGTTGATAAAACTCGCTATAAGACATAATGCTCTCCTGTTGAACTTACGCCTTGCCGCACGCAGGTTTAGATTACATAAAGGTCCATATACTCATTGACCGGCATCTGC
Source organism: Citrobacter sp. wls615 (assembly GCF_005281355.1). Taxonomy (NCBI): domain Bacteria; kingdom Pseudomonadati; phylum Pseudomonadota; class Gammaproteobacteria; order Enterobacterales; family Enterobacteriaceae; genus Citrobacter; species Citrobacter sp. wls615. Next base: position 50,470 of record NZ_SZXM01000083.1, on the reverse strand, counting down.
TCCAGGCGGGCTCTGTCCAGGGAGACATCCAGAATGCGCTGCTGCTGACGGGTCGGGAACTGACGCGCCAGGTTGATTTTGAACTTCTCGACCAGCTTCGGCATACCGTCGTGACGACGGCGCGCATGACCGATTGGGTACTCCACCACCACTTCTTCAAAACGTGAACCATCGGTGAACTCGAGAGTGATGGCGTTAGCAATGGCACGTTTTTCCGGGTCGTGATAATCGGCAGTAAAGGCCGGATCTTCGAAGCAGGTGATCTTCTCGCGCAGGGCATCAATACGTTTGTCCTGCGCCACGCCGTCTTCGTAATCTGCCGCGGTTAAACGCCCAAACAGCAGCGGAATGGCGACCATATACTGGATGCAGTGATCGCGATCCGCCGGGTTATCCAACGGGCCTTTTTTATCGATGATGCGGATACAGGCTTCGTGGGTGCGAATGGTCACTTTTTCGATATCAGCCGCCGTTTTACCCGCGGCCTGCAGTTGTTCATACAGCGTCATTGCCGCTTCTACCGCGGTCTGCGAGTGGAACTCGGCCGGGAAGGAGATTTTAAACAGCACGTTTTCCATCACGTAAGAGCCGTACGGACGCTGGAAGCGGAACGATTCCCCTTTGAAGGAGACGTCATAAAAGCCCCAGGTTTTCGCCGTCAGCGCAGACGGATATCCCATCTCGCCCGTTTTTGCCATCAACGCCAGACGTACTGCGCGGGAGGTCGCATCGCCTGCCGCCCAGGATTTACGCGTGCCGGTATTTGGCGCATGACGATAGGTACGCAGCGACTGGCCGTCGACCCACGCCAGCGAAACGGCGTTGAGGATTTCATCCCGGCTCAGCCCAAGCATCTCCGCGACCACCGCCGTGGAGGCGACTTTTACCAACAGAACGTGATCCAAACCAACGCGGTTAAAGGAGTTTTCCAGCGCGATACAGCCCTGAATTTCATGGGCTTTGATCATTCCGGTCAGCACTTTTTTCATGGTCAACGGCGCTTTCCCCGCCGCCACCGCGTTGCGTGACAGCCAGTCAGCCGTCGCCAAAATACCGCCGAGGTTATCGGAAGGATGGCCCCATTCCGCGGCCAGCCAGGTGTCGTTGAAGTCCAGCCAGCGGATCATCGCGCCGATGTTAAACGCCGCCTGCACCGGGTCAAGCTGGAACTGGGTGCCCGGTACGCGAACGCCGTTCGGCACTACGGTCCCCGGCACCACCGGTCCTAACAGTTTTTTACAGGCCGGATATTCCAGCGCTTCCAGACCACAGCCAAGGGTGTCGAGCAGGCAATAATGCGCGGTGTCGTACGCCACCTTTGAGGTGATCTCGTAATTCATAACGTAATCAACGATATCAACGATTTCACGGTCAAAGTCTGGGCGAACGTTCGAAATATGTGCGGACATAGGGTACAACTCCTGTTTTTATATTTAGAGGTTTTAATTAGCAACGCTTTTCGATCGGCACAAATACGCGATCTTCCGGGCCGGTGTAGTTGGCGGAAGGACGGATAATTTTGTTGTCCTGGCGCTGTTCGATGATGTGCGCCGCCCAGCCGGTAACGCGGGCGATAACAAACAGCGGAGTGAACATTTCGGTCGGGACGCCCATCATGTTGTAGGAGACCGCCGAGAACCAGTCGAGGTTGGGGAACATCTTTTTCGTTTCCCACATCACCTCTTCCAGACGGTCGGCGATGTTGTACATTTTCAGCGAACCGCCTTCCTGAGAAAGCTGCTTCGCCACGCGTTTAATCACCTGATGACGCGGGTCGGCAATGGTGTAAACCGGGTGACCAAAGCCAATCACCACTTCTTTGTTTTCCACGCGTTTGCGGATATCTGCTTCGGCTTCATCCGGCGTTTCATAACGCTGCTGGATCTCCAGCGACACTTCATTCGCCCCGCCGTGTTTCGGCCCACGCAGCGCGCCAATCGCGCCGATAATCGCGGAATACATATCGGAGCCGGTTCCCGCAATCACACGACTGGTGAAAGTGGATGCGTTAAATTCGTGCTCGGCATACAGCACCAGCGAAATATGCATCGCCTTTTCCCAGCTTTGCGACGGTTTTTCGCCATGCAGCAGATGCAGGAAGTGACCGCCAATGGAATCATCGTCCGTTTCCGGCTGAATGCGCTCGCCGTTATGGCTGTAGTGATACCAGTACAAGAGGATCGAACTGAGGGACGCCAGCAGCTTGTCTGCAATATCGCGCGCGCCGGAAACGGTGTGCCCCTCTTTTTCCGGCAATGTACACCCCAGCGCGGAGACGCCGGTGCGCATCACATCCATCGGGTGGGATGCGGCAGGCAGCGCTTCCAGCACGGTACGCACATTTGCGGGTAAGCCGCGCAGCGCTTTGAGTTTGCTTTTATAGGCGGTGAGTTCGTCGCGGGTAGGTAATTTCCCGTGGATCAGCAGGTGCGCAACTTCTTCAAATTCGCACTGTTGCGCCAGGTCGAGAATATCGTAGCCGCGATAATGCAGGTCGTTACCGCTTTTACCCACGGTGCATAACGCGGTATTTCCGGCGGCGATGCCTGACAGCGCAACCGATTTTTTAGGTTTAATGACATGCGTGTTGTTTTGCAGGATTGTTGTGTCGCTCATGTTGTCCTCGTCATTTTTATAATATGTAGGGTGCTGAGGGTGTGCGAGTAGCTACGCAGGCCGGATAAACGCAGTGCCATCCGGCATTGCCTGATGGCGGCTTCGCCTTATCAGGCCTACGTGGCTACTTTTTTGTGTACAGCGCGTCGAGTTTCTCTTCGAACTGGTAGTAGTTGATGCTTTCGTACAGTTCGTTGCGCGTCTGCATAATGTCGATCACGCTCTTTTGCGTGCCTTCCTGGCGCAGCACGTTGTAGACCCGTTCAGCCGCACGGTTCATGGCGCGGAAGGCAGACAGCGGATACAGGGCCATGGCGACGTTCGCGCTACGCAGTTCATCGGTAGTAAACAGCGGCGTGGCGCCAAATTCGGTAATGTTAGCGAGGATCGGAACCTGCACCGCATCGGCAAACTGGCGGTACATCGCCAACTCGGTAATGGCTTCCGGGAACAGCATGTCGGCCCCCGCTTCAACATATGCCTGGGCACGATCGATGGCCGCTTCTAACCCCTCCACCGCCAACGCATCGGTTCGCGCCATAATCACAAAGTTGGGATCGGTACGCGCATCCACGGCGGCGCGGATCCTGTCGACCATCTCTTCTTTAGAGACGATCGCCTTGTTCGGACGATGCCCGCAACGCTTGGCGCCGATCTGATCTTCAATATGCAGCGCGGCGGCACCGGCTTTGGCAATCGACTTCACGGTACGCGCCACGTTGAACGCCGACGATCCAAAACCAATATCCGCATCCACCAGCAATGGCAGCGGGCAAACATCAGTGATACGACGAATATCGGTCAGTACATCATCAAGGGTAGAAATACCGAGATCCGGCAGACCCAACGACCCCGCCGCAACGCCGCCGCCGGAGAGATAAATCGCCTGATACCCGGCACGCTGAGCCAGCAGCGCGTGGTTGGCGTTGATCGTACCGACGATTTGTAATGGGTTTTCTTTGCTGAGCGCGGCGCGAAACGCCAGCCCTGGAGAGTGTAGAGACATATCCCGTCCTCTTGTTATCAACTTGTTATCATTCGTTGATTTACCTAAAGCAAGGGGTATGCCAAAGACCAAAACTTTTATTCAAATTCCATTTTTACTTTTTAAAACAGATGATTACATTTATAACCTGTATTTTTATTGCACAAAAGCGTGTCAGCTATCGTTTCATGAAACCGACTTGAACGTTTCATTGCAACATTTATGAAACACAACTAAACCCTTATACTCGGTTCCTTACTTTTTGGGTTACTTATGGCTGATACGCATCTTCCGCCGCGGGTGAACGACGACAAACCAGTTATCTGGACGGTTTCGGTCACGCGCCTGTTCGAACTGTTTCGCGACATCAGTCTGGAGTTCGACCACCTGGCGACCATCACTCCTATTCAGCTGGGTTTCGAAAAAGCGGTGGCTTATATCCGTAAGAAGCTGGCCACTGAGCGTTGCGATGCCATCATTGCGGCAGGCTCCAACGGCGCGTATCTGAAAAGCCGTTTATCGATCCCAGTGATCCTGATTAAACCCAGCGGGTTTGACGTACTACAGGCGCTGGCGAAAGCGGGAAAACTGACCTCGTCGATTGGCGTCATTACCTATCAGGAAACCATCCCCGCACTAATCGCCTTTCAAAAGACCTTCAATTTGCAGCTAGAACAGCGCAGCTATATCACCGAAGAAGATGCCCGTGGACAAATCAACGAGCTGAAGGCCAACGGTACCCAGGCGGTGGTCGGCGCGGGGTTGATTACCGACCTGGCGGAAGAAGCAGGTATGACCGGTATTTTTATCTATTCAGCAGCTACCGTGCGCCAGGCTTTTGTCGATGCGCTGGATATGACCCGGCTGACGCTGCGCAGAAACGGGCAATACGCCTCCGGCGACACGCTGCGCACCCGCTATGCGCTGGGGGATATGCGCGGTCACTCTGCGCAAATGGAGCAGGTGCGGCACACCATTATGCTCTACGCCCGTTCGCGTGCGCCGGTGCTGATTCAGGGGGAAACCGGCACGGGTAAAGAGCTGGCGGCGCAGGCTATTCATCGTGAATATTTCACACGTCAGGAGAATCGGCGCGGAAAACCTTCGCCGCCGTTTGTTGCCGTCAACTGTGGTGCCATCACCGAATCATTGTTGGAAGCGGAGCTGTTCGGCTATGAAGATGGCGCGTTTACCGGCTCTCGCCGGGGAGGACGCGCGGGCCTGTTTGAAATTGCCCACGGCGGGACGCTGTTTCTTGATGAGATAGGCGAAATGCCGCTACCGTTACAAACCCGGTTATTGCGCGTGCTGGAAGAAAAAGAGGTCACCCGGGTCGGGGGACATCAGCCGATTCCTGTCGATGTACGGGTGATTAGCGCCACGCACTGCAACCTGGAACAAGAGATGAAACAGGGAGAATTTCGTACCGATCTGTTTTACCGCCTGAGCATTCTGCGCCTCAAACTGCCGCCGCTACGCGAGCGGTTGCCCGATATTCTGCCGCTGGCGGAAGGCTTTTTAAAACAGTCGCTGGCGGAACTGGACGCGCCGTTTTCTGACGCGGTGCGTAAGGGATTAGCCCTGAGCCAGCATACGTTGCTCAATTATGGCTGGCCGGGAAATATCCGCGAGTTGCGCAATATGATGGAGCGTCTGGCGCTGTTTTTAAGCGTCGAACCACAGCCGGAGCTGAACGAACAATTTCTACAGCAGCTGTTACCTGAACTGGCCGCGGTTGCTGCCCCGCCGCAGGTCACTTCATCACTGACGCCGCAGCAGGTACTGGCGCAATTCAATGGCGATAAAACCGCGGCGGCGCAATATCTCGGTATCAGCAGAACTACGTTCTGGCGCAGGCTAAAAAAAAAAAACCCCGCCAGTGCAATGACTGGCGGGTATGTTATCTTTCAGTACTGCGCATTATTTTTTCTTGTAAATATTGGCTGTACCGTGGATTTTATTGTCCGTTTGGCCGGAGGTTAATACCACCACATCGGCACCTTTCTCTTCGGCTTTCTTCAGAAGGTCTTCTTTCGCATCAGCGGCTGATACTTCATTACTTGTTGAAATATCACCGATTTTGGTATATTGCGACTCAACCTTTTCAAACTCAAGTTTTGTCATAAATTCCGCGGCATACGCGTTGGACACAACAAAAGCTAACGCACCAATAAGTACTTTAATTCCAGTTTTCATATAAAAGCTCCAGGTTTTGTTATATATGCCATCATCGCCCCCTGAACATTCGCCATGCGAGTCAAGGATGATTAATAAGTAGTTCAGGCCGCTAAAAAGATCCAGAGCTGGCGGAAATATAAAGATATTTTGCGCATCGTGTATAACAGAAGATCCCACGCCGCAGCATTATCCGGCGCAGCGGGGTTACAGAAACCAGGCGTAGACGCTATTTGCAAATTTGAGCTCATTTCACAATACAGTGTGAGTGAATACGCAGAATGACGAGCGCGCTAAAATTATAGTGTTAGCAGTCTAAGCATGCCCCTGGCCCGCTCTCACTAATGGAATCGTTGTCTATGGAACCTTTACACGCCGTCGTACTCACCATCAGCCTGTTTGTTTTAACCTTTTTTAATCCTGGCGCGAACCTGTTCGTGGTGGTGCAAACCAGTCTGGCGTCAGGACGGCGCGCAGGGGTGATGACCGGTCTGGGTGTGGCCTTAGGCGATGCGTTCTACTCCGGCCTCGGGCTCTTTGGCATGGCGACGCTCATTACCCAATGTGAAGAGATATTTTCACTGATTAAAATTGTCGGCGGCGCCTATTTGCTGTGGTTTGCCTGGAACAGTGTTCGCCATCAGGCTACACCGCAAATGCCAACGTTACAGCAGCCGATTTCCGCCCCCTGGTATGTATTTTTCCGCCGCGGGTTATTAACAGATTTGTCTAATCCGCAAACCGTTCTGTTTTTTATTAGTATCTTCTCCGTCACCCTCAGCGCAGAAACGCCTACGTGGGCGAGGCTAATGGCCTGGGCAGGTATTGTGTTGTCTTCCGTTATCTGGCGGATTTTTCTCAGCCAGGCGTTTTCTTTGCCCGCTGTGCGCCGTGCGTATGGTCGAATCCAGAGGGTTGCCAGCCGGGTGATAGGCGCCATTATCGGCGTCTTCGCGCTCAGGCTGATTTATGAAGGTGTCAGCCATCGTTAAGCGAGTTTAACTTGACCATTGTGACGTAATTGTCCGTAATACCGCCTGAATTTTTAAATCGCATTTTGAGTGGCAGTGAGATGGAACAGGTTGCTCCGGTAAACGACACATTACTCCTTACAGAATGGCAGGCGTTGTTACGTCAAACATCCCCTGAAGTTCATACGATCCTGACATCATTAAGCGACGAAGAGATCCGCCATTTAGTGAGCGTTTTTTATGACTATATGCTCTCCCATGCGGAGAGCGCATTGTTCCTCAATACAGAACAGGTCAGCACCCGCCTCAGCGGCAGTATGTTTGACTGGCTACGCAGCGTACTTGGTAGCGCGAACGAAGATCTCTCACAACTGCTGGCAAAACAGCGCAACATTGGCGTAGTGCATGCCCGCATCGGGCTGCCTATCGATGTGGTTAATCGCGGCGCGCGCAAGCTGAAAGATGAATTGTATCGGGTCCTGAAAAAGAAAGCGGACTACCCGCCCGCCCTACTGAGCGATGCCATCTGTTTCAGCAGTCTGGTAATGGATACCGCCCTGGAGGCCATGACCGTCTCCTATTCCCCCAGCTATCAAAACTCACTGCATACCCAGGAACAGTATCGCCTGCAGACCATTTACGATGACGTTAACGTCGAACGCGAGCGGCAAATACGCTCATTTACCGACTGGGAAAATCAGTTTATCTATAACATCGCCACCGGAATGCCTTTCGGTGAGCTGGTCCTTTTGGCGAATTCTGATTTTGGTATGTGGTTCGCACACAAGGGAAAATACATTCTGGGCAACAGCAATCTGCTGAAAGAAATGGAGTCGCTGATTGCGGAAATCGACAACCGCCTGACAACCACGCTGTCGCATCAGCATCAGGCGACAGAACCTGAACGGATGAGCTTGTTGCAGGATGTACGCCAGCTCTCGGCAAAAATCCATTTCCTGCTCGCCTCAATGTTCGACGCGCTGGTGAAGCAGGAAAATGGTAAAGACTCATTGACTCAATTGCTTAACCGACGCTTTATCCCGACCATTATGCGGCGTGAGATCTCGCTGGCGTTACATACCCGGAAGCCCTTTACCCTGGCGATGCTGGATATCGACTACTTTAAGCAAATTAACGACAACTATGGGCATAACACCGGTGATATGACGCTCAAAAACGTCGCGGCGGTTATTTATGATCATATTCGCAGCAGCGATTACGTTTTCCGCTACGGCGGTGAAGAATTTATGATTCTGCTTGTCGAGTCAGATCAGTCTCAGGCCAGTATTATCCTCGAAACGCTACGCATGAAAATTGCCGAGATGCGTATGGCGGCCTCAGCAACAGAAGTGTTTTCTGTTACCGTCAGTATTGGCATCGCCGAATATGACTACCATCCTGACTACAAGCAGTTGGTTGATAAAGCCGATCGGGCACTGTACCTGGCGAAAAGTAATGGCCGTGACCGCGTCGAGATATTTCAGGAATAACCTGTTTTCCCACGGAGAAATAAATACCCCGTTAAGGGTATTTATCTGACCTGCGATAAGTATCGGGCTGTTATTTTTATTCAGGTATATACGTACCATAAAAATAACAGCCGCTTAATAAGATGCAAATCAAATACACCAAATCTGAATAGCGCTAGCATATCCCGGTGATGACGCCTTCTGAATGCAGGAGGGGAAATATGAGGGATAGTGTAAAACCATGAACGGGAAAAAGAGAACACGCTGGCAGCGCCGCCCAGGCACGACCGGAGGCAAACTGCCGTGGAATGACTGGCGTAACGCCAGCACCTGGCGAAAAGCCACCCAGTTTCTCCTGCTGGCCAGCAATGTCTATATTGGCGTGACGTTTTATTATTGGGTCCGCTATTTTGAAACTGCCGGTACCAGCGTTTATATTCCAAGACCCGGCGGTATTGAGGGGTGGCTGCCGATCGCGGGTTTGATGAATATCCGCTACACGCTGGAGACCGGTTTTCTCCCGCCCATCCATGCCGCCTCCATGCTGCTGTTAGTTGCGTTTATCCTGATTAGCTTGTTGTTAAAAAAAGCCTTCTGTTCGTGGCTATGCCCGGTTGGCACGCTTTCCGAACTGCTTGGTACTCTGGGAAAAAAAGTATTGGGTCGCAATTTCACGCTTCCGCGCTGGCTGGACATCCCACTGCTCAGTCTGAAGTATCTGCTGTTGGGTTTCTTCCTGTATATCGCTCTGTCGATGCCCGCCCAGGGAATCCAGTACTTTCTGATGTCGGCCTACGGCATGATCATTGACGTGAAGATGCTCGATTTTTTTCGTCATATCGGCTCCGCCACGCTTATTTTCGTGGTAGTTATCAGCGTTCTGAGCCTGTTTATTCGCAATGCCTGGTGCCGTTATCTGTGCCCTTATGGCGCACTGCTTGGCCTGTTTTCACTGCTCTCGCCGTTTAAAATCCGGCGTAATCCAGACAGTTGCATTGACTGCGGTAAATGTGCGAAAAACTGCCCGTCTACTATCCCGGTTGATCGACTGATTCAGGTGCGTACCGTGGAATGTACCGGCTGTATGACCTGCGTTGAATCCTGCCCGGTGGCCTCTACGCTGAGCTTTTCACTGCCCCCCCCTGCGGGGGAACAAGGAAACGGAAAATCGTTATGGCGGCAAACGGCATTGTCAGGCGTTGTCATGACTATCCTGGTGCTGGGTATCCTTTTTGCCACCATTGGCTATGCGGTTTATGCCAATGTCTGGGATACGCCGGTGCCCGATCACATGTATTTCCAGCTAATCCCGAAGGCTAAAATGATCGGCCATTAATTTTTAATAACCCTGCCAATTCTGGCAGGGTTTCCCGCCGGTTCCGCCATTTTAAGACTATTGAACTTGTGCCTTCGCGCCCCGGTTTATACAACCTTAACTATCACCTGTGATCATTCATTTTTTATTATGTTATGGGCGACTGCATCCAATAATAAACGGGACAGCATTATGACTAAAATAAAACTGGCACTGCTATTACCTCTGTTTCTGGCGGGTTGTACGATGAGCGACGGGGAATTAAGAAACGCTTACGCTCAGCATTATCAGCAACCCGCCGCCTATGTCGAGACTTATAAACAGAAGATAGCCAGCATGGATATTAATACCCTGGCCCAATATGCCGCCGCAGAAGATAAGAAAAAAATGCGTGGGCAACCGAGACTGAAAATCGACGAATTCATTACCATTGAGAACGTGCAGGCGAAAGGAAATCGGGTGGTCTACGATTACTCGCTGTCAGAGAAATGGCTGGCGCTGTCTGCGGACAAACAGCGCGAGAAGCAGATCAATATGAATAAGGATCTGATCTACCGTACCTGCTCGCTGGAAACGGTACGTCTGGCGCAGGCGAAAGGGCTGGAAGAAGAGCATAACTATTACAGCCAGTACCCAGACAAAGTCGCCTTCACTCTGAGAACCAGCGCGCAGATTTGTATGCAAAACGGTTTTACGCAATAGCCGCAATCCACTATGCCTGATGCGCTTATCAGGCATACAATTTGCACTCTGTTGTAGGCCGGATAAGGCGTCAACGCCGCATCCGGCTAAAGCATCAGAATTTCCAGGATACGCTGCCGACAATGCTGCGCTCAGCGCCGAAGTAGCAGTATGAGAGCGAATTACAGGCCGCAACGTAGCGTTTATCGGTCAGGTTGTTGACGTTCAACTGGGCACTCAGTCCTTTAATACCGATATTCGTTAAATCGTAGCCAATTGCCATATCCACCAACGTATAGGATGGCAGAGTATGCGTATTCAGACGATCGCTGGTGATCCCATTGACATATCGCACGCCCGAGCCGAGCGTCAGACCATCCAGCAGGCCGCTTTTCACATCGTAGCTCAGCCAGGTGCTGGCCTGATTCCGTGGTGCATACACGGCACGCTTGCCCTGCTCCTCCGGACTGCTTTTCTTGTAGCGGATGTCGGTGTAGGTATATGCCGCCTGCAGACGGAAGCTGTCCGTAAGTTGACTAATCGCCTCCAGCTCCACCCCTTCAGATTCAATTTCCCCAATCGAGCGGTACGGATCGGTCGGCTCTTCTTTGGTGGCGATATTGGTTTGATTAATGCGGAACACCGACGCGCTGAACTGACTGTTAAGCCCTTCCGGCTCATATTTCAGCCCCGCTTCCCACTGCTTGCCTTTCATCGGATCCAGCAGATTGCCGTTCTCATCGGCAAAGCTGGTTGGCGTAAAGGCGGTGGAATAGCTCACGTACGGCGCAAAGCCATTATCGAACAAGTAGAGCAATGCGGCGCGAGTACTAAAGTTGTTTTTATCCAGATCGCTGCGGGTATCGTTGATCTTATCAAGATTAGACACGCTGACCTGATCGTAGCGACCGCCGAGCGTAATACGCCAACGATCCCATGACATCTGATCCTGCAAATAGTAGCCCGTCTGGCGCAGCTTGTGCTTCTCACGCGCATACATGTCGATATAATCCGGCTTCGCGCCATACACCGGGTTAAAAGCGTCGATCGGCGGGAATGCGCCGTAGTAGCCGGTGGTATTGTTGCTGCGATCCTGATAATCAATGCCCACCAGCAGACGATGGTTGACCTGCCAGGTATCAAAGCTGCCGTCGAGCTGGTTATCCAGCGTAATCGCCGACATTTTTTCATCAGAGCCGGAATAGCCGCGATTAAGCTCGGTTTCGTTCAACCAGCCCGCCGCATACACCTGGTTCAGTTCAACGTCGGTATGCAGATAGCGCAGCTTTTGCCGCACCGACCAGCCGCTATCAAACATGTGCTCAATATTGTAGCCCACCATGTTTTCACGGCGATCGTATTTGTCGTAATCATCCTCACCTTCGTAAAAGGTGTTGGAGATCTTTTGCCCGTAATGCGGAACCACGGTGCCGTCATAAGGCAGACCGGAGTGGCTACCGCCTTCCGGGTCGCGATGCAGATAGGCCATCAGATCCAGACGCGTCTGGTCGGTGATCCGCCAGGTCAGACTGGGCATCAGCGCGTAACGCTCTTCTTTCAATGGGCCAAACTGTGAGTCAGCGTAACGCGTCATCCCGCTCAGGCGCGCCGCCACACGATCGTTATCATCCAGCGCTCCGGTGACGTCAAACGCCGCGCCGCGCTGGTTATTGTTGCCGGCAAACAGCTTCACTTCCCCACCCGCGTCAAACGACGGCTTGCGCGACGTCAACGCGACGATCCCCCCCGGAGAAGAACGCCCGTACAGCACGGAAGCCGGGCCGCGCACCACTTCGATATCTTCAAGGAACCACGGATCGACCACCAGCGAGCTATGTGAGTTGGTGTCGCCCATCATCTTCAGACCATCGAGATAGACGTTGTCCAGGCTGCCATCGGAGAAGCCGCGCAGCACAATGTAGTCAAAGCGGTTGGAGGCGCCAATCTGGTTGCTGTATACCCCCGGCGTATAGCTAACGGCCTGACGCACGCTGGTTGCACCCTGCTCTTCAAACTGTTCGCGGGTAATGATGGATACCGATTGCGGGGTTTCAATATCCGGCGTGGCAAGCTTAGTAGCCCCGCTCTGCATTTGCGAGGTGACAACGACCGTATCGTTTTTTGTTGTTTCCTGCGCCAGCAGAGGAAAAGCCACGCTGCCGGTCACCCATCCTACCAGCAGCGCCAACCGAGTCTTCGCGAACATGAGTATCTCCAAAGGCATTTCTAATTGTAAGTGAGAATTATTACCTTTTTGCTGACGGAGATAGCTATGCCGGATGCCAGATTACCTATGCGCAGTGCCAAATTGTCTGCCAGCAACGTGCGCAAAACGCAAAAATGGATTAGCAAAGCTTGAGCATATCGCCTGGCGAAAAACCGTAACGACGACGAAAGGCGGTAGAGAAGTTGGTGGCGTGCTGGTATCCCGACATCCAGGCTGCCTGCTGTACGCTGTATCCTTCCAGTAAATAACCGCGAGCGCGTTCCAGGCGGCAATCGCGCAGGTAATCAAAGACCGAACAGCCATAGGCTGCGCGAAACTTGCTACGCAGACTACTGGGACTCATTGCCGCGCGTTGCGCCAGTTCATTGAGCGTGTGGTCATTCTCAGGATTCTGTTCCAACAGGCGACGAACGACTTCCAGCCGCTGCTGTTCACCGCTGGCGGCGAGGCGTTTGCCGCTCTCGACCTGGCACACGCTGAGGCCATGGCCGAACAGTTGCAATATCAGCCCTTCCAGCATCAACTGGCGAGAAACATTGCTGAGCGTGATCTGCTGCGCATACTCCAGGCCACTGAGTAAAAATCCCGGCACCTGCCAGATAAGCGTCGGCGTCTGGCATCTTTCCCACTCACGCATCAACGATTCGAGCAGCCCCGTGCGCCACGCTCCGCCGGGATACAGACCGAGAGATAAGGTTCGCAGTTTGCAGTCGGCATGATGGCGGGCGCGCATCGTCTGGTGCTCGCTCAGGCGTGAGCTAAACGCCATGCCGGAACGCACCACGTGTTCCTGACCGTTAAGCGAGAGGACCACACAGCCTTCCAGTACCACCAACATATACAGGGGACTGCTGTGGCGGGAGGTGGTTTCGTAGGGTTGCAATACCTGTACATCAGAGTGCGTCACGCACATCCCGCAGGGGAGCGTCATCTCCTCAATTTCACCTTGCAGCACAGGGCTAGCAGACGGCAAGTCCGGCTTTTGTGCCAGTTGGGGAAAGCGATAGTCGATCCCGTAACGCTCACCAAAATCCATAAACTCGCTGACGGAAAAAGTACGGGCTACGCGTCTGGACGCATTCAGAGTGGTGTTGTTCATGCTGTCTTCTGCACAGAAAATGGGATTAACAGTTTATGGCCAGGAGCAACATTACCATTCCCTGCGCAACACAACAATAATAATGAGAATTATTATCAATATGATTAAGGCGCTTTTCCTGACAGCCAGCCATCTCATCAGACTGAATTTACAGCTGATGAGATGGCATGTTCTACTGCTTGTCCTGCGTACCCTCCTGCGGCTTTTCATCAACCTGAAACACAGCCACGGCCTGGGAAAGCATTGCCGACTGCTCTTCCACACTGCCTGTCGTGGCGGCGATTTCCTCAACCAGAGACGCGTTTTGTTGAGTGACTTGCTCCATTTGCGTGACAGCAACGCGGATCTGCTCAATGCCGCTACTCTGTTCCCCCGATGCGCCGGATATATCTTCCATGAGTATATTGATATTGCGTATTGCCTTAGCAATGTCCGCCATCATAGCCCCACTGCTTTCAGCTATCTCCACCCCTTCCTTGACGCTGATTGCCGCTTTGGCAACCAGTTCGCTAATTTCTTTCGCTGAGGAGGCGCTACGTTGGGCAAGGGTTCTGACTTCACTCGCTACAACGGCAAATCCACGCCCGGATTCGCCAGCGCGCGCCGCTTCTACCGCGGCGTTTAAAGCGAGAATGTTGGTCTGGAAAGCAATACTATCAATCACATGAGAGATTTCATTCACGCTTTGCGCGTTGCGGCTGATCAGGTGAATTTTCTCAACCATGTCGCTCATTAAGCGCTCGCCACGCAATGCCATTTCCGTGCTTTCACTCGTCATGGCAGAAGCCTGATGTGATTTATCGGTGTTATTTTTGGTTGTTACGGAAATCTGTTCCATACTGGCCGCCGTTTCAACCACTGCCGCAGCCTGTTGCTCCGTTCGGGTGGATAAGTCTGAATTACCCGAAGCAATTTCCTGCATTCCGATATTAATAGACTCAACGCCATCGCGAATTGTACTGACAGTCTCCCGCAGGCCGTTTTGCATGTGTTGTAAATTTAAACACAGTAAGCCAATTTCATTGTTACCCGGCACCTTAACGGGATGACTCAGATCGCCTTTACCAATCCGTGAAAAATGCTCAGACACGATATTTAATGGCCGAATGATTGTTCGGTTTATCCAGATATTGCAGAGAATAAAGATAAGAACTGTAACGGCCAGCAGCAAGGATATTTTAAGTATTGAGACATTAAACTGAACGTGTGTCTGCTCTACGATATTTTTACCGACCAACATGGTTGATTTATAGTAGTTCTCAATCTCCTTATCAAAATTTTTTCGCAAAGCCAGCAGCTCAGTGTTGGCATTTGCTTGTGTACCGACAAGACTACCGTTAGAAATAGCCTCATTTAATTTATCAACATACTTTTGTTCAGCATTCATTTGTTGCTCAAAAGCAGTTCTGACGATTTTACCAATCTGGGGATCATCCGCCGTCAGTCCAGGTATATCCCAAAAAATAGCGAACTGCTTTCTGGCATAGGCGATCTCATCCTGTACCTGTCTCAATTTTTGTTGGGTAGCAGCCATATCTTGCAGTTGAATATTATCTAGAACGCTTCTTACTTTATAAACAGCCCCAACGACGTTATGCAGCGAATCCTGTTCCTTTACTATATTATGCAGTAGAAGGGTACTTTTTTGATTTCCTTTGAGATCGACCAACTCAAACCCATTAGAAAGGAACTGCATAAAGGTAAATACCAAAAGCAATAATAACAGACTGGTTTTAACCCTCATATTCTTTAACATTTGAACATCTCCATAACAATTAGACAATCATCTCTGACTAAATTGTTATCGACACGCCACGTAATACCTTAACCTAAAAATGGTTAATTATGAGAAAGTTTCCCGGCTCAACATAGCATAATAAATTACGTACACCGTCGTATACATGGCGGCAAATCGCCGTTTTATTACCGGGAACAATCACACTATAAAAAAACCAATATTAATATTATTTATGAATGAAAAAAAAACAGTTATATTAAACATCATGCGCCACTGAGAATGGGCACGATAGCCGTATCTGACTGGCATAAAACGAACAAAGCAGCAGCCAAACGTCAGAGAATATAGACGGTAACTTTTTCCTGAAGATCTGCCGGCACCCTTACCCATGACATTGAATCAACTGCAATTGTCGCCATTTCATTTTCTAACCGAAGTAGCGGCGTGCTGTCATCTGGCGCAGAAGAACTTTCGCCAATCTCGAGAATGCCCCGAAAAGTTATAGATAAATTGTCAGCGGCATCAGACAACCTAATCCATTCGGTCGCGATCTCTAACTTTTGCTTTAACAATTCTCTGTTCATAACTTGTGCTAATCATTACTTATCAGTAAGAAACTGGAAGTGATGAAATTCATTTGAAATATCCTTCACAAACTCTACCGGCAGGTGGTGTTTGATGAAGGTTAATTTTGCGAACTCAACATCACCATACACCCGGATACAGAAAGGCTTGACTATCTCGCCCTGAGTACCAAAGCACTCCTGGAGTCGGGTATCATCCATAAAAATAAAGTTACCCTTTCTCACTTTAATCTTATCATGCAGGTTACGCCACTTCTCTGGTGTGAGTAGAAAGTTCTGCCATCCATTATTTCTCAATATTTCAATCGTGTGGGTGAATTTAAAATAATCATTTTGCATTGTCACATCACCACTTGAGGTGGCGTACAAGTATTCAATTTTAAATTTTAGTTGTGCATTAATGTTTTTTTTCTTGCCTTCATCAATTAACCATTGAAGCTCATTGGCAACACTTCGTGAGAAGAGTTTTCTTTTTTTTGCGATAGCCAACCAATGCATAATAAAAATATGCTCTGACATTTTAGAGTGGATCTTGTGATCCTGTATTGCGATACCAATTGCCACTAACGCGCTCCAGGTAAACGCTTCCAGCTCATCCTGATAATGATGCCTCGATTTACTCACTTTTCCTAAATTTTTTACCACTTAAAACCCACCCAGAAAAAATCATTATTGTATTTAATTTGTTACTGCTCAATTTAAAAACCTACTACAACTAAAATCAGCATAATATGATCCAGATTAATTTATCTCAATGTAAAAAAAGAGCCATGAAACACATTATTTTTATTAACCATTTATAGTTAACAAGGTTGACCACAAATAATAAGAATAGCTCGATAAAGATGAAAACTAATAATTATCCCCCGTAATCAATACACCAACGTATCAAACCAGAAAACCTCCAGATTCAATGAACCAGAGGTTTGTCTGTGCCTGCAATTGTTAGTAGAAAATACCGATGATTAGCGTATGGGTAACAAAGCCGACAATCAACGGCACGGCGGTGCGTTTAACCACATCGAATGGGGTTATTTTTGCCCCGCTGGAAACGGCGATCACCACGCCAGATACCGGTGAAATGGCCCGTCCCATATGCGATGCCTGCTGCATCGGCAGAATCATGGCAACGGCGTTAGCCCCCATACTGGCAGCGATTTGCGGGATAAGCTCAACGAATGCCAGAAATGGCGCGTTACCCGATCCCATAATGATAGCCGCCGCAAGCGTTACCAGCGCAAACACCACCGCCATGGCGAATGGCGGTAATCCCACATGTTCGGCCATCAGGATTAATTGATCAATTGCACCAATGACTTTAATACCATGAGCAAAAACACCCGCCGCTACCAGCAGTCCTACTACACCGGTAAAGGCAGTACCCATTCCTTTCAGAAAATGGCTAAACCCTTCGCACACCGCCTTTAAATCTCGCACCCGTAGCCATTCAATCAACATACAGATAGCCATTGAAATAAGCACAATGGTAATGATATTCAGGTTAATACCACTGACGAACATTTCGGAGGATCCCACTGCCATCAGTATCGGAAGCATGGGAAGCAGCGCATAAAAAGCAGGCGCTTTCCCTGAGTCAGTCACTTCAGTGCTACCGATTTCCCGTGGTAAGGTCCCCGCTTTACGGTCGCAATAGCGCTGCCAGAAAAAATGGCAGACTCCCACGACCAAAACGGTAGCCAGAGCTGCCGGTCCCTGGTGGTAGACAACGTATTCCACCACATCCATATTGACCGCTTTCGACCCCCTGATAGCATCGATTGCCGTTGGGGTGTACGCCACACCAAGCGAGGTGGCAATTACCCCGGCAGCAGAGGCAGCGGAAAGCCCTAATCCCAGCATAATGGGGAACATTGTTCCCATCAGCAGTACGGCGAGTCCAGTGGCGGAAGGAATAGCTAACTGCAGGAGACTGGCGAGCAGGTACGAGAAAAAAAGCAGAATATAGGGCGAACGCAGCGCACGCAGGGGTTTTGTGACGACACGCACCACCGCCTCATTTGCACCGATATGATCCATGTAGTGCGCAAATCCCATCAGCGCCATGATCATCAGGCCAAGATCGGCAGCTCGCGTGCTGAAAAGATCGCGCATAACCTCGAACGGATCGAGAAAGGAAATCCCCGTGCCAGCAACGCCTTTCGGTAGTACGGAACCCCACCCGGTGAGTGCGGTGCAAATCATCAGCACCAAACCCGCAATAAATAGCACGGGCTCGGCACGATAACCTTTCAGGATCAGACGCGCGACTACCACGATAACCAGCAGGGCAATTAACACCTGAATCATGACTGAGCTCTCCGCTGCGTGAACTCAGCAAAGGTTTCCTCAATAACCGATACCACGACATCGCTGGCGGCCCGCAGTGAACGCACCGGCAGATATTCATAGATTGAGTGAAAATTATGAGCACCGGTAAAAATATTCGGGCATGGCAATCCTTTCTGCGATAAAACCGCACCATCATATCCGCCGCGCATGGCGACAGGAGCCGGGGTAATCCCACATTTCTGATAGGCGCGTAATGCAATATCAATCGGATAGTGAGCATCACCCTGCAAACTATTGAACACGTTCGCATAGCGATCGGCTAAATGACAGACCACGCTATTTTCGCCCCATAGAGCGCAGGTACTGACGGCAAGCTGACGGATAAATGCCATACGCGCCTTATAGCCTTCTTCGCTAAAGTCGCGGATATCCAGCTTAAGCACCGTGCGGGCGCTGTTACCCTGCAACTGCTTAACCCAGTAATAACCTTCGCGCCCTTCCGTATATTCAGGCGCTTCTCCGCCAGGCAGCATCGCAATAAACTTATGCGCCATCAGCAGCGAGTTCTTCAGCTTACCTTTGGCTGACATGGGGTGCGCAGACTGGCCGGTAAAGATGATTTCCGCATCGCCCGCATTCCAGTTCTCATAAACAAACTCCCCGATACCGCAACAATCCAGGGTGTAACCAAAATCAGCGCCGAAGCTCGCAACATCAAACGCTTTTGCGCCACGTAATCCTTGCTCTTCATCAGGCACAAAACCCACCTTCACCGGCCCATGTTTGATTTCCGGATGTGCCACCAGATACTGTAATGCGTTCATAATTGCGGCGATGGCTGCTTTATCATCAGCCCCTAACAGACTGGTTCCGTCAGTGACGAGCAGATCATCACCGATATAATTTTTCAGTTCCGGGAATTCGCTTTCGCGCAGAAAAATATTCAGCTCTTTGTTCAGACACAAATCCCCACCGCTATAGTGAAGACGTTGCGCATTTGTGTCCGCAGTCTGTTCCGCGCTGGTATCCAGATGTCCAAAGAATGAAACGACAGGAACCGTGTCATCAGTATTCCCGGGAAGTGTTGCCGTTACGATAGCGATATCCCTGACCTCAATGTTTTCCATTCCTAATGCTTCAAGTTCTGCTGCAAGCAGTTTTGCCAGTACCATTTGACCAGCAGAAGAAGGCATTATCCCATTGACGCCGTTTTCTCTTGAAGTCGTGGTATTAATTTTGGTGTAGTTGATAAAACGTTCAACAATATCCATTCCAGGAGGTCCTTTAATATTATATTGACGAAATACTGTGAGAAGAGGCTCGCGTACAGCGCGAGTGATATAAAACAGGGAACTGGATAAAACCAGCGTTCATCCCGGAACGCTGGTTTTATGAACATTACGACGTTGATTTATATAAATGAATATAAATTATGCCTGTGATAAAACGCCTTACTGATGGGTAAAATCATACTCCCTGTCCGTGTTTACTGCTATTTCCCATGGTGTTTAGCTAACAGAAATCATAAACGGTACTCGTAAGCCTAAGAGATAATAGAAATCATTTAGACTCCACTCATCCATACCGGCCTAAGATATACCATCGCTATATTTTTTTAATGAACGAATACTGTAACTGCAACATGCAACCGTTTGCACTTCTCTAGAAATAGCCACTTAGCGCACTAAAATCCGTGAGCAAACTCACAATTATATCAATAGCAAAAATTTCTATCATACTGAAAAACCGTGAATTATAAGAAATACTATATAGTCCCTTGGTAAATAGATTCATTATGATACTATTCGACATTACCTTATTATCGATGGATAATACTTCCCTAACCATTAATTTTAAACATTACCCACCATAATATTTGTATATATTGGTGATTAATAAAATCCTGCACCGGCAAAAAAAACCTCTGCCCTGAGAAGAGATTCAGGGCAGAGGTAATACGGGTGTTAAGGACAGATTTATAGTTTTAGTGATAACGGAAGAGCTTCTTGCGGAACCGAGTATACACAACTCGCAACATTAAGAAAATTCTTAAAATTGATTAATCGCAAACTCGGTAGAAAATTATTAAAATAATAAAAAATACCTTATCAAAAAGGCAAATAAAACCTCGCAAATATTAACCTATACTAATCAATTACATGGTACTGAATGCGCTCAAAATGCTGAGTTACCACAGACATCACTCTATGCACAGACAGAATATCAAATTAATTTAATACTTTAATAAATGTCTCACATAACGAAAATTTGCAGTTAATAAAGTCACTAAACGCAATAACTCGTTATAGATCACATTTTATGTACAAGGAGTTTTCTCTGGAGATTCTGGCTGGTATGATTCATCAGGTAAATACCTTTCAACTCAACCCGAGGCTTTGATGCTGGAGAATGTAATCATCAGATAATCAGCTTACCGACCTTTTCAGGCCGGACTGGTTATCAATGCGCCGAAATCGAATGCGGACACCGCAGTGTGTTTGCACGTTTTGCACATGATGATTAAACAGGTTTTCCAGTATGAATTTATCCCGTCAGGAACAACGTACCTTACACGTTCTCGCCAAAGGTGGCCGTATCGTTCACGTCCGCGACGCCTCAGGCCGCGTCACCTCCGTCGAATGCTACAGCCGCGAAGGACTACTGCTCTGCGACTGCACCCTCGCCGTGTTCAAAAAACTCAGAACCAAAAAGCTGATCAAATCTGTCAATGGTCAGCCCTATCGCATCAATACTACCGGGCTGAACAACGTTCGCGCCCAACTGGATAATCGCTAAGGAGAGAGAAATGGATATCCCCAAAATTTTTACTATCAGCGAAA
The DNA here is from genome assembly GCF_005281355.1 of Citrobacter sp. wls615. NCBI lineage: Bacteria > Pseudomonadati > Pseudomonadota > Gammaproteobacteria > Enterobacterales > Enterobacteriaceae > Citrobacter > Citrobacter sp. wls615. Next base: position 29,481 of record NZ_SZXM01000083.1, on the reverse strand, counting down.
GCGCTCATCGCATCCATAACCCGTTCACCGCGCAGAAATACGCCACGTTAGGCCAGGTGTTGCGCATGGAACCGGGCACCCGCATTCTGGATCTCGGTAGCGGCTCAGGCGAGATGTTGTGCACCTGGGCGCGCGATCATGGCATTTTCGGCATTGGTATCGATATGAGCCAGCTGTTTAGCGAACAAGCAACGCTGCGCGCAGCAGAACTGGGCGTCAGTCAGCAGGTGAGTTTTGTCCACGCCGATGCAACGGGCTATGTCGCTGAAGAAAAATGCGATATTGCCGCCTGCGTGGGCGCAACCTGGATTGCAGGCGGCGTCACCGGAACGGTCAGACAACTGGAGCAGAGTCTTAAGCCAGGTGGAATCATACTCATCGGTGAACCGTACTGGCGCCAGATGCCCGCAACGGAGGAAATCGCCCAGTCCTGCGGCGCGACCGCTGTTGCCGATTTTCTTTCCCTGGCGGAACTCATTTCTTCTTTTGACCCGCTCGGCTATGACGTGGTTGAAATGGTTCTGGCTGACCAGGAAGGTTGGGACAGGTACGAGGCGGCAAAATGGTTGACGATGCGCCGCTGGCTGGAAGCTAATCAAAACGATGAGTTTGCACCGGAAGTCAGGGAGCAACTGAGAAGTTCACCCGGACGCCACGTCACCTTCACCCGAGAATACATTGGTTGGGGCGTGTTCGCACTCATGAAGAGGTAAGCTGTGTGGTCGGTATAACCGGGAGGTTATACCGACTTTCTCATCACTTTGCCGCTGACTGCATTAATACTTCAACAAATTTAGCCAGCCACTGCGGATGCGCGGGCCAGGCTGGCGCAGTCACCAGATTACCGTCGACGTGGGCTTGATCAATGCCGATATCCGCATAATGTCCGCCGCTCAAACGCACTTCAGGCGCGCAGGCCGGATAGGCGCTACAGGTACGATTTTCTAATATTCCCGCTGCCGCCAATAATTGAGGACCATGACAGACGGCGGCGATAGGTTTACCCGCCGAGTTGAAATCCTGTACCAGTTGGATGACATCCGGGTTCAGCCGGAGATATTCCGGAGCACGCCCGCCGGGGATCACCAACGCGTCATAATCGACGGCCCGCGCTTCGGCAAAATTCGCATTCAACGTAAAACGGTGTCCCGGTTTTTCGCTATAGGTTTGCGCCCCATCAAAATCATGAATCGCGGTTTGAACGTAGTCACCCTGACGCTTATCCGGACAGACTGCATCAACACGATGGCCCAGCATTTGCAACGCCTGGAAAGGAACCATCGTTTCATAATCTTCGACATAATCGCCAACCAACATCAGTATCTTCTTCATTCACGTCCCCCACTCACAGTGATTAATGATGAGAAATAGCGGCCATCTTTACTATAGCCCACGCGTATCCCGACATTAATAAATACAGCAGTATGCGCCGTCATCGGAGGTTTGAAGGTGGTCACAATTGAAGGGCCGTCCCCCTCCGTCAGATATATACGCGACTACGCTACTCACTGCGTTACGCAGCAACCACGCGAGTAATTTATCTTTCGTAGTAAAAATAGCGGCGCAGATTACATACGCCGATTTTCGATGCTATTTTGACAGTGGCGGTCTCTACAATATTCTGTTTATTAAAGAAATATGTGACTCCTGCCATACATCCTCAGGGCTAATAAATCCTTTCTGATTATATGGAATGTTAATTCCGGCATTGTTGAAGCAAGCATAGACGAGTTCAGAGCAGATATATTCCCTGTCCTTTTTCGATTTTCCTTTCCCAAGAGTGATCCTCGCAAGGATGCGTGCTATTTCTTCTTTATCATATGGGCGGGTTAGTTCATTAAGACCAAAAGCCGCTATTTGCTCAACGGCGGATTTAGACAATGCCTCATATCTAGCGAGAACAACCCGGCCTTTGTAAGGTTTCCCAATATCATCATAATCGGATAAATATTTTGATAATGGAGCTAGCCGTACGCCCATATCTTCTACACTCTCCAGGAGCAACACACGATCTATTTGCGGTAAAACAAAAACAATCCCTACATGGCTCCATGGTGAGTCAGTCATCTTTTCAATTGCTTTTGATACCAGGTAGTCTCCGGAAGCGAAAAAAAGGTCACCTGATTTTAACGTTTCACGCAAAGTGGCATAATTAACCACTTTCATCGCTTTAACTTGTGCTAAATCAATATGATTTGGCATGTGAACCTCGAATAGAAAAAGTATGGCATTAAAAGTTTATCCAACCTGGTGCTATATCTCTCTACGAAGAAATTACGATACATGAACTCTTTTACGGCTGAGGGCGTCCTTGAAGGCACGCCCTGTTGTTAATACCTGAAACAACAATGTGGTTCGTCGTCAGATCACTCCCAGGCCCGTTCGGTTTTCGCCGCGTCAAACTGCGGCGGCGGCTTACGAAAACGTCCGGTCAGCCAGGCGAGATACACCAACCCTAACCCGGCCCATACCAGTCCCAGCGTCAGAGATGTCACCTCCAGATTGACCCACAGTACGGCAACCGTGGCGGCGCCAACCATTGGCAATACCAGATAGTGTAATTTCTCCTGCCAGGTATGTTTACGCCCTTCACGACGCCAGAAGTGGTTAAACACCGACAAATTGACGAACGTAAAGGCCACCAGCGCACCAAAGTTAATCAACGCCGTGGCGGTCACCAGGTCAAAAAACAGGGCCGACAGCGCCACAATGCCGACCATAATGACGTTTAGCGCAGGGGTGCGCCATTTCGGATGGACATAACCGAAGTACTTCTCCGGGAAGACGTTATCGCGGCCCATCACGTACAGCAAACGGGATACACTGGCATGTGACGCCAGGCCTGACGCCAGCGTATTCACAAAAGTCGTACACAGGAAAATGGACTGGAACAGTTTGCCGCCGACATACAGCGCAATCTCCGGCAGCGCCGCATCCGGGTCTTTAAAGCGGCTAATATCCGGGAAAAACAGCTGCATAAAGAACGAAGCGGCAATGAAGATCAACCCACCGTACAGGGCGGTGAGGAAAATAGCTTTCGGGATGGTACGCGCCGCATCCGGCGTTTCTTCAGAAAGCGTCGTCACTGCATCAAAGCCGAGGAACGAGAAGCAGACGATGGTCGCCCCGGTGATAATCGGGATCAAATGCGCATTCTGGCTAATAAATGGTTGCAGCGACCAGACGGTGCCGACCCCCTCGCCTTTATGCAGCCCTTGTACCACGAGGAAGATAAACACGGCGATTATCGCCACCTGCACCAGTACAAACAGCGCATTGAAGTTCGCCACCAGATTAACGCTTTTCAAATTGGCCGCGGTGAGGATCGCCACGAACATCACCACCCAAATCCATGGCGCAACCTCCGGGAACAGCGCGGAGAGGTAAATTTTCGCCAGCAGGACGTTAATCATCGGCAGGAAAAGGTAGTCAAGCAGCGACGACCAGCCAACCATAAACCCCACATGCGGATTGATGGCTTTTTGCGCGTAGGTGTAGGCCGAACCGGCCTGCGGAAACTGGCGTACCAGCTTACCGTAACTGATGGCGGTGAACAGCACGCCCGCCAGGGCCAGCAGATAGGAGGCCGGAACATGGCCATTGCTGACGCCCGAAACAATCCCAAAGGTGTCAAACACCGTCATCGGCGTGAGATAGGCCAACCCCATCACCACCACCTGCCACAGCTTCAGGGATTTTCGCAGCTGTGTTTTGCCCGGCTGGGCTGCAACGTCCACAGGAGAATTAGTCGACATAGCGATCCTCCCCGCAACGAGTCCAGGTCTGCGTTCGAAATGTTGGTAGCGCAAACCTGAGTCGTGTCGGGGTGGATCTCCAAAAGTAAGGCGTCAATGTCGTACGGCAAAGGTGTGGTCCGTACTTACTGCGGGAGCCATGGATGCTCACGCGGGGCTGGTTTTTAAACACTGGCATCATCACATTTCCTCGTCACAAACTCTGTCGGTTATCTGAAGACCCGTTGTCGCCCGCGCTCCATTACGCGACATCCGGGAAATGGCAGGTATTCCTGCAATTTTTACGGGCTGGCTCCGCTCAGCCCGCATGATGCGACTTCTTTTTAAACGACCTGTACGACGGTCAGGCGTTTTTCAACATCCACTCAATTTCGGTGTCGGTGATAAGACGTTCAAACTGGATTAATTCATCGTTTTTACAGGCGTGATACACGTGGCTAAAACGCTCACCCAATAATTCACGCAGACTGTCGTTTTGCATAAACTCCCACAGCGCATCGCTCTGACGGATCGGGAACGGCAAACCCTCCTGCTCCAGTCCGTTGCCTTCCACCTCTTCCTGTAACGGCAGTTCGTTATCCAGACCATGGAGGATCCCGGCCAGAATGGTCGACATCACCAGATAAGGGTTGGCATCAGCCCCCGCCACACGATATTCAACCCGATGATTATCACGATCGCCGCAGGGAATGCGCAGCGCCACCGTACGGTTGTTATGCCCCCAGGAAGCCTGAGTCGGGACGTACATCCCAGGTTGGAAGCGACGATAAGAGTTCACATTTGGCGCCAGCAGCGCCATCGACGCAGGCATCAGATCAATCATCCCGGCAAGCGCCCGCTTAAGCAACGCGGAGTCATCGCCATTCACATCGGCCAGCACGTTCTCGCCTTTGTTATTCATAATGCTGATGTGGATATGCATCCCGCTACCGGCATGCTCCTCATAAGTCTTTGCCATAAACGTGGCGTGCATCTTATGTTTTTCCGCCACCAACCGCACCAGCCGCTTCAGCGCCAGCGCATCGTCACAGGCGTCGAGTACGTTATCGGTATGGATAAGATTGATTTCAAACTGACCAGGCGATGCTTCGGCCACCGCACCGTCGGCCGGGATCAACTGCAGACGGGCCAGTTCGTCGATATCGTTCAGCACATCAGCAAAATGGTTCAGGTTATCAACGGAATAAACCTGACTTTGGGTATTACGATCGTCCGTTCCCGGCGCGCACGGCGGCTGCAGATAACCTTCGGGATCGCGCTTGCGATCGAGTAAATAGAACTCCAGCTCTACCGCTACGACGGGGAACAAACCGCGCTGGCGAAGTTTCTGCCAGAGTCGGTTGAGAACATTCCGCGGCTCAACGTCAAAGGGAGCGCCATCTTCATCCAGCATTGTCAGCATCATCTGCCCAATAAATTCCGGATCGGCGGCCGAAGGGGTTAACGTTCCGAGCACTGGCACACAGGTCCTGTCCGGCTCGCCAAGTTCTTGTCCTAACCCCGCCTCTTCCACCACATTGCCCAGAATGTCCATCGCGAACACCGATGCCGGAAAATAACAGCCCTTCTCTAACTTAGACAATCCCGACACGGGAATGCGTTTACCGCGAAAACAGCCATTCAGGTCGGTTAACAGCACATCCACAAACTGCGTGTTGGGATAACGTTCCAGATATTGCTTCACTTCGCGCGCAAACGCGCTACTTCGCCTCTCTTCAGAATGCTGCACAAAATTCTCAACTTCTACGATATTGGTTTCCATGATTCACCGCCGTTGGCCTGGTAAGCTTTCTGTGATTTGACTGTTAAATATAATGTCCACTCTTCGACTCTGGATGCAAACAATTTGTTTGTCAAATGTTAAATTAAGTTTGCCAGAAGGTTATTGCGCTGCTAGATTGAGAAAATAATGAACGGAATGGCACAACAAGGAACCGTTTGGCAATAATTTATTCCAAAACGTGAGGTCGATCATGGACAATATATTTGACAAGCCAGTTATTGGTGTCGTGATGTGTAGGAACAGGCTTAAGGGTCACGAGACCCAGACTCTGCAAGAAAAGTACCTGAATGCGGTTTTGAATGCCGGGGGATTACCGATAGCGTTACCTCATGCGCTCGCGGAGCCAGAATTACTGAACGCGCTGTTACCAAAACTGGATGGTATCTTCCTGCCTGGAAGCCCAAGCAATGTGCAGCCGCACCTATATGGTGAAAATGGCGATGAGTCTGACGCCGATCCGGGGCGTGATCTTCTGAGCATGGCGCTAATTACCGCCGGGCTCGAAAGGCGCATTCCCATTTTCGCCATCTGCCGGGGCTTACAGGAATTAGTTGTCGCCACTGGCGGGACTCTGTATCGTCGCCTGTGCGATCACTCACAGTTCCTGGAGCATCGTGAAGATGCGGAACTCCCGGTGGAGCAGCAGTACGCCCCATCTCATGAAGTCCAGGTTCAACAGGGAGGATTGCTGTCGCAATTAATACCAGGTTGCAGCACGTTTTGGGTTAACTCCTTACATGGTCAGGGCGCAAAAACGCTCGGCCCGCAGCTGCGTGTGGAAGCACGATCGCAGGATGGATTAGTGGAAGCTGCCAGCGTTCACGACCATCCTTTCGCGCTCGGCGTGCAGTGGCACCCGGAATGGAACAGTAGCGAATACGCCCTGTCGCGTTTGTTACTTGAAGGTTTTATCACCGCTTGTCAGAACCACCTCGCTGAAAAACAGCGACTCTGACCACTACTGTTAAGGAAATGCAATTATGAGCGATGACGGCCTGGCGCCGGGTAAACGTTTGTCAGAGATCCGCCAGCAATTGGGTCTTTCGCAGCGTCGTGCCGCCGAACTGTCTGGGTTGACGCATAGCGCCATCAGCACCATAGAGCAGGATAAAGTCAGTCCTGCCATCAGTACGCTGCAAAAGCTATTGAAAGTATATGGGCTGTCGCTCTCCGAGTTCTTCGCGGAACCGGAAAAGCCTGACGAACCGCAGGTGGTTATCAATCAGGATGATTTGATTGAGATCGGGAGTCAGGGAGTATCCATGAAGTTAGTTCACAACGGAAATCCGAATCGTACGCTGGCAATGATGTTTGAAACCTATCAGCCAGGCACGACAACCGGGGAGAGAATTAAGCACCAGGGTGAAGAGATAGGCACAATACTGGAAGGTGAAGTGGTTTTGACCATCAACGGTCAAACGTATCATCTTGTTGCAGGGCAGAGTTATGCCATTAACACCGGCATTCCACACAGCTTCAGCAACACTTCGGCAGGGATCTGCCGCATTATCAGTGCCCACACTCCTACCACATTCTAATAAGTAGCGGCCTGAGTTTCTCAGGCCTTCTTAAATAACGCGCATTAACAGGGTAAATCCCTGGGGCATCGTGCAGCCTGATTTTGCCTGAAAAAGATCAGCAACGAACTTTATCTTATTGATATAAAAGGAGTAGCTATGAACTTTCAGAACCTTAAATATTGGCGTGAGAAAGCCAGTCATTATTCGCCGGAAACCCGTTTATTTATTAACGGCGAATATTGCGCCGCCGCCGATAACGAAACCTTTATTACTCAGGATCCGGCCGGACAGCGCCCACTCGCCAAAGTCGCCCGCGGCAAAAAAGCGGATGTGGATCGTGCGGTCACCGCCGCCCGCGCCGTCTTTGAACGCGGTGACTGGTCGCAGGCGTCACCCGCTGAGCGCAAGGCGGTTCTGCACAAGCTTGCAGATTTAATGGAGCAGCATCACGAGGAGCTGGCGCTACTGGAAACGCTCGACACCGGTAAACCGATTCGCCATAGCCTGCGTGATGATATTCCAGGTGCGGCGCGCGCCATCCGGTGGTACGCCGAAGCTATTGATAAAGTCTATGGCGAAGTTGCCACCACCTCGGTAAACGATCTGGCGCTGATTGTGCGCGAACCAGTGGGCGTGATCGCGGCTATCGTTCCGTGGAACTTTCCCCTGCTACTGGCCTGTTGGAAACTTGGCCCCGCGCTGGCCGCCGGTAACAGCGTGATCCTCAAACCCTCGGAGAAATCCCCGCTGACCGCCATTCGCCTTGCGGCGCTGGCTAAAAAAGCGGGTTTGCCCGATGGCGTTCTCAGCGTGGTTAGCGGGTATGGCCACGAAGCAGGCCAGGCGTTGTCGCAGCATCCGGATGTCGATGTGATCACTTTTACTGGCTCAACCCGCACCGGCAAGCAACTGCTAAAAGATGCTGGCGACAGCAACATGAAACGCGTTTGGCTGGAAGCTGGCGGTAAAAGCGCCAACATCGTGTTTGCCGACTGCCCGGATCTACCAAAAGCCGCCGCCACTGCCGCGGCAGGCATTTTCTACAACCAGGGTCAGGTCTGTATCGCCGGTACGCGTCTGCTGCTGGAAGAGAGTATTGCCGACGAATTTATCGCGCTGTTGAAAGAGCAGGCGAAAAACTGGCAGCCGGGCAACCCGCTGGATCCTGAAACCACGATGGGCACGCTTATCGACAATGCGCATGCTGACACCGTGGACACCTTTATTCGCGACGGTGAAACGCAAGGCACGCTGGCGCTGGATGGCCGCAGCCATGTCCATCCGGCGGCTATCGGCCCGACGATTTTTGTCGATACCCCGCCGCAAGCCCACGTCAGCCGCGATGAGATCTTCGGCCCGGTACTGGTCATCACCCGTTTTAGCAGCGAAGCCGAAGCCCTGGCGCTGGCCAACGACAGCGACTACGGCCTGGGTGCCGCGGTCTGGACCCGCGATTTGTCGCGCGCCCATCGCATGAGTCGTCGCCTGAAGGCCGGTTCGGTCTTCGTGAATAACTACAACGACGGTGATATGACCGTGCCGTTCGGCGGTTATAAGCAAAGCGGCAACGGGCGCGATAAGTCCTTGCATGCCCTGGAAAAATTTAGCGAACTGAAAACCATTTGGATCTCCCTGGAGCCTTAATCATGACTGAACATACCAGCAGTTATTACGCCGCTAGCGCCAATCAGTACGAACCGTTTCCCACCCTTAGCGAATCGGTTAGCTGTGATGTCTGTGTCGTGGGCGGTGGCTATACCGGACTCTCCTCCGCCCTGCATTTAGCGGAAATGGGTTATGACGTGGTGCTACTGGAGTCCGCGCGTATTGGTTTTGGCGCCAGCGGACGCAACGGCGGCCAGTTGGTTAACTCTTACAGTCGCGATATTGATGTTATCGAACGCAGCTACGGCCCGGACGCCGCCAAAATGCTCGGCAGCATGATGTTTGAAGGCGGCGATATCATTCGCGAACGCATCAAGCGTTATCAGATTGACTGTGACTATCGCCCCGGTGGGCTGTTTGTGGCGCTGAACCATAAGCAGATGGAAACGCTGGAAGAGCAGAAGTCGAACTGGGAACGCTACGGCAACACGCAGCTTGAACTGTTAGACAGCAGCGAAATTCGCCGCGAAGTCAGTAGCGATCGTTATGTCGGCGCGCTGCTCGACCATAGCGGTGGTCATATTCATCCGCTCAATCTGGCGATTGGCGAAGCTAACGCTATTCGTCTGAACGGCGGGCGCGTCTTTGAACAGTCGCCGGTCACCCGCATTCAGCACACCAGCCCGGCGGTGGTCAGCACGGAAAAAGGTCAGGTTACCGCCCGCTTTGTGATCGTGGCGGGCAACGCCTACCTCGGCGACAAACTGGAACCGGCGCTGGCAAAAAGCAGCATGCCGTGCGGCACACAGGTATTAACCACCGAACCGCTGTCCGCTGAAATGGCGCGCTCGCTGATCCCGAAAAACTACTGTGTGGAAGATTGTAACTACCTGCTGGATTACTACCGTCTGACCGGCGATAACCGCCTGCTGTACGGCGGCGGCGTAGTCTACGGCGCCCGCGATCCGAACGATATTGAGCGCCTGGTGATGCCGAATCTGCTGAAGACCTTCCCGCAATTGCAGGGGGTAAAAATTGATTACCGCTGGACCGGTAATTTCCTGTTGACGTTATCACGTATGCCGCAGTTCGGCCGTCTTGATACCAATATTTACTATATGCAGGGCTACAGCGGTCACGGCGTGACCTGCACCCATCTGGCTGGACGCCTGATTTCCGAACTGTTACGCGGGGATGCCGAGCGCTTTGACGCATTCGCCAATCTGCCACACTACCCGTTCCCGGGAGGCCGCAGCCTGCGCATTCCCTTTACCGCCATGGGGGCGGCCTATTACAGCTTACGCGATCGCCTTGGGGTTTGAGTTCTTCCGCGATAAACCCAACGCACAGGGCGGTCTCCCCTGTGCGTTTTTTTATTGCCATTGAAAATTCCGAGCCGTATCCATCGACTGTCATTGTCACTTTCAGTGTAACGTTCCGGTGGACTCACATTTTAAGTTTTTTTCTTCCCTGCCGCATTTATAAGGATGGATATTAATATGTAACGGAGGAATAGATGAACAGCAATGTAAAATTTATGTTAAATTTAAGATTCTTTATTTTAGCGCTATATAATAACCGGGATGTCTCTAATGCTCTGGAGTTAAAAGAATTTTTGCTGGATAACTGTCATCACCTGCCTGACGGTGATGCAACTGTAGCTTTTATCGATGCTTTATTCATGCTATGTGAATTTTTCCACGCAGACTGTATTGATTCTTTTTATATGACCTCATGTAATTTTTATGGGTATATGATGGATATAAAAACCAAGGATGTATTTTTTATCGGCAAAGAGAGTGCTTATAAAGATTTTACAACGCGTGTAAACATTATAAATTTCAATATCCATTTTTATAATTCAGAAAAATTTATTGATATTGAGAAGCTTAGTAAAGAAATTTATAATAGCCCATTTTCTGTGCTTGCCTATGATTACCATGGAAGCAATGCTGTTTTGAATAAAGGTGTATGCAGACCTTTTTCTCATTATCTTTACGAAGCACCACAAAAAATCACACGCGAATTACATGAAGATTGGACGTTATTTTTTGCATATCAATACATGAGATTACTGGATAAAAAATTCAAACAAATCATATTCGGCTCTTCGTATGCTTACCATGCCCTAACAGATGTGAATTCAGAGAATTCTGTCAGTTTCTCAATACCAGGCTTAGATATAATCAGCGCTATGCAATTGTACCATGAGATACATAAAGTACCATTAGATAATAAAGTTATCTTTTGTTTTGGCTTGTATGATTTTTTTAAAGAAATAAAAAAAGGAAATGCTAAAGTATATGTTGATGCGTATAAAGCCGTAACGAGTTTCATGAATGGTAAAGATCTATCTCCCGAATCACAGAGCGGCAGATTACATAATCATACGACAAACCTTAATATATCTACTTCTGTTGATGTTTTGGTCAGCTCACGTTATTTAGACGATGGCACTGCCGAGAACAATAGATTTGAAAACAAAAATGATGACAATGACGTTATACTGGAAATGCAAAAAAAAATAAACTCCGCAGTTCAAATATCAAAAGAGGAAGGTGAAAAACTGGGGATTCACACAGTGTCCGTGCATAACAAATATATTAAATACGAAGACTCATTTGAACTAAATTGCAGATTAATGGAAGAACTAAAAAACAATGCTAATCATTTAGAAAAAGAAGTTTACTTCATTATACCACCAGTACAAAGATCATATATTGAAAACTTAGACAAACACATCAAACATAAAGTATATAATTTTTTAAGCACATTAAAGTCACAACATTTCCATGTATATGATTATTCCACAGATCGTGATTTTCATTATTGTGATTTTCTCGATGGACATCATTTGAATATGTTTGGCGCCAAAAAACTACGTAATAAACTTTGTAACGCAGGAATATTAGATAATGAAATATTATAATTGAATCTGAGCCTGTCCGTGATTATGTGTAACTGCCTGTCTCGTTAAAGGTGATCGTCATTCATATTTTCACCTTAGTATCATTACTACCTTTAGTTTATGTACCAGTCCGGTATTCAGCTATCAGCACTTCAGGAAATGGGTGGTTGGGAAAGCATAGCGATAATACAGCGCTATGCTCATCTGGCACGATAATAGAAGTCGAATCTACGGTCTTTGCATTACCGAAACTCACGTAACCACTGACGGTATGGGGCAGTGATCCTTTTATACCCTTTCCATCAATTCCCCAAGACGTTTAATCTGCCGACCCTGGTTATCGAAATTACGCTCATTAAGCCACAGATCGTAGGCCGGTCGGAGTGTCGGGTACTCACTATCGATGATTGAGTACCATGCGGTATCCCGATTTCGCCCATGGGTAACAATAGCCTGCCGAAATATGCCTTCAAAACTGAAGCCAAAACGCTCCGCCGCCCCACGGGAAGGCGCATTAAGCGCATCACATTTCCATTCAAAACGGCGATAGCCCAGATCCTCAAAAACGTACTTTAAAAGCAATGATATGACCTCCGTTGAAATTCGTGTGCGTTTCATGCGTACGGAGTAAGAAATATGCCCCACCTCAATCACACCATTTGAAGGATCAATACGCATCAGTGCAAACGTACCAACAGGTTTCATACTGGCTAAATCAATCACGGCAAAATGCATTGGATCTGTTTGTTCTTCCATGTTTTTTACATAATCCAGGAAGGAAGCAAAAGTGTCAAAAGGCCCTGCTGCCAGATATGTCCAGTCACGAAAATCGCTCGCTTCGCAGTACGCTTCATACAACTCTTTTGCATGGCGTTCGGCGTTAATACGTTCAAGCTTACAATAGCGACCTGTAATTTGCTGAGCCTGTGGAAAGGGTACGCCCTTCCAGTCCGACAAAGACTGACCTACGGGTTGGTGGAATTGATTAAAGATGCCCGACATATCTGTACCTCTTACAAAACAGGACTAAACCAGCGCAGAGTATGATCAAACTGAGCAGTCCAAAAGAACCACAATGCATGTTTTTAACGGATCCACAGCATTTCATTGTATAAAAAAGGCATAATATTTTAGACGTAGCCAAACCAGCGTATTACAGCATCAATGATAAGAGCTGAATAACTTATTCATTAAATAACCTGGGCCAGACGGCGTATCCCATCAGTAAATTTCTCAGCAGGATGATTAGCAAAACCAATCAAAACTCCCTGTCGGGTGACCTCTCCATGGTAATAACGGCTCAGTGATAGTATTCCCATCCCAAGCGCTCTGGCTTTTTCCTCGACTTCATTTCCACTCAATCCATTTTGTAACCAGCATACAATATGAACCCCAGAGTCAGAAGGCTGAACAATCATTTTATCAGCAAGGTGTTCTTGAATAGCATTGACCAGCGCAGTTCTTCTTTCATAACACGCCTTGCGAATACGCCGCACATGACTGGCATAATGCCCCTCCTCAATAAAATTCGCCATCACGGCCTGCTCAAGATAACTGGTGCTGAGATCTGTAAAATATTTCGTCACCATAATCTGTTCTTGTAAACCGGACGGGACAACTAAAAAACCTAAACGGAATTCTGGATACATCATTTTCGAAAATGTACCGGCATAAATAACCCGTTGATTGTCATCTAATCCTTGTAGTGCCTGTAAAGAACGATCGGCATAGCGGAACTCGCTATTATAATCATCTTCAAATATCCATGCCTGGTTTGACTTCGCCCATTCCAACAGCTCAAAACGCCGGGATAAACTCAATGTTCCACTTAATGGATATTGATCCGACGGGACAACATAGACCAGCTTAGCGTCAGGGAAATGATCAATTCCATAGCGCACGTTCATTCCTTCGCTATCTACCGGTACCGGCCTCACAATCGCGCCAGCGGACATAAAAGCCCCTCGTGCGCCTTTGTAACCCGGGTCATCCAGCCAAACTTCATTGCCTGTCGACAGCAGCGCTCGTGAGGTAATGTTCAATGCCTGTTGGATACCATTTACGATGATTATCTGATCTTCGTTACAGTTCACGCCACGCGTTGTTTTGATGTAACGACAAACCGCTTTTCTCAAAGGAAGGTATCCGCAAGGGTGAGTGTGTGCTCCCAGTTGATGCCGGGATTGTCTCCAGACCCGTTGCAGTAATTTGCCCCATAGTGCGTGCGGGAAGAGATCCGTACAGCCAACGCCAACCGCAAACAGACGGTTCATGCCGCGCCCTTCATACTCATTCGACCATAAATCGCGCACAGGATTATTTTGGCTGTTTAGCTGTTCATCAGGCGTGACGACTTCCCCCGGCGCCATCATTGGATAGCTATTGCTGATACTCCGATCCGGGATATGGTGCGCAACATAGGTACCAGACCCTTTCCGGGTCAGAATATACCCTTCATCTAATAGCCTGTCATAACCGGCAATGACTGAATTTCGCGAAATTGCCATCATCTCGGACAACGCCCGGGTTGAAGGCATCTTTGTTCCTGGCGGCAATCGCCCTTCGAGGATGTGATCGCGGAGGATGTGGTAGACCTGCTCCTTAACCGCACCTTTTCCTAAAACAAATCCTTGAAATAAAGGCGCATTGTTTTTCTTCATTGTATTAACCTTTATACTAAAAGTGGATCCTATCAATATATCGAAAGTGTTTCTTTACGAGAATTTATAAAATTCTTAGTATCATCATACTAACACACTATTCGTATAAAATATCAGGATATATATGATTAACATGAATGACGTTGCTATTGAAAGTGCAGAACAAAAAGATTACGCCAGCTGGCTTCCTTTATGGAAAAACTACCAGACATTTTATCGCACTAAAATTTCAGATGAAGTAACAAAATTAACGTGGGAGCGTTTTCTGACGCCTGGCGAACCTGTTTATTGTGCAGTTGCCAAATATGATGGAAAAATAGTGGGACTGGTGCATTATCTCTTTCACCGTTCAACCTGGGCAGAATCAAATTATTGCTATCTCGAAGATCTATTTGTTAGCGAAGATGTACGCGGTCAACATATCGGTAAACAGCTTATCGAATATGTACAACAACAAGCCCAAAAAAACCACGCATCAAGATTATACTGGCACACGCATGAAACCAATCTGCGTGGACAACGACTGTATGACTGGGTGGCCAAAAAGAGCGGGATGATTGAATATCGTATGTGAGCGAAATAACACTTCGAACAGACGTTAATCATTCAGTTTTAAAAAATCAAAGATTAGCCTCTGAGTAGATATACTCAAAGGCTGTATCTATCAAGCATCAAAAAGGTACAGAGCCGGTATGGCAACGATAAAGTAAAAATCCCCGCCATCCGATGAGGATGCGGGGACATTCACAAAAATCACAGAGAGCTAAAATTATTTAGCTCGCCGTTATCATGCTTAAAGGTCTTTTATTTCGTAGTCCGGTAGATGACATTGCATAATAAAAGCATTCAGCGTTTCGATATCCGGCAGTGCAGTCAGCGCGCCCTTGCGGGTTGTCGCGAGCGCACCGCAGCCACTGGCCCAGGCGATAGCCTGGCGAAGCTGTTCAACACACTCCGGCATCCGGTTGTCTGCCAGCCAGGCCAGCAAACCGGCGACAAAAGCATCCCCCGCCCCAGTCGTATCAATACTGTCGACGGTATAGCCGTTGAAATGGATCACATTATCCTGCCAAAGTACCATCGCGCCCTGCGCTCCGTAGGTTACTACTTTCAGTTGTGCAGGGAGCGCTTTAAGGCCGTCAAGCGCATGGGCAAAATCGTGTGTACCGGTCATCCAGTACCACTCTTCTTCCGAAAGCTTAAGAATGTCAGCCTGTAAAGAATAGTGGCGTACCACTTTGAGCATTTCTTTCTTATCGGGCCACATTTGCTCGCGTAAATTTACATCGAAACTCAGTAATCCGCCCCGTTGTTTAACCTGAGCGATGGCAGAAGCCAATGTATCACGGCAACCTTCAGCCACCAGAGCCAGAGAACAGAAGTGCAGAATATCGTCGCTAAAATCTGGTAGCGCGGCAGATGTTAAAAATTGATCCGCGGAGGGATTGGTTAAAAATGTAAATCCACGTTCGCCACCGTTACCCAGCGAGACCAGCACCGTACTGGTTCTGTGCTGATTATCCATCTGAAGGCTTGCAGTTGAGACGCCTGCATCAGACAGCGTCTTTTTTAGAAAGTGGCCAAAGTCGTCATCACCTACCCGACCAATAAAACCACTTTTCCTGTGTAAACGCGCAGTACCAATTGCCACATTGAATGGCGCTCCTCCTGCACAAGCTTGATATTGCATGTCTGAAAGCGGCAAAAGATCAACCACCGCATCGCCAAGCGTCCAGATATTCATGACATTTCCTCAATGGTAATTAACGCATTTATTTAAACGTGACGGTTAAAAGTTATAATCCAGCATCAGCTTATAGTCGGTGGTTATGGCATCACCATTAGTGACCCAACTGCCACTCTGGTTTATTAACGAACCGGTTATTTCCCCGGATACCGTAAAACGAGAAGTTAATGGATAATTTGCTGATAATTTAAGAAAGCGGTTACGGGTATTCTGGAATACCTCGCCATCTTCAACTCGCGCATTATTCTTTTTGTAATGCCCATATCCACCGCTGAATGTCGTGGATAATTTCCCCCAGTTGTGCCAGACGCCAAGTGATGTTGTCCAACTTTTTTCATCAATATCTCCCCATTGCGCGCGGTCTAAAATTGCAGAAGCGAATTGCTGGCGGAACCAGGCTCCAGTGGTATTGTTAATAATGTATTGAACGCCGGGTTCAATCTGAAATGAACGTCTATCCCGGTCATTTTGTGAACCACCATTACGGCGATGATCAATCTGCTGATACAGATAGTTAAAGAACGAGAAGTTGTCCGTAACACGCAAATCGGTAAAGAACTTGACGCGCCCCTGCCAACGGTCATCAAGTGATGAACTTCCGCCCATCACGTCCCAACCATAACGTAGACGCTTGTAGAAATATTCATGACCAACAATCAACTGAGTCCACTGATTTTGGCTGAGGTATGTTTGATCCTCCCATGTCCCGTTATAGTTGGTAGTTCGGCCCTCAGAAAATGCCAAATACCAACCGGGTAACGCATCATGACGCATCACCCCTTGTACAAATGTCAGTGAATCATTTCCGTTATGAAAATGGCTGTTACGCCAGTTATTATCCTCGATAGCATATTTCATTTTCAGTTGACCATGAACACGACCGCCAGCAGGATTTGAGGAACGGGTTGAGGTCCACATTACGTCTTCATCCAGATATGACCACGGATCTACAGCAATCACCTTTCCAGATACATCTTTCATGATGCTCATGCTCGCATTCGCCAGCGCCGGAAAAAGAAGAACAAAAATAACAGACAGGGCATGATAGTTTTTCATAGTGATATCTCGTTATATTATTTCTTTTATTTTCAATGTGGCGTGAAAATTATCATTTTGTGGCAAACTGATACTCCATGGTTTCTCCGGCATGGAATACATTCGGGTACTGAATGCGGCTTTATTATTTATATAAAAAACAGCAATTGAGTTTTGAATCAGCACACGTAACTCAATTTTTTCATCCAGAGGAACATTTACCCATGATTCCGCATTCGCATGGTGAATAGATGCGAGTGGCGCATTGAAAAAGTAGACCTTGCCTTTGCTCTTATTGAACACAACGTTAAGCTTTGCATCGCTTACTCTGTCGTCAGTCAGACCAAAACTCATCACCATTCCGGCAGAAGGGATATCTACAGTTGCACTTAACTCACCTCGTTTGGGCAGAGGTGGATACACAACAGACTGTAATGGACCAAACTGTGTGGCTGTTTTTATCATTTTACTGCTTGTTAAGCTGGTCACCGGACCGGGGTTATCATTAATGACCGTCTGAAGTTCCTGTGAAAGGATGCTGCTAAGCTGCCCCTGCTTATCCGCGATGAGCTCATGAGCAACCAGATTTCCTGCCCAGTCAATATTACCATTGTCACTGCTTCCTGCTTTGGTTGGGATCCAACCAAAAACAAACAGGCGATCGTTTTTAATTACAAGTTTTCCTGCGTAAAACCCCGAGCCATCAACCACATAATTGTCCATCTTTCGCCACGGTCCATCCGGATTATCCGCAACCCGGTACTGGGTCAGGCGTAGCGGCCATTGGTCGCTAAAGCTGAGATACCAACGTCCATTAAAGAAAACCAGCGTTGGGCATTCCAGGTTAGAGTTACTGGTAATCGTGTCATTATCAAAAAATACACCACGGTCTTCCCAGTTCTTTAAATCGGTTGAACTGTACCGGGCTATGACACCGCGCCCCTCACTACGCGTGGTAATTAACATCCAGTACTCTTTCTTTTCTGCAACCCAAACAACATGAGGATCCCGGAAGTCATTACCGCGATAATTATCACCTGGCAGAATCGTATCCTGCGGGTGTTTTACCCAGTGAAGACGATCTTTACTGGTCGCGTGCATAATGGACTCAACCGGGAACACATTTTCATTGTGCGCGGTATACCAAGCATGCCAGGTATTGCCGACTTTAATAATCGAGCCGGTTCCCAATAGCAGTTCAGGATCGTCAACGTCGTTAACGTAGGGAATCACTTCAGAATGGTTCTGGTAGTTATATAAATTGGTGCTCGATAATAAATGAATAGCATGTACGCCTAAATCGCTACCGCCGCGCACATCATTGAGATAAAAAATATCAAATTCACCATCGTTATAGACCGGCATTGGGTCACCAATAAATGATCCCTCCACCCGGGGAAAAAAATCATTAATATAGCGAATACTTTTATTGTGTAATGTTTCTTTTGAAGGCTGCGACCAGGCTGGCATATTGATAAACGAAAGTGCCAACAGAGCGGCAGATACCACTAATATTATTTTTTTCATGTTACACCTGAATATCAGAAGTTATAATTCACGCCAACCACGGTAAAGGGATTCCACGAATGGCCGCTAGAAGTCCAGAGCCCCGTTTCTTTCGTGAATTGTGCTTTGAATTCACCATATAATCGAACTTCACCAAAAACTGGATAGCTGATGGTGCCACCAATGAATTTATAACGACCATCATAGAAAACTTCTTTGCCATTGCTGGCGTTATCTATTTTATCCTGACCGAAACCTAAATACAGGGAGGTTAACAGAGGATACCAGTTTCGCCAGAGTCCAGCCGTCACCTTCCATTCTTCTTCTACAATGTCGCCCCAGCTCTCACGTTCCTGACGGTTATAGTAATAATAAGGCCGCAAATACAGACCGAGATCGGGATTCACACGGTATTGAATGGCGGGTTCAATTTCAAAAATGTACTGCTCGAGATCGCCATTTCCCGGTTCATTACCCTGTGGCTGATATTCGCCATAGGCGTAACCGGCCAGGCTCCATTTGTTGGTTAGCCGCAGGTCTTGCCAGATTTTGTACCTGTTTTTCCAACGTTTAGTTGCTGTTTCCGAACCAACCATGACCTCCGTACCGATATTACCGCGCCAGGTTTCAAAAATATGGCCGACAAAAAACTCATTGATTGTATTTGTGCCTTTGTAATCCTGATTACTAAATTGTCCTTTATAGCTATCCTCGCGGGCATTCCAGAAGCCAAAGTACCAGTTTGGTAACTCATCATGTCTTAAAAAAGCCTGAATGGTGGCGAGTTTAAATTTCCCGCTATTTTTCTTATTATCACTCCAACGAACATCATCAATTTCTATCTGAGTGCTGATGTTTCCATGCAGGCCACCAGCCTCCATATTACGACCAATACTGTCCCAGTGAACAGGAGGATCTTCCTGTCTTAAACGCAACACGCTGACATCATCAGACTTATCTAAAGTATTACTCTTTTTCACCTCAGTTGTTTTATTTTCAGTTTCTCGATGCGAGGCTGTCGGCATCGACGAAGTTGCCAGTTTATTTTCTGCCCCTGTAGTAACAGGAGGAGCAGTGACGCGATTGGTCGATTGTTCACCTCCTTTTGTTGGCTGGCCAATATTATCTTGTGGCGTATCATATTCATCAGAAAAATAGCTTTGATAACTACCGATATAGGTAGCTGGTTGTTCGGTATTATCCTCTGCAATAGCGGGAAATGCCGTAACTGACGTTATCATACAGGCCAGGATTTTTTGTTTTAAAACAAATTTTTTGATGTTTATCGCGCTAACGCGATAGTGAGGTATTAATATTTCATCCATTTCATTATCTCATTATTCCAGGCAATAACATGCCAGCCTAAGACTGGCAGAAATAAAAGCTCACTAGGTAAGAGGTAAGGCGAATCAGGACTAAATTATTACTCCAAAGACCAATATCCGGCTTCCTGTAATGAGGCAACACCATGATTCGCAAACAGCGAAAGATCGCGCTGCGCCGGGTGAGGATAAATTCGGCTACTTAAGCATGCCTCACCCTCATTCACAAAAACCTCTACTGATGAGCGGTCGATAAAAATGCGTAATGACAGTACACCGTGTGCTGGCAACGAAATACTGCGAGTTCCTTCCAGCGAATATTCTGGATAACGACGCTCCACTATCAGACGTTGGGCCTGATTATCGACGTAAATTCTCAGCCCATCCCCTAATGACATACCAAACTGTTCCGCTGTAGAGGCGTTTAGATCCCATAGCAGTTGCACCTCGACCGCTTCGGCATCAGCCGTCATAAGGACTTTCTGATTACGCAGGCAACAAGCAGGCGTTGGATAATAGCTGCCACGCAGCGCAGAGACTTCGTCAGCGGGTTTCATCCTCACCCGATGGTCGTCACCAAGGCTCAGTTCGCGCGGGAGAGACAGCATGCCTGCCCAGCCGTCCTGCTGTTCGGGCATCGGTGATTCCCACATATCCAACCAACCGATAATAATGCGGCGATTATCCGGGGTCAGAAAACTTTGCGGAGCATAAAAGTCGTGGCCATGGTCCAGTTCAATGAATTGTCCGTCATGGGTGAATTGTTGACCGGGCTGCCATTCCCCGAGTAAATAGCCACTCTGAAAAAGGTTGCGATGGTGATAACCTTTCGCCGCGATCCCTTGCGGAGAAAACATCAGGATCTGCTTCCCTCCCAGAGTAAAGAAATCAGGACATTCCCACATATAGCCCTTCCCCTCATCAGCCTCAGCGAATATCCCTTCGTCTTGCCATTGGCGGAGATCGGATGAACTATACAGACGCACTTGCCCCGTATTCTCTACACGGGAACCGACCACCATGTACCAGCATTCCCCTTCACGCCATACCTTCGGGTCACGAAAATGATGCAGTCCAGGGGGCGTATCAATCACCATCCCATGCCGCTCAAAATGGATACCGTCACGACTGGTGGCCAGACACTGCACCTGGTAGAGATTGTCGTCTGTGTCTGGCGAACCGTGAAATTTATGTCCGGTATAAATCAGCGCCAGCATATCGCCATCCACCACGGCGGAGCCGGAGAAACAGCCATCCACATCCGCCGGACCTTCTGGCGCCAGCGCGACTGGCAGATGCTCCCAGTGCACCAAATCTTTGCTGCGGGCATGTCCCCAGTGCATTGGCCCCCATTCAGGAGAATAAGGGTGATGTTGATAAAACGCGTGGTACCAACCGTCAAACCAAACCAGGCCGTTAGGGTCGTTCATCCAGCCTGCGCGAGCAGCGAGGTGATACCGTGGATACCATCGCGGATTAATACTGGATTGTGCTTTTTCAAGCGTCTGTTCGGCTTGTTCTAATAAGGATGTCATCGTCTTTACTCTCAGTACATTACACAGCATTTTGCTGCAGAAAGGATGGCTCAGATGAAGACTTATTTGAGCGCAAAAGGAAAATTGAAATGAACGTGGTACAGAACACCATAATGCCCATGATTAGATAGGACTGGGCGAAGCCAAATTTCTCATAGCTAAAGCCTGCCAGCGGGGATAAAACGGTGCCAATAATGGAACTGGTGCATGCGAATCCCACCAGATAAATCGTGGAGGACAAACGCTTGTCAAAATTCAGACTGTTGTATTTAAAAATAGCGACTAACAATATCGGTAGTTCGACAGCGTGAAGTAATTTAGTAATGGAAATAAGTAGCGGTCCTTCCACCAGCCCGGAAGCGATCATACGCATCGCCATCACCATTCCGGCGAATATCAGACCATTTTTAGCGCCAATGCGATTAACCAACCAGGGCGCACAAAACATGCCTGCCGCCTCCAGAAAAACCTGGAAAGAGTTTAAATAGCCAAACATCTCATTCCCTTCTCTTAATGACGGGAACTGTGAAGAGAAATAGACTGGGAATTGCTGATCGTAAACGCCGTAAATGCAGGTACCGACCACGAAGAATATCAACGCCCAGAAACGTGGCAGAGTAAGCAAATTCAGCGCATCTTCCAGAGAAACTTTTTTAGCGCCGATTTCGAGTTTTTCCATGCTTGCCGGAGCCGCGACTTTTAAACGGGCCAACAGACAGAAGAAGATAATCCCGGAGCAAGAGGCCACCAGGAAATTAAGGTCAGGGTTAATGTTAAACAGTAGCCCGGCAAAAAAGGTAGCCACAGCCCAGCCCAGAGACCCCCACATACGTGCCCGACCAAACTCAAAGGTACTCTGACGCGCAACGCGTTCGGTGTAGGACTCCAGAACGCCGATACCGCCGTTAAATGTCAGACCGATAAACAAACCGCCGAACACACTTCCCAGCAAAATATTAATACTCAGCAAATAGCTAAATAACAAATAAGCGGGTCCGGAGAGGATCAAAAGCGCTGTGATGCACCATAACAGATGTTTACGCAAGCCAAGACGGTCCTGAATAAAGCCATAACAAACCTGAGCAAACAGCGCGGAGACGGATAGCACGGAAAAGATAATTCCGGTTTCCGACGCCTTTAGTCCCACTTCCTGATGCAGCCAAATAGAGAGAAGTGAACTTGATGAGGACCAGGTCACAAAGAAAAAGAACAGCAGCGCGCTGAGCAGCAGATAGCTGCGAGAAGATCTTTTATTCATCTACGTAATCTCAGGGAAATGACATACCGAGATGGTAACGTTAACATTTTACCTGTACACTTGATTTTGACGCGATAATCGATGTTAATCACAAAAGTTAACGTTAACATTTTTATGCTCGGATCAAGATCACATTTTTTATCGTCGCTTGCCATTCATCGGGGGTCGATGTCTGGAATAAATATTTGTCTTTGTTCACAATCCGTTAATAGATGGATTGCGTACAATATCTGGATTGGGTAGTTAGTTTCTTTAATGGAAGACTATGGCATCTTTAAAAGATGTGGCCAGACTGGCCAATGTATCACTAATGACCGTGTCTCGGGTGCTGAACGATCCGAAACGTGTGAAGCCTGAAACCCTGTCCCGGGTACAGGAGGCTATTTTACAGCTAAATTACGTGCCGGACCTCTCTGCCCGGCAGGTTCGTCGTGTCGGTTCCAGAAATAAAACGATTGGCGTGCTCGCGTTGGATACTGTCACAACCCCTTTTTCAGTCGACATTACGTTGTCTATCGAGGAAACCGCGCGCGCCTACGGCTGGAATAGCTTCGTGGTTAACATGTTTGCCGATGATAATCCTGACGATATTGTCGATCTGCTGCTCGCACACCGACCCGGAGGGATCATTTTCACCACGATGGGATTGCGTGAGGTGAACGTCCCTTCCAGGCTACTGAAGCACCCTTGCGTTCTGGCCAACTGCGAGAACAAGGGAGAAGCAGTTGCCAGCTATATTCCCAATGATGAACAAGGGCAATATACGGCAGTGCAGGCGCTATTAGCAGCGGGATACCGTCGCCCTCTTTGCCTGCATTTACCTGTCAACCATCTGGCGACGCGACGCCGCCGTCAGGGGCTCGATCGCGCCTGCCGTGAAGCCAATATTAATCCTGACGCGCTCGAACACTGCTATATGCAATATGGAGATGAACACTATCGTGATATTCCGGACATTTTGCTGAGATATATTGATCGGGGGATGCCGCAATTTGATTCGGTAATTTGTGGCAATGACCGTATCGCATTTATGGTATATCAAACGCTGTTAACACAGGGGATTCGCATCCCACAGGACATTGCTGTTCTTGGGTATGATAATCTCGTTGGGATCGGAAATTTGTTCTTACCCCCGCTTTCCACAGTCCAGTTACCGCATTATGAGATTGGGCGTTTAAGTACGTTGCACATTATCAACGGCGACAGCCACCGGGAGAAAGTTTTGGTCGACAGTCCCTGGCTGTTACGCGAATCATTCTGAACATGCCAATAGGTTATTCCATCTATGTTACCAAGACGGGATAACCACTGAGCCTCCTGGCATCATGAATATGAGGGAAAGTATGTTTTCTTACATTATGTTAGGTACCAACAATCTCCCGCGCGCTATTCAGTTTTATGATCCGCTAATGGAACTGCTTGGGCAACCGCAGGCCGGGCGTAATGAAGAAGGGGCGTCGTGGGGAACATTCAACAGCAACCACACCGTTGGGCTGTGCATCGGCAGCCCCTTTGATCGACAACCTGCCAGCGTTGGTAATGGCACGATGGTGGCGCTGAATGCGCGTTCCGTCGAACATATTGAGCAGTTGCACACCCTCGCGCTCAGTCTGGGCGGCACAGATGAAGGCGCACCGGGTCATAGGCCGCAGTATGGTCAGGGATTTTACAGCGCCTACGTACGCGATCCGGACGGCAACAAGCTCGCGTTTATCTATTACGCGAACGTAGCCTGAAGAAGTCTTTATCCGGTAATTCTGTTATCGGCGTGAACTCGACAGCCTCAGAACCCAAAAGCTGTTGAAATCTTTAACCCGAGTCAAAAAGTATGCGTGCGGCGCGAGAGGAGAAACGTGGTTTTCTTAAAGGCCGGAGGACGTAATGACTTGAAATGGTGCGATAATAGGAGTCGAACCTACGACCTTCGCATTACGAATGCGACGTTATTATATTTTTACCCCTTTAAAAACCTACTCTTAAAACAAGTAATTCATTATAAAACATTGTGTTATGAAAAACACCTGTTGATAAAAATTGACAGGTGTTGATGTTTATTCCCCCATTTTACTTACACCAGCAGTTACATTATGGTGATGTAACATTTCTCATCTGGAGCCCCAAAATGGCACTTCCAAGACAAAAACTCACCTTCGAGCGCATTCGAAAATTTGCTTTATCTGAAGGAAAAACCCAGGCATTTCTTTGGGATGCGGACGTAACTTCCCTGGCATGTCGGGCAACTCGCGGAACAAAAGCTTTTGTGTTCCAAAGCGTATATGCGGGAAAAACCCTTCGCATGACCATTGGCAACATTAACGATTGGAGGATTGATGATGCCAGGGCCGAAGCCAGGCGGCTGCAAACATTAATCGATACTGGGATAGATCCGCGTATAGCTAAGGCAGAAAAAATTGCTGAAGCGGAATCACAGCAGGCTGAATCTCGTAAAACGAAGGTAACCTTCACAAGCGCTTGGGAAGATTACCTTGAAGAATTGAGAACCGGAATCAGCGCAAAAACTAAACGCCCATATTCTACTCGATACATTGCCGATCACATTAACTTGTCCAGCCGTGGAGGGGAAAGTAAAAAAAGAGGCCGGGGCCCAACCTCGGCTGGACCATTGGCTAGCTTACTCGACTTACCGTTATCGGAACTAACACCAGAGAACATTGCCGCATGGCTAAGTACAGAGAGACAAAATCGGCCTACCGTCACTGCTCATGCCTACCGGCTGTTGCGTGCATTTATCAAATGGGCTAATTACCAGAAAAAATATCAGGGAATAATCCATGGCGATATTGCACAAGATCATAACGTGAGAAAAGTGGTTCCAGTATCAGCGAGTAAAGCGGGAGATTGCTTACAAAAAGAACAGTTAAAAATCTGGTTCAGTGCCGTACGTAGCCTCAATAATCCCATTGCATCGGCCTATCTCCAAGTACTTTTGCTCACCGGTGCACGGCGTGAAGAAATTGCGTCACTTCGGTGGTCTGACGTAGATTTCAAATGGTCAAGCATGAGGATTAAAGACAAGATCGAAGGCGAACGTATCATCCCTCTCACTCCTTATGTTTCTGAGCTGTTAAGTGCGCTAGCGCAATTCCCAAATTCTGACGTAAATAAGGAGGGTTGGGTTTTCAGAAGTAACAGCAAAAGTGGCAAAATTATTGAACCGCGTTCAGGACACAACAGAGCGTTAGCTCGAGCTGAGTTACCACATATCAGCCTTCACGGCTTACGCCGTAGTTTTGGCACTCTTGCTGAATGGGTTGAAGTGCCAACAGGTATTGTTGCTCAAATTATGGGACACAAACCAAGTGCACTGGCGGAAAAACACTACCGCCGTCGTCCGTTAGATCTGTTGCGCAAATGGCATGAAAAAATTGAGAGGTGGATCTTACAGCAAGCAAATATTGTAAAAAAATAACCGTTGATATGCGTTGATTTCATTTAATATCAATAGATTACAGAACAACATCCATCGTTGACATAAGTGTATTTTAAGGTTTAAATTCCATCGTCCACTTTTAAATCAGGAGATAAAGCATTATGTCTAATTCTTTGATGAGTTCTGCGCAAACTAGCTCAAAGGCTCGAATAGTACGGGTCGTGGGTAAGATCAAAGTTGTTCGTTCTAGTAAGCAGCGACAAACCTGTGCTGAGTCCATATTTCAGGAAAGACAGATGAACATCAGGATTCGAGCTGCTCTTGGACACCTCAATGAAAAAAACTCTTTATACAATAAAAACAATCGACATAAAACTTTGGGCGTTTTTTTGCACGTATCATCTCGCACAAAAATCTGGCCGAAAACTCGCAAGGTAATGCGTCTAAATCAACTAAAAGTACCTCATCCGGCTCAAGCGAAGGTAGTGACCCTGACCCTGAAGCTTATTCAAGCTTGGCTTTTTCGTTTTCTTTTTGGTCCTTTCTTTCCCTTCTAATTTCATTACTTTTTGTATATGCCTGCATCTCAATCATTGAGGTGGTAGCATGAGCATATATGAGCAATCCAGAACATCTTTATCTGAACTTGTTTCCACAAGTGAGTTAGCACATCTATTAAACCTTAAAGCCCAAACAATTCGAAAATGGCTTTGCCAAGACAAGCTGCCTAATGGTTTACCACGCCCAAAGAAAATTAACAGCCGACATTATTGGTTACGCAAAGACATTGATAGGTTCCTATTAACCTTCTCAGTATATTGTAATTAACAGCAGCCTCAAAATCATAACTCCCCAGCTATTCTAAAGAATAGCTGGCTTAATTAACAGAAACAATCTGTCAATAAAAGATACTAAATCACCACCGTTTATCACATTTTACATTAACGAAAGTCAAGGATACATATGAAAAAACGCATCACTTTCAGCGCAAACAAAAAATCAACTATTGATGCAATCGACGACTATAGCAATGCAAAAGGATACTCTAGGTCAGAGGTGATATCATTTTTGTTAAACGCCACAGCCCCAGCATTGAATAAAATAACATCGCAATATCATATAGCTCAAACTTTGGAGTCAACATTAGGCTGTATTTTTGAAGAGAAGGCCCCCTCAATCGCACGGGGTGAGCCAAAATTAACTTACGAAGAGTTTTTTTATTCCGTCTGGAACACTCACATTCGACACCGGAACGAGGTTGTCGATCAAGATTTTTATGCGCACAAAATACCTCATGATAAGATGGGTAAGAGCGAAAAAAAATTAATTCATGAAAAGCTCTCATACATTATAAAAAGTTTCAATGTAAAAAAAGCAATTTTTATTTACACAGATCGGCGCGTGAACCGCAAACATCTCATTGCAGGAGGGTTATCTAATATCATACTGATAAAGGACACAGTCTACGATGGTTGTTTTTTTGATTTGAGCAGCATTGTGATTATGCCAATCTTTGAACTTATTACATTTGGAGTTGAGGCAGTATTGAAAAGAAATAAAACTCCCCCTAAACAATCATGCTATTGCTGGATACCAATTTATTACACAAATGATCTAGCGGTAATGGTTCCGGTAATTGCCGAAGGCGATACACCTCAAAAGGCGATGAAAGGAGGAGATGCCATCATTATTAATCCCTTTAACGGTGAAGTAAACCATACATTCTGATACCAATGTTAAGCATAACCACTTAGTTTACATACATCTCGACAGTATGGAGTTATTGCCTAATAGCTAGATGAGAGCAAAAGATGCCTACTAACAAAACAAAACCAAAGAAAATGCAGGGAAGACCTGAAGGAAGTAAATATTCTTATCTAATTCAGAATGAGAAGGCTAAGCATTACTCTCAATCCAAGGTGGCAAAGATCTTAGGAATAAGCATTTCCACGGTAAAAAGATACTGGGATAATGGTATCTTTGGATGATTATAATTGCAGAGTTACTTTTTAAGTATTTTACTGCACGGGTAATGGGTTGATAACAAGTTTTATTGTTGGAAAGGTATTATAAAGCAATCATTACTACCAACAGTTAATTAACATAACTAATTACAGACATTCAACTATGTCTTATCATATTACTATATACGGCTATCGAAAGCCGTAGGACTAGCTACAGGATCGAAACATGGAATTATATCATGGTTCACATGGTGAGCATGTGCTCGCCTATAAAAAAAATATTGAACGAGTCGTCAATGATGCACTCAGTGAATTCCCCAGAACAATGGCATTACGTGTTGATGTACATTACCCCCCCATTCTAGACAGAGGTGATACTGTTTGCTGTTTTCCTAATCTAGAGCCTGGTGCCATATCCCGTTTCCGTAATGCATTAAATGCCATGTTGGAGGCCAATGAGAGAGCCAGAGCCGCCAACGGTAAAAGAATATATCCAAACCGAGTTCGTCATGTTTGGGTAAGGGAGTTTTCCGAAGAGGGAAAATGTCATTTTCATATTGGTCTTTTTTTTAACAAAGATGCTTATTACCATTTAGGTGATTATGAGGCTGAAAGCAATTTAAGGATGATGATTGTAAGAGCATGGTATAGCGCACTGGGATTGGAACTGGATGATTATCCGGGATTGGTTCACTACCCTGAAAATTGTCGTTATATATTAGACGTCAATGATTTTAACTTTGAAGGAGAATACAATAAATTACTGAATCGTCTTGACTACCTGGCTAAACTTGATACAAAAGTATACGGAGATGGCGACCGTAGCTTCGGTTGCAGTCGCGGGTAATTTATTTTTTTACAGAAATGGCCTTTCTTATGGATGGAAAGGCCAAACCCATCAGTTAAAGATGGTTGTTTTACTATAATCCAACGACCTCATCCCCGATATTAGTCAAAATCATTAATTCTTTAATCTCTCGTTGTGCCAGCTGTAATTCAAACTGCTCTTGAATTAACATCCACTTCGACCAACTTCCACCGACTACATGCGATAACCGGAGTGCCATAGCTTTCGTCAGTGAAACTGAACCGTTCAACAATTCAACTATCTCTTGCTCGCGACATCCCATGTAAACCGAAAATTTATTCAGTCCTATATTTGATACCGCTAGTATTTCGGCCAGTTTAATGCCGGGATGATCAGGAAGTAAGGTCATGCCGTATTCATCCTGATAAATTCCATAAATAGAACAGCCAGTTTCTCTCAGTTCTCGTAAATTCTTCCCTGCAAACTTCAGCTCGTGTGGGTGATGCTGCCAACTTACTGATTTAGTGTATGATGGTGTTTTTGAGGTACTCCAGTGGCTTCTGTTTCTATCAGCTGTCCCTCCTGTTCAGCTACTGACGGGGTGGTGCGTAACGGCAAAAGCACCGCCGGACATCAGCGCTATCTCTGCTCTCACTGCCGTAAAACATGGCAACTACAGTTCAC
>NZ_SZXM01000088.1:705-30510 GCF_005281355.1 Citrobacter sp. wls615 | reverse complement strand
AACCGATCCTTAACTGATCGGTATTGCGCATTACGCGGGCTTTTTCGTTAAGTAAGATGGGGGTCATAACCCGTATAGCTTTATTTTTCGATAAAGCGTGGCAATGCTGATCCCCAGTTCAGTCGCTGCCTGTTTTTTTCCCTCCACGCTTGCGCCAAATCGCTGGATGACATTTTCTATTGCCTCCCTTTCCGCTTGTTTTCCCTTATTAGCAAGCTGCTGAGGCTGGGCTGTCATCGACGTTTTTCTGCCGTCAGCTGCGGTGAGCAGGTAAGGAGGCAGATGGCTGGCGTTGATCCCGGCGGCTTCCCCGCGCATCACGAAAATATATTCGATGACGTTACGTAATTCACGAATGTTACCAGGCCAGTGCCAGGCATAGAGGCGGTTGATGACGTCATCGGGGAGTTTTTGCGACGGTCGCTGATAACTGACCGAAAACTCATCGGCAAAATATTGCGCGAGAACGGCAATATCTGCTCGTCGTTCGCGTAGAGAGGGAAGAACCAACGGGACCACGTTCAGGCGATAGAAAAGATCTTCGCGAAACTGATTATTCTCCACCATGGCGTTAATATTTTTGTTGGTTGCGGCAATAATTCGTACATCAATATTGATGGTGTTGTTAGACCCGACGCGAGTGATCGCCTTTTCCTGCAGAACCCTGAGCAGCTTAGCCTGCAGATGAAGCGGCATATCGCCGATCTCATCCAGAAACAGACTGCCGCCGTTGGCCAGCTCAAATTTTCCCACTCGACCTTTGGGATCGGCCCCGCTGAATGCGCCGCGCACATAGCCAAACAGTTCGCTTTCCAACAACTGTTCGGGAATGGCAGCACAGTTGATTGTTACGAAGGGGGCGGCTTTACGGGGGCTGCTCTGGTGAATGGCAAATGCCACGACCTCTTTTCCTGAGCCACTTTCGCCGGTAATGAGCACACTGGCATAGCTGTTGGCGATTTTACCGATGGTGCTTCTGAGCTGTTCCATCAAGGGGGAGTGACCAATCAACCGCACCTGGGTGTCGGCCTCATAAGGCGATGGAAGTAGGGTGCTCAGGTAGTCGTGCGCGTCACGAAAGATAATCATGGTCAAGCGATCGTTATCCAAAGACGAGAGCGAAATTTGCTTGCACAGCACATGGTATTTCTGACCTTCGAGCGTCAGCCAGGCCTCCTCATCGCCATACAAACTGTCCCCGGTTGTTTCAATGGTCAACGGTAATCCCTGAACCTCGCGATTGAGAATGCGATCGGCTGAATGGTTGGCATGCCAGACAAGACCATGACCATCGATTGCCACGACGCCGCGGTCCATGGCGTCGATCAGACGGCGAAAAGCGCCCAGCGTTTCCTGCGCGCGTAAACGTTCCAGACATTCAAAAACCTTACTGGAAATCATCACGGCTATTTGCTCAATGAAAGTAACAAATTTCTCAATCTGGCTCAGGAGGGTGTCTCGCTGCGCCTGGGTTGAGCAAATAATCCCGATCACCCCAATGACGCGATTGTTGAGAAAAATTGGTGCGTTCAAATCCAGCATTTCAGAACAATAGTGGTGTTTTTCACATAACTGACACAGCGGATGTTCGCCAGGATTTTTGATCAGTACCGTTTCCCGCACCTGCAAAACGTGGCGGTAGATGTAGCCATTTTTTGCCACGTTTTCATTGAGCATATGCCGGTATTTACCGGTGCCAGCGATGCGCATTAAGGATTCATCAATGATCTCAACATCCGTTCCGGTGATGCCAGAAATAGCGTCGGCATAATTGCATATATCATCCTGAATATTGCTGAGTACTGAAATCATACTACTTCTCCGGCGCGTGTCGCATTTATCATGAAAAGTGATAAATAGGCGAACTAATCCCAAAATGATTTGCGAAAAATCAATCTACTGCTCTGTTTTAGTATGTTTTTTTTATTTTATCTTCCGCGATCACACTATTTATCAATTGTGAGAATTTATCAAAATGAAACGATAAACTAACACGATGATATTTTTTGCTGCAAATCTTTTCTTCTGTCTATTTAATTGAAATTTAAGTATTTATTAAATTATTTATAAGATTTTACTCAATTAATAAAAAGCTGGTAAGCATTTTGCTCTATTGGCATTACCGATAGCGGAAATATCTCTGTATGACATCAATTGCAGGGAATGGATTACCAGCACAATGAGGTTTTATGATGCAGGAAAACTTATCATTTTTTATCAACCAGACACCGTTTACCGAACATCCGAACGCGCCGTTGGCGCCGTTTAGCCGCCAGGAGTTGGTAAAAGCGTTGAATTTTCATCGGTCTATTCCGGGATATTCCCCAACGCCGTTGTATACGCTGCCGGCACTTTCACAAAAACTGGGCGTAAAAAATATCTACCTCAAAGATGAGTCTCAGCGTTTTGGCCTGAAAGCCTTTAAAGCGCTGGGCGGTTCCTATGCGATGGCGTGCCATATCGCTGAATTAATCGGTAAAGATATCAGCGAATTACCGTTTGATGTGATGACCAGCGAAGAGGTGCGCCGCGATCTGCAAACCGTCACGTTTGCTACCACCACCGATGGCAATCACGGTCGCGGCGTTGCCTGGATGGCGCGACAGCTGAAGCAAAATGCCGTGGTTTACATGCCAAAAGGCTCTTCGCAGCAACGTCTGGCGTCTATCCGTAACGAAGGCGCTACCGCTGAAATCGTCGATATGAACTATGACGATGCGGTTCGCATGACCGCAGAACAGGCGGAAAAGCATGGCTGGATTGTGGTGCAGGATACCGCCTGGGAAGGGTATGAAAAAATCCCGCAGTGGATTATGCAGGGCTACGGCACGCTGATGCTGGAGGCGATCGACCAGCTGCATCAGGTTGCGCCGACGCATATTTTTGTTCAGGCAGGTGTTGGCTCGTTTGCCGGCATGGTTCAGGGAATGGTGACAGCGGCATGGGGAGAAAATCGCCCGAAAGTGATCGTCGCCGAGGCGTTAATTGCCGATTGTCTCTACCGCTCAGCCCGCTCGAAAGAGGGTGATGCCATAGCGGTGGGCGGAGATTTGCAAACCGTGATGGCTGGTCTCGCCTGCGGTGAGGCAAATAGCATCGGCTGGAAGCTGTTGCGTGATTATGCCACCGCATTTGCCTCCTGCCCGGATGAGGTTGCGGCGCTTGGCATGCGCATGTTGGGTAATCCGCTGGCAGGCGATCCGCAGATCGTTTCCGGTGAGTCCGGGGCGGTGACGACCGGCCTGCTGTCACTGTTGATGACCTCGCCTGAACTGGCGCAAACGCGTGCGCAACTGGGACTGGATGAGCATTCCCGCGTGTTGTTGATAAGTACTGAGGGTGACACTGACCCACAACAGTATCTGGATATTGTCTGGGGCGGTCAGTACCCTGGCATCAACAAATAATTTCCTGATTGAGAATAAGAACGGAGAAACCCATGTTATCTGCAAACCGTATTGAAGAAGTGATTAAAAACTGTCAGGCGTTAATCCAACAAAAAAGTTATTCCGGTCAGGAAGGGGACGTGGTTAATGCCATAAAAACAATGATGCAGCATTACCAGTTCGATGACATCCACGTTGATAAGTACGGCAACATTGTTGGCGGTATCGTGGGTAATCAGCCTGGGAAAACGCTGGTTCTCGATGGGCATATTGATACCGTGCCGGTGAACGAAGAGAAGTGGACCCGCAACCCGTACGGCGGTGATATCGAAGATGGCAAGATTTATGGTCGCGGTACGACCGACATGAAAGGCGCCGTGGCGGCAATGATCTCCGCCGTGGGTTTTTTCGGTCAGGACAATCAGCGCAATTTTGCCGGGAAAATCTACGTTGCCTGCATCGTGCATGAAGAGTGCTTTGAAGGTATTGCCGCTCGCCTGGTCAGCGAGCGCTATAAGCCAGACTACGTAATCATCGGTGAAGCTTCCGAGCTAAACCTGAAAATTGGCCAGCGTGGCCGTGCTGAAATTGTGGTTGAAACGTTTGGTAAACCTGCACACTCCGCCAACCCGCAGGCAGGGATTAACGCGGTGTATAAAATGGCGCAATTGATCGACAAAATTCGCACCATTACCCCGCCAACGCACCCGGTACTCGGGCCTGGCATTCTCGAACTGACCGACATTAAATCTTCG
The DNA here is from genome assembly GCF_005281355.1 of Citrobacter sp. wls615. Taxonomy (NCBI): domain Bacteria; kingdom Pseudomonadati; phylum Pseudomonadota; class Gammaproteobacteria; order Enterobacterales; family Enterobacteriaceae; genus Citrobacter; species Citrobacter sp. wls615. The sequence goes on along the minus strand of NZ_SZXM01000088.1, from coordinate 26,369 downwards.
CCGTACCCGGGGGCCTCGGTCGTGCCGGATTACTGCCGCGCAACCTACGATCGCCGTTTGCTGGTGGGCGAAACCAAAGAAAGCGTGATTGCCCCGCTGGAAAATGCCCTTGCAGAATTCATCGCGCAGGATCCGCAATTTAAGGCCCGTGTCTCCTACGCGGTGGGTCAGGAGTCTTGTTATACAGGTGCCACTATTGAGGGAGAGCGCTTCTTCCCGGGCTGGGTGTATGACGAGTCGGACGAATTCGTGCAGGCCGCTCTGGCTGGCGTTCGTGAGGCCGGGTTTAATCCGAGCATCACGCAATACTCATTTTGCACCAACGGTAGCCACTATGCGGGCGAAGCGGGAATTAAAACTATTGGCTTCGGACCTTCGCGTGAAAATCTTGCGCACACCATTGATGAGTATATCGAGATCGATCAGTTAACCGGTTCGGCCAGCGGCTATTACAGCATCATCCAGACACTCTATCGCCAATAAAAAGAACGATAAAAATCCTCTTACCTTACAGGCGGTGCCGTGCAGCGCCGCCGCAATGGAGAATAACGATGAAAACCATTTTCAAAAACGGAAATGTGATCGATGGGACGGGCAGTGAAGGCAGAATTGCCGATGTGGTCGTTGATGAAGGACGTATTGTCGCAATCGGTCAAATAGACGTTGGCGTCAATGAACAGGTCATTAATGCGACGGGAAAAATTATTTGTCCTGGCTTTATTGATACCCATACACACTCTGACTTGTCGGCGATTATTAACCTCGCGCTGTCGGCAAAAATTCGTCAGGGAATTACCACTGAATTGCTGGGGCAGGATGGCGTCGCGTTAGCGCCGTTGCCGGAAGAATATATTCCAGCGTGGCGTAAAAATATCGCCGGCCTTGACGGCGATACCGACAAAATAGACTGGAAATATAAAAATACGGACGGTTATCTCAATCTGCTGGCATCACGACATCCGGCGACAAACCTTGCCTATTTAGTTCCGCATGGCAACGTGCGCATGGAGGCGATGGGGCTGGATGGACGGCCTTCCACCCGTGAAGATGTGGCGAAGATGTGCGAAGTCCTTGAGCGGGAATTAAAAGCGGGAGCGTTTGGTCTTTCCACCGGGCTTATCTATATGCCTTGCGCCTTTGGCGATACTGCCGAAATGATTGAACTGTGCAAGGTCACGGCGAAATATAACGGGATCTTTGTGGTACATCAGCGCAGTGAAGCTGACGATATTATCAACTCAACGCAGGAACTGATTGATATCGCCAAAGCCACTGGCGTCTGGCTACATATTTCACATATGAAGGTTTGCGGAAAGAAAAACTGGGGTCTGATCGACCAGATGCTGGGGATGCTGGAGCAGGCGCAGGAAGAGGGGATCCGCATCTCTTTCGACCAGTATCCATATGTGGCGGGTAGCACGATGCTTGGCGTGATCCTGCCGCCATGGGTCCACTCCGGTGGAACAGACAAATTACTGGAACGCCTGGCCTCACCTGAACTGCGCGCCAAAATGATCGAGGATATTCAGCAGGGTATTCCCGGCTGGGATAACTTTATCGATTTTGCCGGTCTGGACCAGATTTTTGTTACCAGCGTGAAAACGGCCAAAAATCAGGATGCCGTTGGTCTGAACCTCGTCCAGTTGGGGGAATTGCGCGGGAAAGACCCCTACAACGCCACCTTCGACCTGCTTTATGAAGAAGAAAACGCCGTGGGAATGGTCGACTTCTACGGCACTGAAGAGCATGTGATTAAGTTTCTCTGTCGGCCAGAGCAAAACGTTTGTACCGACGGTTTAATGGGGGTCGGAAAACCGCACCCTCGCGTGTTCGGCGCATTCCCACGTGTGCTCGGTAAATACGTACGTGAAGAGGGATGTCTGAGCTGGGAAGCGGCAATTCGCAAAATGACGGGTAAACCTGCTGAGGTGCTTGGCCTGCAGGATCGTGGGCTGCTGAAGGTGGGTTACGCGGCGGATATCGTGATGTTCGATCCGAACACTATCGCTGATAGGGGCACGTTTGTTGAACCTAATCAGTATCCGCAAGGGATTGAAATTGTCATGGTTAATGGGCGCATTGCCTTAATTAATGGCACGGAAAGTTATGCCTGTAGCGGTACGGTTATAAGAAAAGAATATTAATAAATAACGCTAAACACGCATTGATCTATCGCGACTATTTATAGCCGCGGTAGATCACTACACCCTAAGGACATCACAATGAACCTACAAACATCTTTACCTTCAGGTAAACCAAAGACCTGGAAAGCAAGATATACCGTCCTGACATTGATCTGGCTGGCGTGGCTCCTCTCTTTTCTCGACAGAATGGTCATGAGCGTTTCGCTCCCTTATATCGGCAAAGATTTAAATCTGGATACGACGCAACAAGGTTTAATTATTAGCGCCTTTTTTATTGGTTATGCGGCGTTTCAAATTCCTGGTGGTTTACTGGCGGATAAGTTTGGCTCACGTAAAATTATGGCCATTGGTATTGCCTGGTGGTCTGTTTTCACCAGCTTAACCGGGGCTGTGCTGACGCTACCGCTGATGCTGGCCGTACGTTTCTTCTTTGGTATCGGCGAAGGGTGCTTCCCGTCGGCCTCCTGGAAAATGATTTCGACCTATTTCCCGTCGAAAGAACGCGGACGTGCGACGGCGATTCAATCAACGGTGAATACCTTAGGCCCGGCACTGGCGGTCGTGGTCGCAGCCAGCATTATCGGGGCATTTGGCTGGCATATGGTTTTTATCGTGCTGGGTATTCCCGGCCTGTTTATCGCCGCAGGGATCTACTTATTTACGCGTGACAACCCGAAAGATCACCCCGCCATTACGCAGCAGGATCTGGCGGAACTGGCTGTTGACGATCAGGGGGGGCTGCAAAACACCAGCGCTATCGCGTTTAAAGACGTACTCAAAATGCCGGTGCTTTGGCAAATGGCAAGTATCTGGTTTTTGTTTGATATCACCTTCTGGGGTTTTTCAACCTGGTTACCCAGTTACCTGATCACTGTACGTGAGTTTTCTTTGGCCAAGACCGGCGTAATGGCGGCAATTCCGTTCCTGTTTGGTGCAGGAGGGACTTTGTTAGGCGGATATTGTTCAGATAAATTCAAACCGATGCGTAAAACGTTGTACGTCGTAACCTCAGTCATTGCTGCAGGCTTCCTGTACCTGACCTTCAGCGTGAGCAGTGCAGATATGGCGGTGGTTTATCAGTGTATTTCAGCCCTGTTCATGTTTTTCGCTATGGCGACGTTCTGGGGAATTTTGATGGATACCATCCCCAGCAACATTATGGGACGGGCGTCGGGGATCGTTAACTTTGGCGGTCAGATGGCGGGCGTTGTTTCCGCACCTATCATCGGCTGGCTGATCCAAAGCAGCGCAGGAAGCTATAACAGCGCCTTTATCTTTATGATTGCCGCACTGTTATGTTCTGCCATCGTTACGCTGACCGTGAAAAACTCGCGCGCGGTTGGAGCATTACCCAGTCAGGCTTGATTAATGTCTGTCTCCTGTGGCTCTGCTGTTTCAGGGCCACAGGGATTGACGGGTATTAGCGTTTAAGTACTCGCAATAACTGAATTTCCCGCCAGATGTACAGTTACCACGGTAATTCTATTTCTCTTCTTTTATTAAGAATTAAGCATAATAAATGAAAGACCAGTCCTACATGTGTAGGAATATTCCCTCTGTTATGTGTTAATGATTTGATCTACAGAAAGGCTCAAGGTTTAATTCTTGTAAATCTAAATGTTATTTTTATGGTTTATTCATCTTGGTTATGAAAAAATCATAAAATATACACGTGACTATGTTAGAATTTGCGTCCTGGGTCTGGCGCTTATAAATTAATAATATCGAAGACTCACCTGCACTATAGCCATCGCCTCTCTTTATTTATCGGGATTCTTATACGCAATGAACGCGATAATCGTTGATGATCACCCTTTGGCCCGCATTGCCATTCGCAACTTACTCGATACTAATGGTATCACTGTGACCACTGAGCTCGACAGTGGCGAGCAAGTCGTGCAGGTGGTTGAAAAAAACAAACCTGAGCTGCTAATTATCGATGTGGACATTCCTGGCATCAGTGGCATCGAGGTGCTGGAACAATTACGCAAGCGGCACTATGCTGGCGTGATCATTATCATTTCAGCAAAAAATGAATATTTTTATGGTAAACGCAGTGCTGAATACGGTGCCAACGGATTTGTGAGTAAAAAAGAAGGCATGAATAATATTCTTGCCGCTATCGAAGCCGCCAAAAATGGTTATAGTTATTTCCCCTTCTCCCTTGAGCACTTTACTGGCTCATCGGTCAGCGAGCAGGATAAACTTGATACATTATCGACACAGGAAATGAGAGTGTTGCGTTATATCCTTAATGGCATGGATTACAGCACTATTGCCAGTAAAATGAATATCAGTAATAAAACGGTGAGTACCTATAAAAGTCGTTTAATGGAAAAGTTAGATTGTTCTTCATTAATGGAAATTTATGATTACGCGCAAAGAAATAAAATAGGGTAGAGTAATGCTGGAACGCTTATTTATTTTTTTGATGGTCATATTTACCATCGGATTGTCTACGGGTGTGAGTTCAGCGCGTCAGGTTGAGCTAAAAAGTAACTATAATACTGCGGTGCAAAATATCAGTTTAAACAAGGAAGAAACAAACTGGTTGGCGCATAAAAAAACATTAGTGGTTGGCACCTGGTTACCGGAAGTCTCCCCTATTGTCTATCAAAACAGCGGGGAAAATTATCGGGGCGTTAACGCGGACTATCTTGCGCTAATGCAAAAAAGTCTCAAAGTAAAAATTGTTATAAAGCAATATGATAACGAGCAGCAGGCGCTTGCCGCACTCGCCAATAATGATGTTGATACGTTGATAACCCAGCTTTCCCGGCGGCAGGATGTCGGCGGGGATTTACTGCGCACTTCAGCATTACTCACAACGTGGCCGACGCTTGTGACGTCATTAAAAAACACCATGCTACCGCTGACGACGAACCATAAGGTCAGCGTCGCATGTGTGCGGGATTGCCCTTTTCTTAACGTTATCCAGGACGCTTTTCCTGATGCTAAAGTCTCATTTTATGACGACGAGTATCAGGCAATGGCGTCGGTAGTGAACGATGATAACCAATATTATATTGGTAACAATATTACCAGCAGTCATTGTATTTCGCGGTATTTTTCGCAATCCCTGGTTATTACGCATTATTTTGACAAGCAAGAACAATATAATTATTTTGTGGTTAATGAAAATCAACCGCTATTAAGAAATATCCTTGATGGTTTTATTACGTCAATAAGTAATGAAATCCATATGCAGGTGATGCAGAACTGGTTAAATCGCGGTAATCTTGCTTATCTTAATGCGCCCATTCCTTTCAGTCGTCAGGAAAAAGAATGGCTGAAGAATAAGCATACCATCCGCATTTTGATCAACCCGGATTACCCGCCCTATACGCTGGTAGATAGCAGCGGCGAGTTACGCGGTATTCTTGGTGATTTGCTGAATATTATTCATCTGCAAACGGGTCTTGATTTTGAACCTGTTTTAGCCACGTCCAGAAGTGAACAGACCAAACTCATCAGTGGTGGGCAGTGGGATATGTATCCGACGATCGCCCCGACTAACCAAAACCAGGATGATTCGGCATTGAGCGATCCGCTGATGAATGTTGCATTCGTGGTTATCACATCGCGCCAGGAAACAGCCGACTCGCTGCTGGAAAAACCGATACGCGTTGCTCTGCCTGCCGGACATATTCTGGAGCGTGGCCTCAAACAACTTTATCCGCAGGTGACATGGGTGAATGCGGATACCGGTAGCGCTGCCATGGCTATGGTCAAGGAGGGCGACGTTGATGCGGCAATCGCGACTGAATTGTCGGCAAAGTTCATTACCGATCATTACTACCAGAATAATATGCACTTCTTCCGGCTTCCTGATATGCCAGGTGCATCGGTGAGTTTTGCTATTTCTTCTCATGAGCCCATGCTGAAGTCTGTCATTGATAAGGCCCTGCAAGCCATACCTCCGCGTGAAATTTTACAGATGACGGAGAAGTGGTCGAAGATTTCCAATACCCAGGTTGATATCTGGAGCCGATATAGCAAACAGTTCTATCAACTGGTGGTATTTGCGCTGGTACTTATTGCTATTAGCCTGATATGGGGGATATCACTCTCCCGTGAAGTCCGTAAAAGAAAGCAATCGCAGCGGTTACTGGAAGAACAGTTGCATCTCAAAGAGGTCTTATCTCAAGAGCTGGAGAGCGAAAAGAATAAAGCGATTGCCGCTACAAAAGCCAAAAGCCGTTTTCTTGCGAGCATGAGCCATGAGTTACGTACCCCGGTAAGCTCGATTGTTGGTTTTGTGGAATTACTCTCAAGCTCAGAGCTCAGTCCGGCACAACGCAAAGAGGCCATTGCTTTGACCGGGGCGACGGCCCAATCATTGCTGGGTCTGATTGGTAAGATTCTGGACGTTGATAAGATTGAATCCGGAAAATATGAGGTTGTTCCCCAGTGGACCGATCTCTCGCAGCTTATTGAATTGCAGTGTCACTCTTTCGATGCTCTGGCCAGGCAGAAAGGTATATCGCTTGCCTGCGTCAGCCAGTTGCCAGTAAACGAGCGGGTATTTGTCGATCAGCAGGCTTTGCGGCAAATTCTCACCAATCTGGTGGGCAATGCGCTGAAATTTACGGTGCAGGGTAGTATTCATGTTACTGCCCGTCTGGCTCCGGACACAGATAATCACGGCACCCTGACAATCGTCATCAGTGATACCGGTTGCGGCATTAGCGAAGAAGAGCAAGCTGGACTGTTCCATCGTTATGCTCAGGGGCGTTGCGGGCGTCAACAAACGGGGTCTGGACTGGGGTTATTTATCTGCAAAGAACTGGTAACGCTAATGGGCGGTACGCTGGAGCTGAGGAGTATTCTGTCGCAGGGAACCACGTTCACAATTACGCTTCCGGTTGAAACTGCCCGACAATCGATAGTACCGGATGGAGATACCCCTGGCGCTGTGTTGCCGTTACCGTGTCTGTCGATTCTGATTGCAGACGATAATCCTACTAACCGGCTGCTGCTTAAACGCCAGTTGAATACCATTGGCTATAGCGTGGATGAGGCCTGTGATGGCGAGGAAGCCGAAGCTAAACTGGCCAAAAAATCATACGACCTGTTGATAACCGATGTGAATATGCCGAAGAAAGACGGGTTTGATCTCGCGGCTTCGCTACGTCGTCAACAACCTCACTTGCAAATATGGGGGCTGACGGCCAGTGCGCTCCCGCAGTCACGCGATCGATGTCTGCAAAACGGTATGAATTTGTGTCTGTTTAAGCCGGTCTCAATCCAGACGCTGACGCATGAATTGAGCAAAATCGACACGGGCTATGCGTCTCCTTGTGCAATCCGGCATTTAAAATTCAATGTACTGACTGAAAATACCGGTGGCGATCGCGCATTAATGAACGAGATACTCGAAACATTCCGTGAGGCAACGCTGAATGATTTACAAGCGGCTGAGAAAGCCGTTGCGCAAGATGAGCCGCAGCTGTTTTTACGGGCGCTTCATCGGTTGCATGGTTCGGCGCAAATTCTGGGTATCACCGCGCTTCAGACGCTGTGCGAACCTTTTGAGTCTATGCGACATGACGATCTTCCGCTGGCTGTACGGCAACAGGCATTACAGAAAATTGTTGCTGTCATGCGGGAAATTGAAATTGAGATCGACAGTCTGATGAGCCATTAATCCCCCCTGATCGGGTAGCCGTAGCAGCCCGATCAGGAGAGAAATGTCTTGATTCATCACTCGTTAGTACAGAGTATTACTGGCCTGCACCCACCATTTCGCTATCAATAACAATGCCTTCTTCAGCACCTTTTAACACAAGGTTAGCCTCATAAAATTTACCCGTGGACAGCAGTTTTTGGGCGCTGGCAACGGCTTTACGCGTCTGATTCAAAGGCATCAGGTATTGGGTCTGAAGCACGCTGATCCCTGCCAGTTGCAAGGTATCCACTGCACCTTTCCAGTCACCTTTGGCCATTTTGCCGTTCGCGGTTTTGATAGCAGATTCTTTTTCCGGCGTCGCAATATAGTCTTCTGATAATGCGATTGTAGCGTTAATAATTACGTACTGATCGTCAATCATCTTCGCCTTAGGCGCTGCTTTGACAAATTTCGCCCAGTCGCTGCTGTCGCCTGCTAACAGGGAAGCGGCGTCATTGGTTAATTTTTTTGCGCTGTCAGGCTGTCCGTGAAACAGAGCCAGACGAGCAAGTTGAATATCACGCATCGCATTGGCGCCTTGTACGGCGACCTGCATAATATCGGCTGCTTCTTTTTGTACATTTGCTGTGGCTGTTTGTGCCGCAGTGGTAGTAGTGGCAGATGCCATTACCGGAGCTGAGCCCATCATAGTTGCAAGCAGACCAGCAAGAATAATCTTTTTCATTACGTTCTCCTGAATAAAGTTGGTATTGTTCACCAAACGCAATAATCATATTAAATAAGTTTAAAGAGAGGAATCAGAGCCAGGATAAAATAATGAGCGTTTAATCCTACAGGTGTCAGACGTCTGACATGTGTAGGATTAAACGCATAGCGACATTCCTTTATTCTTATATACGTATCCTTATCTGAAGCCTTATTATTTGATTGTAAGTGATATGTATTGTGTGAGTATTAACTCTTTTATTAGTAGGTTACATTACGTTTACATGTAACGGAGGATGTATGTTCATTTTTAATCAGCAAGCTCTGAGAACGTTTAATGAAAAAACACTTTCTCATTATAAAAGACACGCAACAATTATGGCGGTGCTGTTGTTGGTGTGTGGTATTTGCTGCTTAATCTATCCTATTGCTGCTGGCGTTTATTTAAGCTACGCGACAGGTTTTATGTTCCTGGTATGCGGTTTTTATTCTATCTATAGCCTGTTTAGCGCTGGGAAGAAGCAGTTGAAAGCCAGATTTACCTATGCATTTTTTGCTATCGCATGGTTACTGCTGGGGTACTGTTTCCTTGTTAACCCTGTGATCGGCATGAATTCGTTGGCTATGGTTTTTTGCTGTTTATTTATTCTTGGTGGTATTTTTCGTGTGGCTTCCGGAGTTCAAATGTTCCGCAGTCCGGGCTATGTCTGGAACATTTTTATCGGCATTTTAGATCTGCTTATTGCTGGTGTATGGCTGAATATGGATCCCGATAAGTCTTACGTGTTCACTTCGATTTTTATTGGGGTCGAGATGATCTTCAGTTCTTTGGCTTTTATCAGCCTGCGTAGAAATACGAAGTTGGCATCAACAGATAAACTAGCCAATAACAACTAATCCTGTCTCTGGAGTGTATCGTGAATATTAAAATGATGGTTTCAGCTGTTGTGATTATGACCTCTGTTTTGGCACCGATGAGCTGTGCGTTTGCTACTCAGGCAACCGAAGCTGCGCCACAAGATATGACCTGTAAAGAATTTGCTGATATGAGTCGGCAATACATGACGGCAATTGCCTTTGTGATTGTTAATAAAAATTCTGACTTTAAAGGCGATGATTATGTTCCGCTGCATGAGGTGGAAACTGTCGCTGTTCCTAAAATGATTAACATGTGTCATCAGCACCCGAATACGAAATTGGGCGAATTGGCCGTAAATCTGCACACGATTGATTAACCGTTTTGATAGCCTGGCTTTAGTTAGAATTGACAACCTCTGTCCCTACACCCGCATTTCCCCTCACAATAAAATAACTCACCCTGCTATCCACGAGGAAACTCGCTGGATAGCCGCGTCCGCTAACAACCGTAGGTCTGATAAGTGAAGCGCCATTCCTGGGATCTTATTACCCGATCCCAGGGATAAGCATCTACAAGGGCAGGGAATTAATGCCGGGTTTTAAATCGCGCCAGCATGTTTTCGACAAGAACAAAGAAGACCGGAACAAAGTAGATCGCCAGCACGGTCGCGGCCAGCATCCCACCGATAACGCCCGTACCGACGGCGTTTTGCGCGCCAGAGCCTGCGCCGTCACTTATTGCCAGTGGGATAACCCCCAGAATGAAGGCCAATGAGGTCATCAAAATAGGACGTAAACGCATTTGCGCAGCTTCCACCGCAGCTTCAAGCGGCGTTTTTCCTTCTTTTTGCATAATCTCGACGGCAAACTCGACGATCAGAATAGCGTTTTTAGCTGAGAGTCCCATGGTGGTGAGCAGGCCAACCTGGAAGTAAACATCATTGCTCAGGCCACGCAGATCGGTCGCCAGTAAAGCCCCGACCACACCGATTGGTACAACCAGCATCACAGAAAACGGTATTGACCAGCTTTCATAGAGTGCTGCCAGCGCCAGAAATACGACGATCAGAGAAATGCCGTACAGCATTGGCGCCTGGTGGGTAGACCGCGCCTCCTGATACGACAGCCCCGTCCAGGCATAACCGACGCCCGCGGGCAGTTTATTAATCAGTGATGCCATAAATTTCATCGCATCGCCGCTGCTTTTCCCTGCGACCGGTTGGCCGAGAATTTCCATTGCAGGCTGTCCGTTGTAGCGTTCAAGACGGGGAGAGCCGTAGGTCCATTCGGTTGAGGAGTAGGCCGAAAGCGGCGTCATCGCGCCGGAGGCGTTACGTACGTACCAGTGATTGATATTGTCCGGCAGCATACGGAACGGCGTATCGGCCTGAACATACACTTTTTTAACGCGTCCCTGGTTAAGGAAATCATTGACGTAGCGGCTACCAAACGCCGTAGAGATGGTCTGATTGATATCTGACAATGCCACACCCATCGCCTCTGCTTTTGTCGCGTTGACGTGAATGCGAAACATCGGTGTATCTTCCAGTCCATTTGGGCGCACTCCGTTAACTTCATCGGGTGACTGGCTGGCCAAAGCCAGGAGCTGGTTGCGGGCCTGCATCATTTTCTCATGCCCAAGATTGCCGTTATCCAGCAACTCCATATCAAAACCTGAAGCGGTACCCAATTCCGCGACTGCGGGTAAATTGAACGGATAAACGACGGCATTATTAATGGTGCTTAAAGCCATCATTGCCCGGCGAATGATGGCGGTAACCGAGTTTTCTTCGCCAACACGTTCTGACCACGGTTTCAGGCTGATAAACGCCAGACCGTTATTTTGCCCCTGTCCGCTGAAGCCAAATCCGCCAACGGTAAAAACAGACGCGACATTTTTCTGTTCTTTTGTCAGATAGTAATCCGTTATTTCCCCAAGCACTTTGCTGGTATTTACCATCGTTGAACCGGAAGGTAATTGCGCCGTGGTCATGAATACGCCCTGATCTTCTTCTGGCAAAAAGGAGGTAGGAGTACGGAGAAACAGTACCATCATGCCAGCACCAATCACTAAATAGACCACCATATAACGGCCGGTGCAACGTAACAGCCTACGGGTGCTGTCCGTGTAGTGATGGGTGCATTTCTCCATGAAGTGATTGAAACGGGTAAACAGAAAATGGGTGTTTTCTTTTTCTCCCTCGTGGGATTTTAACAGCATGGCGCAGAGTGCGGGCGTCAGGCTCATCGCCACGAACACCGACAGCAGCATGGAGGAAATTAAGGTGATGGAAAACTGACGGAAAATCTCACCCGTTGCCCCGCTCATAAATGCCATTGGCATAAACACGGCGGATAAGACGACGGCAATACCGACCAGTGCTCTCTGGAGCTGACCCATCGCTTTATGCGTCGCCGCTTTTGGTGACAAGTGCTCTTCGGCAATAATACGTTCTACGTTCTCAACCACCACGATGGCATCATCAACTAGCAGTCCTATCGCCAGCACCATGCCAAACATCGTGAGCGTATTGATCGAAAAACCGGCAACGTCGAGTATCGCAAAGGTTCCGAGGATAACCACCGGAACCGCGATAGTGGGGATAAGCGTCGCGCGGAAACTTTGCAAAAACAGGTACATGACGAGGAATACCAGAATGATTGCCTCGATCAATGTATGAAACACACCCTGAATTGAAATCTCGATAAAGGGGGTCGTGTCATAGGGATAAACGGTTTTCATGCTGGCCGGAAACCAGGCAGATAATCTGTTCAACTCTTGTTTTACTGCCTGGGATGTTTCAAGGGCATTGGCGCCAGCGGCAAGTTTAATCGCAATTCCGGCTGCGGGTTTTCCGTTGTAACGTGCCACCGTTGCATAATTTTCCGCACCCAGCTCAATGCGTGCGACATCGCGCAGCAGAACCTGGGAGCCGTCCTGCTGAACTTTAAGGAAGATCTTGCCGAATTCATCGGTAGTTTGCAGGCGTGTCTGAACAATGATCGACGCATTTAACTGCTGGTCGGCTGATTGCGGCATTCCTCCCAGCTGTCCGCCCGAGATCTGGTTATTCTGTACTTTGAGTTGGGTAATAACGTCCTGCGGCGTAAGGTTATATTTGTCGAGCTTTTGCGGATCCAGCCAGATACGCATGGCGTATTGCGAACCGAATAACTGTACGCTCCCGACCCCGGGAGTGCGGCTTAGTGGGTCTTTAATATTCGACGCCACATAGTCAGCAATATCATATTGGCTCAGACTGTTATTATCAGAGATAAAACCGGCGACCATTAAGATATTGCTGCTGGATTTATCAACGCTGATCCCTTGCTGTTGGACTTCCTGTGGCAAGGAAGGCATCGCCAGCTGCAGTTTATTCTGTACCTGAACCTGCGCAATGTCGGGTGACGTACCCGTTTTGAAGGTCAGGATAATCGACGCATTACCTGCCGCATCGCTGGTGGATGACATATACATCAGGCCATCAAGCCCGTTCATATTCTGTTCAATCACCTGAGTCACCGAGTCTTCAACGGTCTTAGCGTCTGCACCGGGGTAGGCTGCGCTGATGGTAATAGTGGGGGGAGCAATTTGCGGATATTGCGCGATAGGCAAGTTCATTATCGCGATACCGCCGGTAAACATCATGATAATAGCGAGCACCCAGGCGAAAACCGGGCGCTCAATAAAAAAGTTAGCCATGAAGAAGGTGTCCTTAATACCTGAAATATTACTGTTCAGTTACCGTGTCAGGTGTGTTTGGTTTTGCTGCGAGGATTTTGGCTTTAATTCCCGGACGGATTCTTTGTAATCCGGATACAATGACCCGATCGCCAGGATGTAATCCCGTAGTCACCAACCATTGATTGCCTACAGCCTTCACCGCATTTATTTCGCGTAGTTGCACCACGTTTTCTTGATCGAGGATTAACGCTGTGGCCTTTCCCTGCGCGTTATGCGTAATCCCTTGCTGTGGAACCATTAAAACATTCTGTTGGCTGCCCTCATCCAGCAATGCTGTGACGTACATACCGGGTAAAATTTCACCCTCAGGATTGGGGAACACGGCGCGCAAGGTCACGGAGCCGGTAGTCTCATCGACGGCAGGATCGGAAAACTCAAGCGTGCCGGTATAGCGATAGGGCTTGCCATTTTCCAGCATCAGCTCAACCGGAATTTTGCCCTTTTGCTGGGCAATTTTCCCACTGGCTTTTTCTTCTTTCAGGCGTAAGAAGTCTTGTACTGACTGCGTTAAATCAACATAAATAGGATCCAGTCTTTGCACGGTAACCAGCGCGTTTCCCTGATTCGCGGTGACCAGAGCACCCACGGTTACGGAGGATTTACCGCTGATGCCCTCAATCGGCGAGGTGACATTGGCGTAACGCAGGTTGATGGTGGCCTGCTCAAGATCCGCTTTGGCGACGGCGACATTGGCTTCTGCTTCATTAAGCTGTGAGCGCGTCGTGTCGTAGTCCTGGCGGCTGACGTAATTGGATTTTATTAATGCTGACTGCCGATTTAATGTCAGTCGCACATTATTGGCCGTCGCCTGCGCCTTTGCCAGTGCGCCTCTGGCTGCATCCAGCCTGGCCTGCAACGGGGCGGGATCAATTTGATACAGTGACTCTCCTTTGCTGACTTTGTCACCTTCAATAAAATTACGTTTGATGATGATCCCCCCAACCTGAGGGCGGATTTCGGCGATCTCAAATGAAACCGCGCGGCCAGGAAGCTCGCTTTTAATATTCACTGAGGAAGGCGCTAAGGTAACAACGCCGACCCCGGGCTCCATGGCGGTTTTTACTGCAGGTTTATTATCGCAGGCGGTAATAATGACGCTGCTAAAAAATAATGGTATCAACAGTAAGCATTTTCTGTTCATAGTAATCCCTGAAGAATTCGTAAGCACAAATGTTTTTTTATGGCATGCAGGGTGGGGGAGTTATCGGTAAATAACAGAAGATGGTCAGGCATGAGAAAAGTAACGCCCATTTTTGCGCTAAAAGTTAGCGGTTAAATTACATGCAGCAGAAATAATGAATATTTAGCGAAGGATCACATGGAGCACGATGACGCAATAAGCGAAACGCGGAGTGATTAAAATGCGTGTTGGCAAACACTCGGCTCCGGAGTCTATTCGCATCACCGTACTACAGGGATTATTTCACTAGCTCTGGCGTAACCTCGGTTACGGTATTTGCGGAGTAGGGCATTCCCCACATCGGTCCGGGCCAGAACGCGCCATAACCGTAATCCCACATATTATAGGTCGTGTTTACGGACTCAGTTAAATGCCAAACCTGAATGCCTTGTAAATCAACTTTAACAAAGTTGTACGGGATTTTGTTGATGAATCCTTGTTCATCTCCTTGAATTGTCCCTAAAATAGTCACGAAGTGGTTTCTGTAATTTACCGGGTCGAGAAAACCCTTCTGTTGGGCAAGAATACGTCCCTGATAGCTGGCGTCTATTTGTGGTTTAGCGTCGTTGTTCAGCGGTAGAACGGCGATTTCCAGTAACGTATCCGTTTTGGTGTTAATTACATTGATGACTTTACCCCCAAATCGGGCCTGCTGGCCTGTATATAACCCCGGTTGGTTATGCACGGAGATAAAGTTCTTTTGTATATCTGGTTGATTATTACCTTTGATATTTTCAGGAATTGAAGCACATGATGCCAGAGTGAAAGCAAGGGCAATAATCAGCAACCCTTTTGTTTTTTTCATTTTACTTTCCTGCTAAAAAAAGACAGGTCTATAGTAAACCTTTACTCATTATTGTCAGCAGGTGCGAGGCTGATTATCTAAAATTAATATAATTGTAGCTTATGGTAATAACAGACAGTATTTTAGCGGGTCGCAGGGAGAGTGGATGGCGGTCAACAACTGTGATGTGCTGATGATACCACAAGGTTATTACACGGTGGCGACCATGGCAGGATAATCACGTTGGGGGCGTTTAAACTCAGTCATCATCACGTTCTGCGGATTTAAGTCAGAAACGTGTCAACGCTGTGCAGGACGGATCATGCTAATAATAAAAAGCCGCGAAAGCGGCTTTTTATTATTGAATGGCTGGAGGATTATTCGCTGACTTTTTTCTCAACGGAGGCTGCACCTTCTTTGGTCTTATTCCAGCCTTTCTCGGTAACTTCTTTTGTTGCATTCCAACCTTTTTCAGCGCCTTCCTTGGTTGTATTCCAGGCTTTTTGTGAGCCCTCACTCACCTTGCTGCTCAGGTCATCTTGCTTACCTTCAGCAGTATGTTTTGCTTTTAACTGTTGCTCTTCGCCCTGATTCTGCGCCTGATGCAGTTTTTCTTTTGCAGTATTCGCGTTTTCGTGCGCGGCAGCGACATCATTATCGGTTGCGTGTGTTGTTGCGGCAATAACAGGAGAAGCCAGCAGAATTGCAGATAATGCGATAATTGTCTTTTTCATAATATCCTCGCTTAGCGTTATAAGTTATTAGCGTGATGAAGCATGACATACAAACGAAGCGCTGACTTTAGGAAAAAACTGTAAGTGCTGCTAACGTTATTTATCCATTTTGTGCAACTGTGAGCAATTAATACGGTTATTTTTGTGGCAGGTCTTGTTTTTTTGCACGAAAGGGAAGGTGTAAAAAGCGTAGTGATAATGTTGATATGAAAAGTGTTATCTATTTGATTTTTATGTGATTGATTGGGGCGTTATAGGCTGGTCGTTCGTTTCCGAAGGTGAGCGTTTCTATCAAATAATTCACTCTCTTGATTTTTCTGGTTTATAGACAATGCTCATTTAATACAGGCAAAAACAATATCGTCGTCTATCGTAAAGGTGATACAGGTAGATGGCTTTTGGTATATCCAATGATGTGCCTTTAACAATAAGAGAGCACTATGCTTGAATTCCGTCCTAATTGCGAATGCTGTGATAAAGATCTGCCTCCTGAATCAAAAGGGGCATACATCTGTTCATTCGAATGCACATTTTGCGCCGATTGCGTGACCCAACGGCTTAATGGCCAGTGCCCGAACTGCGGAGGGGAGCTGGTGCGACGTCCAATACGCCCCGAAGCATCCCTCCTGCGGCACCCTGCATCCACTCAGCGTCACTATCAACAATAGAGATGCAAACTACGTTCGCTCGTCGCTTGTAAGGGTCTCCGTGATCCTGCTGCTCGTCAGTTTAGTGCCAGGAACGGACGTTTATATGAACGGCAATCGCGCTTCTCCGGTCAACTCCACAACCCAAACGGTGGGTACTTCGACATCAGATATTTTATGCCCAGGCTTTTGATATTTCCGTTGAATGAGTAACGAAGGCATGTTGAGGCAAGATGTTTTCAAGCAAAAACAAATTGGTGTCATAATCTGGATCGGCACAACAATCTCTCGCAATCACAAGCCGGTAATCCAGGTCAAAAGCTTGCCCAACGGTAGACAGCACAACACCACTTGTGGTGACGCCAGTAAGAATCAAAGTTTCTATTCCCTGCACCCTAAGAACCAAATCGAGTTCAGTAAAGGAGAAAGCCCCCACTCTGCGTTTAACAATGACGACCTCATTCTCTTCAGGAGCGACATCTGCATGAATGGCCGTGCTCTCGTTATCAACCATAAAAATGCCATTCCCTTTAATTGACGAGAAAATCGTGTTGTTGTGACTGACTTCAGGGTAACCCTTGCGGAATCCGACACTCACGTAGATAACCGTTACGCCAGCTGCGCGTGCGGTAGATATCAACGATGCCGTGTTGCGAATAACATCTCTGGCACTCTCTTGCGGGAGGAAGTTGTTGAGGATGAGCATCTGAAAGTCCATTACCAGCAGCGCGCTATTTTTATTGATATTACTGAGTTGAGTCGTCATAAAATCTCCGGGATTTGCAGGTACGAGGCAATGCCGTCAGTCAACGCGTTGCTGACTGACGATGAATGTTGAGATTCCAGGCTGCTCCGAGCAGCAGTATGCAACTGGTTGCCAGGAAGACGGCTCGCATACCGATATGCCCGCCGACAAAGCCGCCGATCAACGGCCCGATGAACTGACCTGCGAACTGTGCCGCTACGGAATAACCGAGGATGCTCCCTACCATTCCTTCTGGTACACGATGACGTATTACCGCCGCCATACATGGCAGTAATCCACCTAGTGCCAGCCCCATAAGGAAACGCAGAGCAATAAGCTGCCAGCCTGAGGAAACAAACGCCTGAGGAATAAGCAGAAAACCGGCTGTCGCCAATGCCATTGTGATAATGCGTAAATGTCCTATCCTGTCTGCCAGTTTTCCAAGCCAGGATGCAGAAATAATGCTGCCCAGGGCTGCGGCAGCCATTACATATCCTGCCACTTTGGTTATCTGAGAAGCGTCACTGACGAGAGTTCGCACATATACCGTAATAATGGGCTCTATCGACATGTTGGCCAGCATCAGCAGCAGACCGGTGCAAAGCATACAAATAATTACAGTACGGGCAGGCAACTGCGACCAGCTCACTGCCGTTTTTGCCACGGTATTCTCAGGCTTTTGCACCTCTTCGCGAATGAGGGTGAGGGTCATGATAAAGGACAGAAATATCAGCGCACCTGCACAGAAAAACGTGGTTCGAATTCCGATCAGACCAGGGAGCCACCCTCCGGCAAGTGGACCGACAAGATTGCCCGCCATTACACCGGATGAAACAATCCCCAGTGCCCAGGCTGCACGTTCTCTGGGGGCCTGTACTGCGATAAGAATTGTCGCGCCGGATGAGTAACCTCCCGCCAGGCCAACTAACAACCTTAGTCCGACAAGTTGCCATATATTTGTCACCAGCCCCATAAGCGAAACAGTAACCGCCATGCCAAGGCTGGCTCTCACGAGCATCGACTTGCGTCCATATCTGTCACCGAGTTTCCCCCAGACAGGGGCGATCAACCCGGCAGTGATAAACGTTGCGCTGAATGCGACACCAGACCATTGCACGACCGCGGTATGCCCGCTAACACCCAGTTCTTCGACATACAAAGGCAGAAACGGCAGCATAAGGGTCATTGCGAAGACCGTTGAGAACGAGCCAATGAAGCAAACAAGCAGGTTTCGCTGCCAGAAGCTGTTATAGAATTGGGTCATAGAAATACTCTTTCTTGGTATACCAAATTGGTATACCATATCGATTGCGCATCTTACTGTCAATTTGCGGGAGAACATTGTTGTTATGAGTCAGGCATCAGAAGTTGAAAACCAATTAAGAAAACTGATACTCAATATGGAGCTGGGGCCAGGAGAACGACTTACCGAGCGCTGGGCTGAAGCAACGTTTAACGCATCCCGGACGCCAGTGCGAGCCGCATTACAAAAACTGGAGTCAGAAGGTCTGGTCCGTCGTGATGGGCTGCGCTGGTTAGTGGCGCCGATCGATGTCGCAGAAGTTGAACAGCTATGTATTTACCGGGAAGTACTGGAAGTGGCGGCATTAAAACTATCAGCCAGCCAGATGACGGAAGAACAACTCAACGGTCTGGAAAACCTGCTCAAAACGAAGACTGCTGATGTGTCAGAAGAGGTGATGGAGGATGCCGGGACACGATTCCATCTACAGCTGGCCCGTCTTTGTCAGAATGCGTTTATTTTCGAAGGGGTAAGCGATGCCCTGCGCCGGCTTTCACGGGCACGATGGCTCGACAAAGCACCATCGAATCCCGCATGGGAAGATCATCAAGAAATAATAGCGGCGCTTAGGTCGCAGGAGACTGAAAAAGCGGCAGAGTTACTCGCCGTTCATCTCAGCGAAAGCCGCCTTCGCTTACTGGAAGCCATCAATTCAAGTAGACGGAGCTTGAGGGCAAGAGGTATTGCTATCTCCTGATTAAGCGGTGAGTATTTACGACAACATGACAGAGGTCCGCTCCTCGTTCACTGCAGATCTTTAGCTCAGTGACCTGGTCCGCTTCGTGCCACACGCGGACGTTGCTAACTTTGGTCCTTATTCATCAGTGGGGGGGCAGGTCAGTCAATCTATATGCTATTTGTTTTGCTCTTAAGTTCTGAACTATAGTGCCGATAGGGAAATTAAGTACTTTTGTCCTAAGGAAGCAAGGTGGTGAAAGATTTTTCAAAATACTCGAAAGCGTTAGGGATGGCTAAGTTCTATGTTTATGCATTTTATGACACTGAAGATGCATCAAAAAAACCGTTTTATATAGGCAAAGGCAAGTCAGAACGCTGTCTTGATCATATAAAGTGTAATGATGGCTCTCCGAAATCAGAACGAATTAATCATCTGTTAAAAACAGGAAACCTGGGAATCGACATACTACGCCATGGCATGGATGAGGCAACCGCTAAGCTTGTTGAAGCTACATGTATTGATCTCTTAGGTGTTGGAGAACTGACCAACAAAGTACGAGGAAGCAGCTCCCTTATGGGGCGAATCACGCTGGATGAGCTCAACCATCTCCTTCTTAAGCAAGAAACGGAAATTGCACCTGAACATGCAGGGCTCGCTTTTTTGCTAAACAGCACCTATAAGTCTGGCATGAGTGCACTTGCATTATATGAAGCTACGCGTGGCGTCTGGGCAAAAGTACCAAAAGATGAAAACCTGCAATTTGCATACGCAACCTACGGCGGTTTGGTGATGGAAGTCTACGAGATACAGTGCTGGTTAAAGGCAGGCTCTCAGCAGTACTTTACCCGGGAACTGGTCATCCCCCCCGAAACCAACCGTTCAGAATTTGTTGGACGAATCGCATCACCAGAAATCAGAGAATTATACGTAGGCAAGCTAATCAAAAAATCGCGTAGTCATGGTAGCCCTTTCGTAAAAGTCGGTCTGGCGCAATAAACTTGTAAGTATCCCGCATAGACGTCCGCTCCTCGCTCAGAGCGGACTGTCAGCCTAAAGCAGTCTGCTAAGTTCCAGAAGTAGACATCGCGGAATAGAGGAACATACTCGGTAAAACTCTTTGATTCACCTAGAAGATTCGGTGCAATTATCTATTCTCGTTTATGCGATCACAAAATTATCTTCATATTGTTGTTGGTATCTGTTATAAAAACATAATATTGTTAATGGAATCACTAATTATAAAAAAGAACATCAATGAAAAAAATATGGAAATCATTAAACCTTGGCATCACCCATTTTTTATTCTTCTATATGGCAATACTCGTCATCATGCCTCAGAGAGGCCTTGTATACCCAATTGTTATTTGGCTGGGGATGATTATCCTAAGCGGGCTAGTTATACATTATTATTGGAACGAAAAATCGACCAATCAGCTGGCTACTCGCCTTCGAAAAAGTCATAGGAAAACGCAAAGTGCAGCATTGTTTTCGTCGTTATTGTTCTTATTGACATGTATTTCCTTTAAGATTATTGATTATATCAGTCTCATCATTCCAAATGCATTAATTATCATGACCACCTTACTAATTGCATATACAATTTTATCCCACCTAAAATCTTTTGACAATAAAGAAAAAACATAATTGCAAAAGTAAAACTAGGGATTAAATATTCATGGGTAATAGTAACTTTAATTTCATATTATCTTGCTCGCTCGCTAGTCTCTAACTCATTTGATATTCCTTTTGACACCACATTTAACAAACTCATGACAGCAGTCACGGCCTTGCTTTTTATATTTATTTTCTACTATGCTATTTATTTTATGTGCACCCCTTATTTAACCCTTATTATTCCACAGGTGAAAAAGGTAAAGGCAACACCCTGTTGTGATATTAACTATTCAATGTCTGTTTTTGCTCCATTATTTTTTATTGGTTACATTTCATATATTGCATTTAGTGTCCAGACATTCTCCATCATCAAATTCGGTTACGGATTTGCCATGGAATATGACACACGAGACACTTTCTTTTGTAAGAATAAATATATGTGGCTCAACGAACATCCTAAAGCTCGATTTATGTTTATCTCTGAAGGAAACTATCGTGCATTAATACCTCATCATGATGACTTTACAATATCACGCTTAACCTGTACGAATAGTGAGCCGTACTATTCACTAGTTACCGTAAAAGATAAAAAAGATTTCATGTTAGATGCTTTGAATCAGCGAGCAGAGATGCTTGCTATCGACCTAAAGACAGCAATATCCCCGAATGCCCAATAGCATTCACCAGTTACGTAGCTATGCACACGAAATCCCACACTTTAAAGGATGCATACTGCGGGATAGATTACAGGCGTTAGGTTATGAGGTCTAAAACGTCCGCAGATCGCTCATAGCGGACCTTCAGCTCAGGTAACTTGTCCACTTCGTGCCAGAAGTGGACATCTAAAGCCGTTTCAGAGAGTTAAGTTCAAGTATGTTAATTATCAAATCGAGTGGGAAGATGATTTCTTTAGTTTGTTTGAGCTCTTCTAAGCTCCACCAGTAGTGCTCGCGAATGACTTCTTTTTCGTTGTTACTCCAACCTGATCGGTCAATATCTGGTTTTTCTGCAGTAATAATAAAGAAATGTTCTTCAGCGAGAACGTTCTCACCACTTGGCAACATCATAGGAAAGGTTCTGGAGGCTATTTGTGGTCCCGCCGTTTTTCTTGTCAGGCCCGTTTCTTCAAATAACTCACGTAACGCCGCCTGCTCAAAAGACTCGTTGTGCTCAAGTCCTCCGCCTGGCGTTGCCCAGTAAGTTTTTCCATCCAGAGCATCATCTTTATGGCAGAACCTAAAGAGCAGAACGTGATTTTCAGGTGAAAGAACTATCAATCGAGAGGATGGACGAGTACGCATTTATTCCCTCTTAAATAAAATTTAAACCCTCATTGCGGATTTTCATATAAACATACATTGCAGTCTGCAAGCGCGCATAGAGAATGTATTTTCTTGCCACGATGGCCGATTCAGGCAGGGTGATTCACCATTACGCGTAGTTGCTGTTTTATCAGTGTACTATCCTGGAAAGGATAAAATCCACACGCTCCTCAACAGAAACGCATGGCAATTCAATCAACTGATAATCATACATACGGTATGTTTGCGCCATTGCGTGATATGTCGCGACGGCGACATCGAAAGATTGCTTGCGCTCGGTAAGGGGGGATTGGGTGCAGGGGGAGGAATAGGGTCTTTTCCAACAGGAGAGATCCATTGGTTAAGTAGATCCCTGTCTTAAGGGCGCAATTAAAAAAACGCCCGTATCAGCAAGATAGTACAAGGCGTTCAGGCGCTGAGAAACGAAAAGGGTTCTTCCTGGAAGAGTGATTTTTCAGAGGAGCTGAATCAGAAGGGAGGCTGGCAGCCTTTGGGGAGGCCACCAGCCATGTGAGGGGGAATCCATGAAAACCACATCACAAAATTATTATCTCATCAGCACGGGGGCAGCACAATGGAGCTGACGATCACGCCGAATTTTGCACAGGAACGAGCGCTAAACATGTTGCGCCGTGACTGGAAGGAAAACGACACCTTCATGGTGTACTCACCAACTGGTAGCGGTAAAACTGGTCTTGCCGCTTTCATCGTTGCCGGGTTCGTCAGCCGTGGTATGCGCGTTCTGTTTTGTGCACCGTACACCATCCTGATTGGTCAAACGGCCAATCGCTTTGTGGAGTACGGGTTACCGGGGGATGAAATCGGTTATATCTGGGCGGATCACCCGAACTACGATCCAGCCCGTAAAATTCAGATTGCCAGCGCCGACACGCTTATTCGTCGTGTTTTTCCTGAAAATATCGATCTGCTGATTATCGACGAAGCTCACCTGCGTAAAAAACGCATCCTGAAGGATATCGAACGGCTGCGCGGCAAAGGCGTAAAGGTGATTGGTCTGTCGGGTACGCCTTTTTCCCCATTCTTGGGCAAATACTATGACCGACTGATTAAGCCGACCACCATCGGCGAGTTAATCCAGCGTGGCGATCTGAGTAAATACGAATTTTACGCGCCAACAAAGCCGGATCTGAAAGGCGTAAAAACCAAGTCCTCGCTTGAGTACGGCAGCGATTACAACGAAACGCAGTTGGCTGAAATCATGTGTGGCTCTACGCTGGTGGGCGATATCGTACAGAACTGGCTGGAGAATGGGCGGGATCTGCCTACTATCGCTTTCTGCGTCAATGTAGCCCACGCCAATTTCCTGACAATCCAGTTTAACCAGGCGGGTGTTAACGCTGAGGTCATGACCGCCGACACTCCAGTGGATGAGCGCCAGACCATCATTCACCGCTTTGAAACCGGTGCAACGAAAATCATCGTTAGTGTGGGCGTTTTGGTGGCCGGCTTCGATAGTGACGTTCGTTGCATCATCTACGCCAGGCCAACAAAAAGCGAAATTCGCTGGCTGCAGGCGCTCGGGCGTGGCCTGCGCACCGCACCGGGTATTCTGGTGGTTAAAACGACCATTGCAGATGTTGATAAAGCGATGGCTGAAATGTCCACACAGGTGCAGGCGCAGATTAAAGATGTAACCGCCTCGCTTGAGGATAAGCTCACTGCCACCGTTGATGCTATAAGTGCTACGGCCATTCATACCCTGAAAGTCGGAGTGCGCATCAACGATATTTTTTACGGTGCCGGGATGTCGATTGCGGTGCTGGCAGAAGCGGGTAAGCCGGTAGTCACCCGTGTCGGGTTTAACGCCAATCAGTTCGTCCTGATGAGTGGCAGCGGTGATACGCAATATTCACCTTTTGCGGTGGTGAATGGTCAGGTATTTATCAGCGATGCGTTTATTCAGGATGGCAGTATTACCAATACAAAAATTGGTAATTACATACGCTCGAATAATTACCAGACAGGATTGACCGGCTGGAATATTGATAAAACTGGTCAGGCTGAATTTAACGATGTCACCGTACGCGGAACTGTATATGCAACCGGCGGATCGTTCACTGGCGATATTCATGCTGAAGACGGGGAATTCTATGGCACCGTATCAGCCCGGAAATTTGTGGGCGATATTGTTGCCCTATACACATATAACGATTATCCCGGATTGACCGCGCCAATTAACACCAAAACGTTCACATATAAAGACAGTTCCAGTTTAGGGCTACAAAAAACAATATTGTTCCAGGTTGGATGCCAGGTGAGGAGTCTTACATCAACAGCAACTTCGGCAACGATTATTATCAGCATTAACGGAAACGAAAAAAGATACACGTTTTCAACATCAAGCGGTGGTTCGAGTAGCGGCAGCACCGTCCCGTTCGTTGTTACGCACTCCATTGTTACGACGGCGGATATCGTATCAATCACACTCCGGGAAGAGGCGATTGGCAGTTACCAGCATTCACTTTATAGCCCCACAATAATGGTAGGGCGTTCCTCGGGGAATTTCTCCGGTGGCTAATTGCACACACCGTACGACAGCTAAATAACAATTGTAAAGCGAGGTCTCAATGAGCGCAGGAACACTCACCCTGACGAATAACTCTGCAGCCGTAATGGGCAGCGGAACTGCATTTACTACAGAACTGGCAGCCGGTGATTTCGCTGTTGTTACAGTGAATACATCACTGACACTGGTGAGTAATTTCACCGGGCCAACGCAATCTGGTGCGGCCTGGTATGCAGTTCCTCGTATCGCCATGAACCTGGTCACCGCAGCTGTAGTAACACAAGCTGCTGAAGCGCTGCGCGGGCTGAACTATGATAAACAGAACTGGCAGCAGGTATTCAGTGGCTCGGGGAATATCACGGTAAGACTACCGGATGGAACTTCTTACCCAGGACCATCTTGGAAATATCTTTCTGATAATGCAGCCACAAAAACGGGAGGGGCTGTTCCGGTTGAACAGGGGGGGACTGGGGCGACAAATTATCAAGATGCTCGTGAAAAACTTGGGTTAGGAAGCAGCTCAACCCGTGATATTGGAGATACTGGAGATGGCGTCGTTACTGCGAATAAAACGCGTGTCGCGCATGCCAAATCAGGGCCAATGGTAGCAAGCAATACCGCATCAGATTTTAGTAACGACTTTAATAAGTTACCTATTGGTGATGTGGCTATTGGGTTAAATGCTGCAGGAGGAATGGCATCAGGCCCGGGATTTTCTGGACAGCACTGGGCGACAGTATCTGCATTTGGATGGGGGCACAAATTTTTAGTTGACTGGATCTATTCTGGATCGGCTGTACAATTGGGAACGCGTTTTTATAATTCAAATGGTGGCGTTTCGGATTGGGCTATTTTTTACAACAATAAGAATACAACTAAAGCCAGCGACGGGACACTGAAAGCCGCTTCGCCGATAGTGCAGGTTTATGGTGATGGTTCATTCCATTTAAATGATGAGTCAGAGGGGTGTACTGTCACCCGGCAGACCGTCGGTGAATATCTTATTGAAGGCTGTATGGGCCTGAATGCTGATGCCAGTTGGGGGGGC
>NZ_SZXM01000088.1:0-602 GCF_005281355.1 Citrobacter sp. wls615 | reverse complement strand
AACAGAATAGGGCACACAGATATAAACCGGATATTCACTGAAACCGTGACAGACGGAGAGCCTGTAGATATTCCTGCCGATTCGTTTGTATCTGTTCGTGTGGAAATGCCGGTGAACAGCATCTGGAATCAGAAACAGAAGGATTTACAGGAGGCGATGGAAAAAGCTGAACATGAATGCGAGCAAACTCAGCAGGGTGTTCAGTAGGGCAAATTGACAGGTGCCGCAACCACGCCGTATGCAAGAGCATGATTGCGGCCGACTGGCGAACGTTCGATAGTGCGAGTATTGAATGATTGCCAGTCCCGGCGGATTGTACTTAAGCAATATGACGGTTCAAGGCATTTAATCTGAAACCAGCCACATATCCGCCTCTTCAAACATTTCCTGAATAGTACGGCTTATCTGTTCTTTCTCATGCTTGCTGGCGTCAGTGTTGATCGCCGGCAGTGTCATCATCGGTTTAACCCGAACATCAGCATCGGGGAAAATCCGGTGAACCCTCTTACTCAATTCGTCCAGAATGATATCTTTTGCACCGGGCAGACCATCAAAATTCCTTTTGTCATAAATGAGTTCCACGAACATTGCTCATTGCTCCT
>NZ_SZXM01000089.1:0-116181 GCF_005281355.1 Citrobacter sp. wls615 | reverse complement strand
TGCTCCGCTTAAGTGAACAGTATTGCGCAAGTGTGGGGCTTTTTTACCCCTTTCAAATCGAGATACCTTTCGTCTTTATCGTTCCGGCTAAATGAACGTCTTCCTCTGCCGAATAAAACAGAAATTATTTTTCCAGACGTGATAAAAGCTTACCGACGAGATGGTTAAACAACACCCAGTTCGCTACTTTCGTCACTTGATCGCCGTCCTCATTAAAACTACTGTATATAAATACAGTTAAATGAGAGGCCGATTATTATGTTGTTTTTCCAGCCTGCAAAACGTCGACAAACGAAACATTTTCCCCTGTTCAGCGACCTTGTGCCCTGTGGTTTTCCTTCTCCAGCGCAGGACTACGTTGAGAAAGGTATCGATCTCAATGACCTGCTGGTACAGCATCCCAGCGCAACCTATTTTGTTAAATCATCGGGTGATTCTATGGTCGGGGCGGGGATCGGTGAGGGTGATTTGCTGATTGTCGACAGCGCCAGAAACCCGGCTCATGGAGACATCGTGATTGCCGCCATTGAGGGTGAATTCACCGTTAAACGTCTGCAATTGCATCCAATTGTGATGCTCAGGCCAGAGAACAGAGCCTACGCGCCCATCATAATCAGCAGCGAGGATTCGCTGGATATCTTTGGCGTGGTGACGTTTATCGTTAAGGCGGCTGGCTAATTATGTTTGCCCTAGTGGATGTTAATTCGTTTTACGCCAGTTGTGAGATGGCATTCAGGCCCGATCTGAAAGGCAAACCGGTTGTGGTTCTTTCCAATAACGACGGTTGTGTTATCGCCTGTAGCGCGAAGGCTCGGGCGCTTGGCGTGACAATGGGTGCTCCGTACTTCAAACAGAAAGATCTGTTCCGGCGCTACGGCGTGGTGTGTTTTAGTTCCAACTATGAACTGTATGCGGATATGAGCGGCCGGGTCATGTCTATCCTGGAAGACCTCTCTCCACATGTGGAAAGGTACAGTATTGATGAGGCCTTCTGTGATTTGACGGGAGTAAGAAACTGTAGGGATCTGACGGATTTTGGTCTCGAAATAAGGGCCACAATTCTACAGAAAACACGACTTCAGGTTGGCGTTGGCATCGCCCAGACCAAAACGCTGGCAAAACTCGCGAATTACGCCGCCAAAAGATGGCAGCAACAAACCGGCGGAGTGGTGGATTTATCAAATATTGAGCACCAGCGTAAGCTGATGGCCGCACTCCCTGTTGGTGAAGTGTGGGGCGTGGGCCGCCGTATCAGTAAAAAACTGGACGCGATGGGGATTAAAACCGTCCGTGACCTGGCTGATACCGACATTCGTTTTATTCGCAAACACTTCAACGTTGTTCTTGAAAGAACCGTACGGGAATTGCGCGGTGAGTCGTGCCTGGCGTTGGAAGAGTTTGCGCCGGTTAAACAGGAAATCGTCTGCTCACGATCGTTTGGTGAAAAACTCACGGACTATAACGCGATGCGTGAAGCAATTTGCACCTATGCCTCACGTGCGGCGGAAAAGCTGCGCGGTGAGCATCAGTTCTGTCGATTTATCTCTGTGTTTATCAAAACCAGTCCATTTGCCCTAAAGGACCCTTATTACGCTAACAGCGCGTCGGTAAAACTGCTGATCCCGACCCAGGACACACGGGAAATTATGAGTGCGGCAACGCGCAGCCTGGACGCTATCTGGCGAGAGGGGCAACATTATCAAAAAGCGGGTGTGATGTTGGGCGATTTTTTTAGTTCTGGCGTGGCACAACTGAATCTGTTTGATGGCAACGCCCCCCGGCGTAACAGCGATAAATTGATGGGCGTACTGGATACGCTTAATGCTGAAAAAGGTAAAGGAACGCTCTATTTTGCCGGACAAGGTATCCAGCAACCGTGGGCGATGAAGCGAGATATGCTTTCGCCGCGTTATACGACACGCTTTTCTGACTTGCTGCATGTCAGGTGAATGTTGGCGCTTGTTATCATTATCCTGTATTTCTATCAGACTCATGAACAACTGCTCAATATTCCATCGGGGGGGAATGGCCTGGCGCAGGCTATTTCCCATTACTCTATTGTGGAGAGCAGTTGGTGGCTGGCCACAACTACATGTTTATCGCCCGACAAACACTCGTTTTGCCAACCCCAATATATCATGTAGTGAAAATCGTGATTTATAAGCCGTTAGACGGGAAAGCGAGCATCACTTTAATTGATCGCCTCTTGTAAATAAATAATATGAATAAAAAGTAAAGGTCGCTTAGGCGGCCTTTTTTACCGCCAGCTTTGGCAGAAATCACCTATGCCCGTTCTAACCCATGCTAATGTAAAACAAATCATTTATTTTACAGCTAAATAACAAATCTGATAGTATACCCCCCTATAGTATCTGGAGGGCGTATGCCACATTCACCTGAAGATAAAAAACGTATCCTCACCCGTGTTCGTCGTATTCGCGGTCAGGTTGACGCGCTTGAGCGCGCGCTGGAGTCCGGCGAACCGTGCCTTGCGATCCTGCAACAAATTGCCGCTGTACGCGGCGCATCCAATGGCCTGATGGGCGAAATGGTTGAGATCCACCTGAAAGACGAACTGGTCAGCGGCGAGACAACGCCAGACCAGCGAGCCGTACGTATGGCTGAAATCGGCCATCTTCTTCGCGCTTATCTAAAATAACACCATCACCTCGCAATAATGGGAAGAGACAAATGAAATCACGTGCAGCAGTTGCATTTGGCCCCGGCCAACCGCTAAAAATTGTCGAAATCGACGTCGCACCGCCAAAGAAAGGTGAAGTTCTGGTTAAAATTACCCACACTGGGGTGTGTCATACTGACGCTTTTACGCTCTCAGGCGACGATCCGGAAGGGGTATTCCCGGCGGTGCTTGGCCATGAAGGCGGCGGTATTGTGGTTGAAGTGGGCGAAGGCGTCACCAGCCTGAAAGCGGGCGACCATGTCATCCCTCTGTACACGGCTGAATGCGGTGAGTGTAAGTTCTGTAAATCGGGGAAAACCAACCTGTGTCAGGCTGTACGCGCCACCCAGGGCAAGGGCCTGATGCCGGATGGCACGACTCGCTTCTCATATAACGGTGAGCCGATTTATCACTATATGGGTACCAGTACCTTCAGTGAATATACCGTTTGCGCGGAGATCTCTCTGGCGAAGGTTAACCCGCAGGCTCCGCTGGACAAAGTGTGTCTGCTGGGCTGTGGCGTCACTACCGGGATCGGAGCAGTACATAACACTGCGAAAGTGAAAGAAGGCGACACCGTGGCCGTATTTGGTCTTGGTGGCATCGGCCTGGCGGTGATTCAGGGCGCGGTGCAGGCGAAAGCCGGACGTATTCTGGCCGTTGATACCAATCCGGAGAAATTCAAACTGGCGGGTGAAATGGGCGCGACGGATTTCATCAACCCGAATGATTACGATAAACCGATTCAGGAGGTGATTGTTGAGCTTACCGATGGTGGTGTGGACTTCAGCTTTGAATGTATCGGCAACGTTAACGTAATGCGTGCGGCGCTGGAATGCTGCCATAAAGGGTGGGGCGAGAGCATCATCATCGGCGTGGCAGGTGCCGGACAAGAAATCAAAACGCGTCCGTTCCAGTTGGTTACCGGACGAGTCTGGCGCGGTTCGGCGTTCGGCGGCGTAAAAGGGCGCACTCAACTCCCGGGAATGGTTGAAGAAGCGATGAGCGGGAAAATTCAGTTGGATCCGTTTATCACTCATCGCTTACCGCTGGAGCAAATTAACGAAGCATTCGATTTAATGCATCAGGGCAAGTCCATTCGTACCGTTATCCATTTTGGCGATAACTGATTCATTGGCCAGCGGATTTCTCCGCTGGCACTTTCCTGAATTTTTTAGAATTATGTTGTGAAAGTGTGACGAATCCGGCGCTTTTTGCGGTAAGTAAACTTCACGGATTGCCGATGACTATCTAACGGGCGTGTTTTCACGCATAAACCCTACAAGAGAGTCGACGGTCATGGACAACACAACATCGATGCAGGCCCAGCATAAACTGGGTTTTTTGCATCAAATCCGACTGGTTCCGCTGTTTTCCTCCATTCTCGGTGGCATCCTTCTGTTGTTCGCCTTTAGTTCAGGGCTGGCAAGCTATTTTCTTATGCAGGCCGATCGCGATCAGCGCGATGTGACCGACGAGATTCAGGTCAGGATGGGGTTATCTAACAGCTCTAACCACTTACGCACCGCACGTATCAACATGATCCATGCCGGCGCGGCGAGCCGCATTGCCGAAATGGATGACATGAAGGCCAATATCGCCGAGGCAGAAAAACGGATTAAGCAATCGCAGGACGGCTTCAATGCTTATATGTCGCGTACGGTGAAAACGTCTGCTGATGAAGCATTAGACGCCGAATTAAGCGCCAGCTTCAAAGCCTATACCGACGGTTTACAGCCAATGCTGAAATACGCTAAAAACGGCATGTTTGAAGCGATTATCAACCACGAAAATGAACAGGCCAGACCGCTGGATTCTGCCTACAACAAGGTGCTGCTGAAAGCCATTGAAATTCGCACTGCCAGGGCGAATAACCTCAGCGAGCAGGCGCACCGACGTACGCAACTTGGTATGGCGTTTATGCTCGGCGCATTTGCTCTCGCGCTGGTGCTCACCGTGATGACGTTTATCGTTCTGCGCCGCACCGTTATTCATCCTCTGTTACGTGCAGCCCTGCGCATCGAGCAAATTTCGGCAGGCGACCTGACTATGCCGGAGGAGCCGACCGGGCGCAGTGAAATTGGTCGCCTGAGCCGTCATCTGCAAACTATGCAGCATTCGCTGGTGAAAACCGTGGGTACGGTGCGCCAGGGGGCAGAGGAAATTTATCGCGGTACCAGTGAGATTTCTGCAGGGAATACCGATTTGTCCTCACGTACGGAGCAACAGGCCGCGGCGATTGAAGAAACGGCGGCCAGTATGGAAGAGCTAACGGCTACGGTGAAGCAAAACGCTGACAACGCGCACCATGCGAGCAAGCTGGCAGAAGATGCTTCCGGCAAGGCGAGTCGTGGCGGTCAGATGGTTTCTGGCGTGGTGAAAACCATGGGCAATATCTCAGGTAGTTCGAAGAAAATCTCTGAAATCACAGCCGTTATAAACAGCATTGCTTTCCAGACGAATATCCTGGCGTTGAACGCGGCGGTAGAAGCGGCGCGGGCGGGAGAGCAGGGACGAGGGTTTGCCGTGGTCGCCAGCGAGGTGCGCACGCTGGCGAGCCGAAGCGCTCAGGCGGCAAAAGAGATTGAGGGTTTGATTAGCGAATCGGTACGACTCATTGACCAGGGATCCGATGAAGTGGTCGCGGCGGGTAATACCATGACGGATATTGTCGATGCGGTAAAACGCGTGACCGACATCATGTTGGAAATTGCGGCGGCCTCTGATGAGCAGAGCCGGGGCATTGTGCAGGTGAGCCAGGCGATTTCGGAGATGGATAAGGTGACGCAGCAAAACGCCTCTCTGGTTGAAGAAGCGTCGGCCGCAGCGGCATCGCTGGAAGAACAGGCCGCACGTTTAACTGAAGCCGTCGGCACATTCCGCTTGCAGGGCGCAAGTGCGATAAAGCGCGCTCCTGGTACCAAAACGTCGAGCCATTCAAGTCCGCAGGCAGCAACGGCCAGTGGTGATAACTGGGAAACGTTTTAACACGCTATAAGGGACCAGATGGTCCCTTAATTTTTGGTATCAAAACGGTATGGTTTTGCGTATCGCGCCAATGAGGATTTGTGCAGCAGAGGAAAGCTGCACGTCTACACGGGTAAGAATGCCAATAGGTTCACCCGCCCCGTGGGTGGGAATCGGCAATGATACCAACGTCGCCTGACGTAAATCTTCCCGGACCGCGCCTGACGGCACAAACCATACATAGTCGTAGTCAACCGTCAACTGGCGGGAAAGCGATGCTGACAGCGTTTCGATGCAGCCTGGCGGCATTTTGCAACCCTGGCTTTGCAGCAGCGTCTCCGCGTGCTGACGAGGAGCCGTTCCTTTTGGTGACACCACAACGGGCCATTCCATCACCCGACTCAGCGTGATGGTTTCCTGCAACAACGGGTGGTTAGGTCGCACAACCAGTTTGAGCGACTCAAGGAACAACAGCTCGTAATTCAGACCGACCATTAATTCCGGATCGGCCATCCGACCGATACCAAGATCGATTTCTCCCGATTTTAAACCGGCCAGAATCATGGGATTACTCATGGTGGCAACTTGCAGCGTCGTTTCCATTTGCTGCTTATGGAACGGACCGATTACCGCCGGAAGAATACCCAACGCAGCGGTGGGTAAAGCCCCAATCCGTACGACGTCAGTCTGCGACTCTTCGCGCTGGTTTAACGCCTGTCCGGCAGTATTGAGCGCGTCCAGTACTCTCACCGCGTGGGTAAGAAACTGCTCGCCGGGCAATGTTAACTGCGCGCCAAGGCGACCGCGTTCAAAGAGCCGGGTACCGGTCAACTGCTCCAGTTCATTTAGTGTTTTGGAGAGGGCCGGTTGGCTCAGATTAAGGGTTTCAGCCGCGCGCCCCAGCGTTCCCTGTTGTGCAACGGCGACAAAAGTATGCAGGTGGCGCAAGCGAATGCGCTGATTGAACAGAACATTTTTTTCCATAAGCGATGTTAAAAACAGTGCCGTGTCGGTGACAAGTGAAGTTGTTCGTTTTTGATAACTTGATAGCAAAATATTATTAACATTTATCATGTTTTACTTACAACTTATTTATTTTGCTTGTGTTTTGTACAGTCAGGCAGGGTGGTGGGATCATGGAAGGGAATGTACCCAGTCGTTATACTTTGAATATTGTTTGCTTTTGCACCCTTTCTCTTTACAAGGCACTGATTAATGATACATGTAGTAGGACACCTTAATCCCGATAGCGATGCCATTTGCACTGCCGCAATGACGGCGCGTTGGCTTACCTTACGCGGTCAGCAGGCCACGGCATGGCGTCTGGGTGAAGCTAACCGCGAAACGCAGTTTATCTTTGCGCAAGCGGGGCTGGCACTGCCTGAACGGCTGACGTTTGAGTTGACCGATCGTGACGTCTGGTTGGTTGATTTCACCGAACCTGCCCAGGGACCGCAATCGCTGGCAGACAGTAACGTCGTGGGGATTATCGATCATCACCGACTCGGGGGATTAGTCACCCGTCTGCCGCCAGAAGTGTGGGTGAAGCCTGTCGGCAGTAGCGCAACGCTGTTATGGCAACTGATGTCGGAAGATGAGCGTAGCCAGTTATCTCCTGCGGAGGCCGTTTTGCTGCTGGGTGCCGTGTTGAGTGACACTGTCACGCTTCGTTCACCCACGACCACCGCCGACGATCGCCTGGCGGTCGATGCGCTGACTCAAAAGGCTGGTGTAGACCTTGATGCCTTCAGCCGTGACCTGCTGTCTGCCAAAACGAGCGTGGAAGGAATGAGTGCCCGCGAACTCCTGCAGAAAGACATTAAAACCTTCACTATCCATGGGCATCAGGTCTGTGTGGCGCAACTTGAACTGTATGCACTGCAACAGATTGATACAGTGCTGGAGGAATTACGCCAGGAAATGGCGCGCTATGCGCAGGAAAAAAATGCCGCGCTGGTTGTGCTCATGCTCACCGATATTAATCTGGGCGACACCAGTCTGTGGTTTGCCGGTTCTGAGCTTTCTGACATCCCGCAGCCCTGCAAAGTGGAAGGTATGCTCAGCCGTAAAAAACAGATGCTCCCCTGGCTGGAAAGTCATTTAAAACCACGCCAGTAGGTTCTGTTCGCCGTCTGTATAGGGTGGGAAATTTACGCGGGGTCACACTTTGTAAATTCTTCCCACCGGACTTTGCAGCGTTCTCTACACTCCAGGTAATATTCACTGGAGGCATGACATTATGGCGAACACCATCACGGCAGATGAGATTCGGGAACAATTTTCGCAGGCAATGTCAGCAATGTACCAGCAGGAAGTCCCGCAGTATGGCACGTTGCTGGAACTTGTCGCTGATGTGAATCTGGCGGTACTGGAAAATAATCCGACGCTGCATGAAAAACTGGCTAATGCGGATGAACTGGCCCGGCTAAACGTTGAGCGCCACGGAGCCATCCGGGTGGGTACTGCGCAGGAACTTTTTACGCTGCGCCGGATGTTTGCCATTATGGGCATGTATCCGGTGAGTTATTATGACCTCTCTCAGGCCGGCGTCCCTGTACATTCCACGGCTTTTCGGCCCATCGACGATGCATCGCTTTCGCGCAACCCGTTTCGGGTATTCACATCGTTATTACGGCTCGAATTAATCGAGAACGTAGCGCTGCGGCAAAAGGCTTCGGAGATCCTTGCAAAACGCGACATTTTCACTCGCCGTTGTCATGAACTGCTGGATGAGTTTGATGCGCAGGGCAGTTTTACGCCTGAGCAGGCGCAGGAGTTTGTCCATGAAGCACTGGAAACTTTCCGCTGGCATCAGCACGCCACGGTAGATGAAGCGACCTATCACGCATTACACAGCGAACACCGGCTGATTGCCGATGTGGTGTGTTTCCCTGGTTGTCACATCAACCATCTGACGCCGCGCACGCTGGATATTGACCGGGTACAGTCCATGATGCCGGAATGCGGCATAGAGCCGAAAATATTGATTGAAGGGCCGCCGCGCCGCGAGGTGCCGATTTTATTACGTCAGACCAGTTTCAAAGCACTGGAAGAACCGGTGCTGTTTGCCGGTGAAATGCGCGGTACTCACACGGCGCGTTTTGGTGAGATTGAACAGCGCGGCGTAGCGCTCACGCCGAAAGGCAGAGCCTTGTATGACGAACTGCTGAATAAAGCGGGAACGGGAAAAGATAATCTGACGCATCAGTTACATCTTCAGGAGGTTTTCAAGGCGTTCCCGGACAGTGAGTTTCTGCTGCGCCAGCAGGGTCTTGCCTGGTTTCGTTATCGACTGACGCCATCAGGCGAAGCGCATCGCCAGGCTATTCGCCCGGATGACGACCCGCAACCGCTTATTGAGCGGGGCTGGCTGGTTGCGCAACCTATCACCTACGAAGATTTCTTACCGGTGAGCGCTGCGGGGATTTTCCAGTCAAATCTGGGTAATGAAACTCAGGCTCGCAGCCACGGGAATTCCAGCCGCGACGCGTTTGAACAGGCACTGGGTTGCACGGTATATGACGAGTTTATGCTGTATCAGGAGGCGGAGGAGAGAAGTAAACGGCGGTGTGGTTTACTTTAACGGAATTTACACGGGATTCGGTCTGTTCCCATCGACATAAAATATTTTCGATTTTGTACAGATAATCGGCGACCAACAATTGGATTATTAATGAATTTTGTCTAGAGTGAGCGGTCAGAAATGTGCACTCTCTTGCCGCAGATTTTGACCGGCGCGGGACCATTTACACGACCAGAAGGACTCACTTTCAGGCATGAATCGCAGACGATTTATTAAAGGTTCAATGGCAATGGCCGCCGTGTGCGGAACCAGTGGTATTGCATCACTCTTTTCCCGCGCCGCCTTTGCGGCAGAGTCTGACATTGCAGACGGAAAAACCGTACGTTTTGATTTTTCCGTTCTGCAATCGATGGCCCACGACTTAGCACAGAAACCCTGGGGCGGCGCGCCGCGTGCGTTACCAGACACGCTGGCGAAATTGACGCCGCAGGCCTACAACAGCATTCAATATGACGCAGAGCAGTCTCTGTGGAACAATGTTGAAAATCGTCAGCTTGATGCGCAGTTCTTCCATGTGGGAATGGGATTCCGCCGCCGGGTTCGCATGTTCTCGGTCGATGACAGTACGCATATGGCGCGTGAAATCCACTTCCGTCCGGAGCTGTTTAAATACAACGACGCGGGTGTGGATACCAAACAACTGGAAGGACAAACTGACCTCGGTTTCGCGGGTTTCCGCGTGTTTAAAGCGCCAGAACTGGCCCGTCGTGATGTGGTTTCTTTCCTCGGCGCCAGCTACTTCCGCGCAGTGGATGACACCTACCAGTACGGTTTATCGGCGCGTGGTCTGGCGGTAGATACCTATACCGACAGCAAAGAAGAGTTTCCTGATTTCACCGCTTTCTGGTTCGAAACGGTTAAACCAGGGGCGACCTCCTTTACCGTGTATGCGCTACTCGATAGCCCAAGCGTAACAGGCGCTTTTAAGTTCGTGATCCACTGCGAGAAAACGCAGGTGATCATGGATGTACAAAACCATATCTACGCGCGTAAAGACATTAAACAGCTCGGCATTGCGCCGATGACCAGCATGTTTAGTTGTGGCAACAATGAACGCCGGATGTGCGACACCATTCACCCGCAAATTCATGACTCCGATCGTCTGGCGATGTGGCGGGGCAACGGCGAGTGGATCTGCCGTCCGCTGAATAACCCGCAAAAACTGCAGTTCAATGCCTATACCGATAACAACCCGAAAGGGTTTGGTTTACTGCAGCTCGATCGCGACTTCTCTCATTACCAGGACATCATGGGCTGGTATAACAAGCGTCCTAGCCTGTGGGTCGAGCCGCGTAACCAGTGGGGCAAGGGGACCATCGGCCTGATGGAGATCCCGACGACTGGCGAAACGCTGGATAATGTTGTCTGCTTCTGGCAGCCGGAGAAGTCGATTAAAGCCGGCGATGAGCTGGAATTTAAATATCGTCTGTACTGGAGCGCGCAGCCGCCGGTACGTTCGCCGTTAGCTCGCGTGATGGCGACCCGTACTGGCATGGGCGGCTTCCCGGAAGGATGGGCGCCGGGCGAGCACTACCCGGAGAAATGGGCGCGCCGTTTTGCCGTGGACTTCGTCGGTGGCGATCTGAAAGCCGCTGCGCCGAAAGGCATTGAACCGGTGATTACACTCTCCAGCGGTGAAGCGAAACAGATTGAGATCCTCTACGTGGAGCCTATCGACGGCTACCGTATCCAGTTTGACTGGTATCCGACGTCTGACTCAACCGACCCGGTAGATATGCGTATGTTCCTGCGTTGCCAGGGCGACGCCATCAGCGAAACCTGGCTGTATCAGTACTTCCCGCCAGCGCCGGATAAACGTCAGTACGTTGACGACCGTGAGATGCGTTAATCACTCCTTTTACGGCTCTCCTGAGGGGGAGCCGTATCTGCAATCTTTCTGAAAATATTCTGTACGCTATTAACTCGATCCTGTTCGCATTTTTCTGTATGGCAAATGGGTACTCTGGGGCTGTGTATTTCTTATACACGTTCTTGTCCACTAACAGGGAGAAAGTATGTTTCCAGAATACAGAGACCTTATTTCCCGACTGAAAACCGAGAACCCTCGCTTTCTGTCCTTATTCGAAAAACACAACAGCCTTGATCATGAGATCTCCAGACTGGAAGGTTCGGATGGTCGGGGGTATAGTTTGGACATTGTTCGCCTTAAGAAACAGAAACTCCACCTGAAGGAAGATCTGCTCAAAATTTTGCAAAAAGAGAGTGTCGGTGAGAGCTAAGTAAAACAGCGCTTGCTGTGTAAAAGGGCTTCCAACAGGGAAGCCCTTCCTGTTTTATGATGAGCAGAATTAGCTGTTTAACGAGCGTAACGGAAAGAAAATGCCAGAAGTGATAACCATTAGTGACACGCTGGAACTGCGTGCCGTAGAAGAACAACACGTCACCCCTCTGCATCAATTGGTGCTCAAGAATAAAACCTGGCTCCAGCAGTCGCTGAACTGGCCGCAGTTTGTCGAATCCGAGGACGACACGCGCAAAAACGTGCAGGGAAATATGATGTTGCACCAGCGCGGCTACGCCAAAATGTTCCTGATTTTTGCACAACAGAATGTGGTAGGTGTCATCGCGTTTAACCAGATAGAGCCACAGAACAAAGCGGCTTATATTGGTTACTGGCTGGATGAAGCTCACCAGGGTAAGGGCATTATGTCCCTGGCGCTACAGGCATTGATTCATCATTATGCGCAGCGCCAGGAAATTCGCCGCTTTGTGATCAAATGCCGCGTAGCGAACGTTGAGAGCAACCAGGTGGCATTGCGCAATGGCTTCCAACTGGAAGGATGTTTACGTCAAGCGGAGTTCCTCAATGGCGATTACCATGATGTGAATCTCTATGCCCGCATCATTGATGTTCCCTCAGAATAAGCCTGCGATAGGTGTACGCGTAATGCGTTGTTCGCCGTTGATCACTTTCGGCCCGCGCAGATGAATAGCATCGCCATCAAACGCTTCAATGTGCGCCTGGCCATTTATCTCAATGTGATTCTCGACTAACACTTCTCCAAGAACGCAGGCGTGACCTTCAACCAGGATATGATCGTCTAGCTGGATTGGTCCGCCGCGTAATGTAGCATGTCCCCCGACCAACACATGGTGCTTCAGCACGCAGTTACCCTCGACTACCGCGTGTTCTGCCACCTGTGAGCTGTAGCGCAGGGTAGGAATCGCATCTTCATCGGTTCCGGCGATGACGCGCGCATGTCCGTAGACTTTGGCGCAATCGCAAATCCAGACATTATTCTCTTCATTACCTTCCACCTGGGCGAAATCAAAAACTTCCGCCCGATGCTCAATAAAGGCATAGTTGATATTCGCATCGCCATAGATCTGCGCCTGATGCACTACGCGTGAGTGGCTGACGGTCGCCCGATCATAAATCTGCAGCAACTGGTCGTTTTCAACAGTGAGTCCCCTGGCGGCAATGATTTCGGATCCACATACAACGCGTGCATTACCCCAGAGAAGGCACTCGCCGCGAATAACCGAATCCTGTATGGTGACGTTGTCACGTATTTGTGCGTAATGGCTGATTTCTGCCCGGTCAATCCACACGGTATCGCCTATTTGCGCGCCATCTCTGACTACGCTTGCCTGAGTAACCCGGGCGTTTCCGGTTATCGATGCGCCGGAAAATGCGAGCGCATTCTCATCGTAAATCCAGCAATCACCGCTTTGCGACAAGACGCTTTCATCATCAATCCAGCCGCCAGGCGTACCGGCGGTAACATCATTAAAATCAATGAGAGCAATGATTTGGCGTAGTAATACGCTTTTTTTATTGCCATTATCCTGGTAACTAAAGGAGCGAAGCTCATCGCTGAGTCGATATTTGGTCATGGCTCATTTCCATGTTGCGCACCTTAGTTAAACGTAGCAAAGTTTTCCGCACTGGCTAAACCAACTGAAATTCCATAAAATGCATTTCAAATATACTTTAAAAAATAAACAAAATGAGTAAGAGCAAACAGAGTGAACGGATTCTCAATCTTCCGGCCGGTTATTTTGGCATGGTACTGGGGACAATCGGGATGGGATTCGCCTGGCGTTATGCCAGCCAGATATGGCCGGTGAGCCACTGGATTGGCGATGGGTTAGTGATCCTGGCGATGGTCATTTGGGGGCTGCTGACGCTGGCTTTTATGTATCGCTTGTTGCATTTCCCGCACAGCGTACTGGCTGAAATTCGTCACCCGGTGATGAGTAGCTTTGTCAGTCTGTTTCCGGCCACAACCATGCTGGTAGCAACTGGTTTTGTTCCCTGGTATCGACCGCTGGCGATCGGGTTATTCGGCATTGGCGTGGTGATACAACTGGCGTACGCGGCCTGGCAAACGGCAGGATTATGGCGTGGAGCGCATCCAGAGGAGGCCACCACGCCGGGTCTGTATCTGCCGACCGTCGCCAATAACTTTATCAGCGCAATGGCCTGTGGTGCACTTGGTTTCAATGATGCCGGATTGGTGTTTTTGGGGGCCGGGGTTTTTTCCTGGCTCAGCCTGGAACCGGTGATCCTGCAACGTTTACGTAGCTGCGGGGAGCTGCCATCGGTCTTACGGACTTCGCTTGGCATTCAACTGGCGCCCGCGCTGGTCGCCTGTAGCGCCTGGCTTAGCGTCAACGGCGGAGAGGGCGATACGTTAGCCAAAATGCTGTTCGGCTATGGTCTGCTGCAGCTTCTGTTTATGCTACGTCTCATGCCATGGTATCTGTCTCAACCATTTAATGCCTCGTTCTGGAGCTTCTCGTTTGGCGTGTCGGCCCTGGCGACGACGGGCCTGCATCTCGGACACGGCAGCGAATCAGGATTTTTTCATACGCTGTCTATCCCACTGTTTATTTTTACCAATTTTATCATTGCATTATTACTGATACGTACGCTTGCTTTGCTGATGCAGGGAAAGCTGCTTATCCGCACAGAACGTGCTGCATTACTGAAATCTGAGGATAAATGATGACTCATTGCGACGAAAACTACTTTACTGAGAAATACGATTTAACCCGTACGCATTCCGATGTTGTTGAAGCGGCAAAAGTGGTCGCGCCAGGTAAAACATTAGATCTGGGCTGCGGTAATGGTCGTAACAGTCTGTACCTTGCGGCAAACGGCTATGACGTTACCGCATGGGATAAAAACCCCATGAGCATAGCGAACCTTGAGCGTATTAAAGCGGCGGAAGGACTGACCAACCTGCATGCGCAGGTCGCAGATCTTAACGCCTTACGCTTTGATGGCGAATATGATTTTATTCTTTCTACCGTTGTGCTGATGTTCCTTGAGGCGAAAACTATCCCAGGACTGATTGAGAATATGCAGCGCTGCACGAAGCCAGGCGGATATAATTTAATCGTTGCGGCAATGGACACTGATGATTTCCCGTGCACCGTTGGTTTTCCGTTTGCGTTTAAAGCGGGTGAATTACGCAACTATTACAGCGGGTGGGATCTGCTGAAATACAACGAAGACGTGGGTGAACTTCATCGTACGGATGAAAACGGTAATCGCATTAAACTGCGCTTTGCCACTATGCTGGCACGCAAAACTGCCTGAACCTCCTGTCTGGGTTAACTCTCTCTGCGTTCAGCATTTTTTATGTTGAGCGCAAAGATAAAATTGTGCGGTCCTTACCATTTTTAGTGCATCCAAAATGAATCTGTTTTGCTATTCTTTTTAGGCATCATTGCGAAAACTAAAGGGATCGTTTCATGCGTACTCATACTTTATTTAAAGTTGCAGTGCTTACTGGCTTGTTGGCATTATCCGGCTGTGCGTCAAAAGTAACCGAACCGGATAAATATTCTGGGTTTTTAAAAAATTACTCTGATCTGAAGGAAACAAAATCGGCAACCGGACAAACGGTACTCCGTTGGGTTGACCCGAACTACAACGAATCCAAATATGACAACATTGTATATAACCCGGTAACGTATTATCCGGTTCCTAAACCTACTACGCAGGTAGGGCAGAAGGTTCTTGATCAACTACTGACCTACACCAATACACAGTTGAAATCCGCAATCAGTAAACGTAAACCCCTGGTGACTACCCCTGGGCCACGTAGCCTGATTTTCCGCGGGGCAATTACCGGTGTAGCGACCAGTAAAGAAGGGCTGCAGTTCTACGAAGTGATCCCGGTTGCGCTGCTGGTTGCGGGAACGCAAATGGCAACGGGTCACCGTACCATGGATACCAACCTCTACTTCGAGGGTGAGTTGATTGATGCGGCGACCAATAAACCGGTTGTTAAGGTTGTACGTAAGGGTGAAGGTAAAGATCTGAACAACGAAAGCACGCCGATGGCGTTCGAAACGTTGAAGAAAGTTGTTGATGACATGGCGACTGATGCTTCCATGTTTGACGTGAACAAAAAAACACAATAA
This sequence comes from Citrobacter sp. wls615, assembly GCF_005281355.1. NCBI lineage: Bacteria > Pseudomonadati > Pseudomonadota > Gammaproteobacteria > Enterobacterales > Enterobacteriaceae > Citrobacter > Citrobacter sp. wls615. The sequence goes on along the minus strand of NZ_SZXM01000089.1, from coordinate 100,552 downwards.
TAATGATGAACGCACCACCTAAGGATGGTGCGTTTTTTTATGCCGCCCGGCGACGATATACGAGTTTACCCATCAGCGCTTCTGGTCGGGCAAACATCACCAGATTCCCCAGCAAAATCAATACTAATCCCACAATCGCATTTACCTGCCAGATATACCCTTCATACAATGTTGACAGCGTCAGTGCGACCAGAGGAAAAAGCAGCGTACTGTATGCGGCCTTACTGGGACCAATACGACCGACCAGTGTGAAATAGGCGCCAAAGGCAATCACCGAACCAAAAATAGCCAGGTACAGCAGTGCGCTAAGATAGCTGAAAGTCCACTGCGGAGTGAAGTCATCGCCACGCACCAGCGCAATAGCGGCGATCAGCAACGTGCCGTACAACATGGCCCAGCTATTGGTGGTCAATACTTCCAGCCCTTTTTTCTGGTGGCGCAGACTTATCATGTTGCCCAATGAAAAACCAAAGGTTCCCAGAGCGCTTAAGCCGATGCCCAGCAGAAGTGAATGGTTGAACCCACTGTTGAGCAAGTCCTGCCAGAACAGGGTGACAATGCCGGTCAGACCGAGACCGGCGGCAATATAAAAGCGCATCGGTGGTTTTTGGCCGAAAAACAGAAAGCTATTGACCGCATTGAACAGGACGGCCATCGAGAAAATCACCGATTCAAGGCCCGTGTTAATCCACGCCGCAGCCGTATAAAAACACCAAAAGTTAAAGCAAAAAACGCATCCGCCTTGTAACAGACAAAACAGATGGTCACGACCTGATAGTTTGCGTAATTTACCGCTAACCAACAGGATTATTATCATTACCGAGCTGGCAACGGCAAAGCGCCAAAAGATAGAAACCGGCGCTGAAACCGGCCCTTGCTGCAGATAAATGGCAATCCATGTCGTTCCCCAAATCACTACCACCAGGCAGTACAATAGTGCGTTCATACAACTTTCTCTTTTTGGTCTTCAGACGCACACTGTGTCACGTTGGGTAGCAGGGGGCTTTCATCAGATTGCGCTGGACTTGCAAAATCTTGCGCTTTTTTTCGCGCAAATGTGAAAAGGAAGCTGTTAACAATATGTAGCTGATATAGACTGAAAGCCTGCTAACTTATTTTGAATGTGATGGTATGTCTCAGCCCTACGGTGCCTTTGAAAATTTACGCAAACACAATGCCGTGCTGCACGAGTCGGTTGCGTTACATTCAGGGATCCAACTGGCGGCCTGGTCAAATAAGCGTGATACCATTACCCAGTATTGTGATCACCATACCCTCAGCTTATATGTCGCCGATGGCTACGAGAGTTACCACAAGACGGCCGGCGGCTGGAAGAATGGCGGTGGGCCGGACCGTTTTTGCCTGATGCCGAAAGAGAGCGAATCCAGTTGGGATATTCGTGACGATCTTTCCTTTGTGCATCTCTATTGTACGGACGGCCATTTGCGCGAAGTGGGTGAAAAAGTCTGGGACAAAAGCCCTTATAGCTTCACGCTGGATGAGCATACGTTTGGTAGCGATCCGGGGATAACAGCGGTTTATCGTCAGTTTTTACTCGGGAATGACTGGCAACAACCGGCCAATCATCTCACGCTCAGCGCCGCGTCTTCGCTACTGCTCACGCATCTGATCCAGCATTACAGCAACGTCCAATGGCAGTTGCCCGTTGTCACCGGGGGACTTGCGCCTGCCACATTGCGCAACGTGCTGGCCTACATAGAAGCGCATCTGGCGTACCCCATCACCCTGAGCGATTTGGCAAGCGAGGCGGCGCTGAGTGAATTCCACTTTGCCAGAATGTTTCGCCAGTCAATGAATATGGCGCCGCATCAGTACGTTATGCAACGACGTATGGTATTAGCCCAGCATCTGGTCTGTCATTCTTCCCGCAGTTTGTCGGATATTGCGATGGCTTGCGGGTTCAGTTCGGCGAGCCATTTCAGCAACCGGTTTAAGCAAGTGACGGGTAAAACGCCAACGCAGTTACGTGCGGCGAAATAAAGTAAACACTGCGTAACACACACCTCCGGCGATCAGCCCCCAAAATGCAGACCCAACTCCCCATAGCGTCAGGCCACTGGCAGTGACCAGAAAAGTAATGATAGCCGCATCACGCTCGGCTTCATGATGCAATGCCTGGTACAAGCTGCCGCTAATCGTGCCAAGCAACGCCAAACCCGCCAGCATTTGGATCCAGCTTACGGGCAAGGCTGCCATCAGTCCGGTGACCGAACCGCCAAACACCCCAGCCAGAAGATAGAAAACACCCGCCGCCGCCGCGGCAAGCCAACGTCGTTTGGCATCAGGATGCGCTTCGGGACTTTGGCAAATTGCCGCGGTTATGGCGGCAATGCAAATGGAATAGACGCCAAAAGGGGAAAACAGCAGCGCCAGCAGACCGGTAAAGACAATCAACGGTGAAACGGGTAACGCATAACCTGACGCCTTCATGGTGGCGATACCGGGCGCATTTTGTGAGGCCATGGTGACCAGAAACAGCGGCAGTGCGATGCTAATGCTGTGGGCAAATGAAAAATGCGGGGCGATAAACTCAGGTAACACTGGAGATAAACTTACCTCATTAGTGACAACGTCACATTTTATCAGCGCGATGATTATACCTATCAGCATCGCGGCGATTGTCGCATACCGTGGGGCAATGACTTTAAACGCTAACCATGCCACCAGCATGCTACCGCATAAGATAAGCTCACTATTCAGGCTATTGAACGCCTGCAGGCCAAAGCGTAGCAGGATCCCGGCCAGCATGGCTGACGCCAGCGAGTGGGGGATTATTTTCATCAGTCGGGCAAAGAGTCCGGTTACGCCGCACAGCACAATTAAGGCGTTAGCCACGATAAAAATACCGATCGCATCCTGAATCGTTACCCCTTGCAGGCCCGTAACCAGCAGTGCGGCGCCGGGCGTTGACCATGCAGTGAGAACAGGGGCGCGATACCATAATGTCAGCGCCAGCGTACTAACGCCCATCGCTATTCCCAGCGCGGTCATCCAACCCGCAATTTGCCCTGTCGTCGCACCTGCGGCCAGCGCCGCTTGCCAGATAATGGCTGCCGAACTGGCATAACCGACCAGCACCGCGACAAAACCTGATAGCACGGTAGGCAAAGGGATTGAAAATGTGCGCATAGCAACTCCGTGTGCGTTATAACGGTCAGTTACTGTAGCGCTGTGCGTTATAGCGTACAAGTGCTAAGCTGTAGCCTTGAGAAGGCAGGGCGAGGAAGGAGAAATATGGATAACTTAACTCACTATCTGGCGACGACGCTCAGAACGCTACGCCATCAGCGGGAATGGAGTCTCTCGCGACTGGCGGAGGAAACCGGCGTGTCAAAAGCGATGCTGGGGCAGATTGAGCGCAATGAATCCAGCCCTACAGTGGCGACATTGTGGAAAATCGCCACCGGGTTGAATGTCCCATTTTCGACGTTTATTTCGCCACCCGAGTCAGACAGCCCCCCGGCTTTCGATCCCCAACACCAGGCGATGGTCGTCACGCCGCTGTTCCCGTGGGATCCTCAGTTGTGTTTCGATCACTTTTCGATACTGCTGGCCCCCGGTGCGCTCAGTGAATCCACACCACACGAAAGCGGTGTTATAGAGCACGTAGTGGTGATTAGTGGTCTGCTGGATATGTGCATTGATGGCCTATGGCGTACCATTAAACCCGGTGAAGGTGTCCGTTTTGCTGGCGATACTGCCCATAGTTACCGTAACAGCGGTGAACAAACGGTTCACTTTCATTCACTGATCCATTACCCGCGCAGTTGATCGGGAAAACTATTCCGAAATGCCGCGCTTGTGACTACAATAGCCGCCATTTTTACCGCTTGTGGATGGTAACAACTGTATGCGCCAGCAGCCTCATCACCTTGAATTGTTAAGCCCGGCCCGGGATACCGCCATTGCGCGCGAAGCCATTTTACACGGTGCAGACGCCGTTTATATTGGTGGACCGGGATTTGGCGCGCGTCATAACGCCAGCAACAGCCTGAAAGATATCGCTGACCTGGTGCCTTTTGCCCATCGCTTCGGGGCGAAAATCTTTGTGACGCTGAATACGATTTTGCACGATGATGAACTGGAGCCCGCGCAGCGATTAATTACCGATCTGTACCAGACCGGTGTTGATGCTCTGATTGTGCAGGATATGGGGATTCTGGAACTGGATATTCCCCCCATTGAGCTGCATGCCAGCACGCAGTGTGATATTCGCAGCGTCGAGAAGGCGAAGTTTCTGTCTGATGTCGGATTCACCCAGATTGTCCTGGCGCGGGAACTGAGCCTTGAGCAGATTAACGCCATCCACCAGGCCACGGACGCGACCATTGAATTTTTCATTCACGGTGCGTTGTGCGTTGCCTATTCAGGTCAGTGTTATATTTCACATGCGCAAACCGGACGTAGCGCTAACCGCGGCGACTGTTCTCAGGCTTGCCGTTTGCCGTATACCCTGAAAGACGATCAGGGGCGCGTGGTGTCCTATGAAAAACACCTGCTGTCGATGAAAGATAACGATCAGACCGCCAACCTCGGCGCGTTGATTGATGCAGGCGTGCGCTCTTTCAAAATCGAAGGGCGCTACAAAGACATGAGCTATGTGAAGAATATTACCGCGCATTATCGTCAGATGCTCGACGCCATCATTGAAGAGCGCGGCGACCTGGCCCGTTCATCAGCCGGACGCACCGAACATTTCTTTACCCCCTCCACGGAAAAAACCTTCCATCGCGGTAGCACCGATTATTTTGTCAATGCGCGTAAGGGCGATATCGGCGCGTTTGACTCGCCAAAATTCATTGGTCTGCCGGTTGGTGAAGTCCTGAAGGTCGCGAAAGATCATCTGGATGTTGAGGTCACCGAGCCGCTGGCGAACGGCGATGGTCTGAACGTGTTAATCAAGCGTGAGGTGGTTGGTTTCCGTGCCAATACCGTTGAAAAAACGGGGCACAATCGATATCGGGTGTGGCCGAATGAAATGCCAGCCGATTTGCACAAAGTGCGTCCGCATCATCCGCTGAACCGTAATCTCGATCATAACTGGCAGCAGGCGTTAACCAAAACCTCCAGCGAACGTCGTATCGCGGTTGATATTGAGCTGGGTGGCTGGCAGGAGCAGTTGATCCTGACGCTCACCAGTGAAGAGGGGGTGAGCGTTACTCATACGCTGGACGGCCACTTTGACGAAGCGAACAATGCAGAAAAAGCGTTGAGCAATCTGCAGGATGGTCTGGCCAAACTTGGACAAACGCTTTATTACGCCCGCGATATTCAGGTTAATCTGCCGGGGGCGCTGTTTGTGCCAAACGGTCAACTCAATCAACTGCGACGTGAAGCTGTCGATATGCTGGATGCGGCGCGTTTGCAAAACTATCAGCGCGGCAGTCGCAAACCGGTTTCACAGCCTGCGCCGGTGTATCCACAAACGCATCTGAGCTTCCTGGCAAACGTCTACAACCATAAAGCGCGTGAGTTTTATCACCGTTATGGCGTTCAGTTGATTGACGCGGCCTATGAAGCGCACGAAGAAAAGGGCGATGTGCCGGTGATGATCACCAAACATTGCCTGCGTTTTGCGTTTAACCTGTGCCCGAAACAGGCGAAAGGAAACATCAAGAGCTGGAAAGCCACACCGATGCAACTGGTAAACGGCGATGAAGTTCTGACGCTGAAATTTGATTGCCGACCGTGCGAAATGCATGTAATCGGCAAGATGAAACATCACATTCTGAAGATGCCGTTGCCGGGCAGCATCGTCGCTTCCGTCAGTCCTGAAGATCTGATGAAAACATTGCCGAAGCGCAAACCTTAACCCTGGTGAGTATCGGGTTTGCGTGATTTTTGCCAGTAATGATGTTCGCGAAGATCGGCGGCGGATTCTTCCGCCGTCACGCGCAGCTCATCGCTGTCGGCGGTGTGCCGTAATACGTGATCGGCATTCTGCACCTGAAGATATTCATGCCCTTGATTGGTTGCGAGAAGTTGACCTGAAAAAAGCGCGCTGGCCAGCAATAACACCGTTAATCCTTTCTTAAACATCTTGCACCCTCTGGTACGTTAGCAACGGAAGTGGCGATAATTTCGCCTTGTGACTATTCAATATTTTAATCGGTGAAATGGCAATCTCTGTTTCGCCAGTGAGATGTTTTTTGCATTTTTGTTTGGTTAACGTTGGGATTTGTTACAACCGGGAAGCATCGCGCTGCCCGGTTGTTTTCAGGGAGAGTCTCAGGACTTAAAGCCAGCAGCCGTCATCAGTAAACGAAAGAACATACCGACGGCGGCCAGGGCCAGCACGCTGCCACCCCAGAGGATCACTAGCCACATCAGGCGTTTCCAGATTGATTGTTGCATCAATGATACCCCTCACCATGTTGAACTTTGCCGCGGAAAACGTAGTAGCTCCAGGAGGTATATACCAGGATTATCGGGATAATCAGTAGGGCGCCAACCAACATAAAGCCCTGGCTTTGCGCTGGCGCGGCTGCCTGCCAGAGCGTAATGGACGGCGGAATAATATGCGGCCATATGCTGATCCCCAGACCGCTGAACCCAAGGAAGATCAATCCCAACGTCAAAATAAACGGTAGTGCATGGCTGTGTTGTTGGTCCAGTGAGCGCCACAGCCACATACTGATCAACAGCACCAGCAGCGGAACCGGCATCAGGAACCACAGGTTGGGCAGGCTAAACCAGCGCTCGGCAATCGCACTGTGCGCCAGCGGCGTCCACAGGCTGATAATGGCGATAACAACCAGCATCGCCAGCAGCAGTTTTTTGGCCACGCGGCGCATTTTATCCTGCAACGGATTTTCGCTTTTCATCACCAGCCATGTTGCTCCCAACAGGGCGTAGGCCACGACCAGCCCAACACCACAGAACAGCGTGAACGGGGTCAGCCAGTCGAAAGGACCGCCGCTGTAGCTGCGTCCGGTGACAGAGAATCCGTTAAGCACGGCACCTACCACGATGCCCTGAGTGAATGTCGCCAGAATTGAGCCGCCGAGAAAAGCTTTATCCCAGAATGGTCGATGTGCTGGCGTGGCATTAAAGCGAAACTCAAAAGCGACGCCGCGAAAAATCAGGCCGAGCAGCATCAGGGTTAGCGGGATCGTCAGCGCATCGACAATCACTGCATAGGCCAGGGGGAAGGCGCCGAATAATCCGGCCCCGCCCAGTACCAGCCACGTTTCGTTGCCGTCCCATACGGGGGCGACGCTATTCACCATCACATCACGGTCATCAGCATCCTGAATTGCAGGGAACAAAATGCCGATACCGAGATCGAAACCATCCATCACGATGTACATCAACGTGGCGAACACGATAATGACAAACCAGATAACTGATAAATCGATACCCATTAGCGGTGAGCCTCCGGTTGAGAATCAAGAACTGCAGCAGAAAGCGGTCGTGCAGGCGTGCCGGATGGCGGCGTTGACGGATCATCTTCCTGTGGCCCTTTACGGATCAGGCGAATCATGTAGCTGTAACCGACGCCAAACACTGAGCTGTACACCACAAAGAATGACAGCAAGCTGATGCTCATATGTAGATCGCCATGCGCGGATACTGCATCTGCGGTACGTTGCAGACCGTAGACCACCCACGGTTGACGGCCAACTTCAGTGGTTACCCAGCCAGCCAGTATGGCAATCAGACCGGAGGGACCCATCCATAATGCAAAACGCAGGAAAGGACGTGAGGTGTATAACCTCTGCTTGTAACGTAGCCGCAGGGCGATCGTGCCCAGCAGGATCATCAGCATGCCTAGCCCTGCCATAATGCGAAACGACCAGAACACCATGGTTGAGTTGGGTCGATCTTCTTTAGGAAACTCTTTTAGGGCCGGGACTTGTTTATCCAGGCTGTGGGTCAGGATCAGACTGCCCAGCGCCGGGATCTCCAGTCCATAGCGGGTACGCTCCTGTTCCATATCCGGCCAACCGAACAGCAATAGCGGAGTAGGTTCACCGGGCGGATTTTCCCAATGTCCTTCAATCGCCGCAATTTTTGCCGGCTGGTGTTTCAGCGTATTCAAACCGTGCATATCACCAATCAATGCCTGTAACGGGGCGACGATTAATGTCATCCACAGCGCCATCGAAAACATAGCGCGAATAGCTGGCGTATTGTTTCCACGCAGCAAATGCCACGCCGCAGAAGCCGCGACAAATAACGCGCTGCTGAGGAAGGCGGCTACAGACATATGCAGCAAACGATAAGGGAATGAGGGATTGAAGATAACGGCGAACCAGTCGACGGGAACAACCTGCCCATTAACGATTTCATAGCCTTGCGGCGTCTGCATCCAGCTGTTGGAGGCGAGGATCCAGAAGGTAGAAATAATGGTACCCAGTGCAACCATACAGGTCGCGAAGAAGTGCAGGCCAGGGCCCACGCGATTCCAGCCGAACAGCATTACTCCAAGGAAACCCGCTTCGAGGAAAAAGGCGGTTAACACTTCATAGGTCAGCAGCGGTCCGGTGATGCTCCCGGCGAACTCGGAAAAACCGCTCCAGTTGGTGCCGAATTGATAGGCCATCACCAGCCCGGAAACCACGCCCATACCAAAGTTTACGGCGAATATTTTGGACCAGAAATGATATAGCGAGCGCCAGGTGGGATTTTTCGTTTTTAACCATAGTCCTTCGAGCACTGCCAGATAACTGGCGAGCCCGATGGTAATGGCCGGAAAGATAATGTGGAAGGATACCGTAAACGCGAACTGGATCCTCGCCAGGTGAAACGCGTCAAGACCGAACATGCTTAACTCCGCAGGCAAAATTGATTTGGCGCAATTCTAAGCCTGGGAAGCAATGGAGGGCAGAAACAGAACAGTTCTTTTTAACCATAACAGTTGTAGCGTTGTTATAGGTTGGCCGGGTTGATATGAAATCTGGAGGCTGGATTCCTGTTATTAAATAGCATCCTCCCCACGCTAGTGATTTTGCGTTATTAATAGCAAGATAATTAAAAGTAATCATTAGTGTTTACTTTTTGTGTATAATAGACGACAGGGAGGCGCAGTGAAGCAAAGTGAGTTCAGACGCTGGCTTGAATCTCAGGGAGTTGAAGTTACAAACGGCTCAAATCATCTGAAGTTGAGGTATCAGGGAAGGCGTAGCGTTATGCCCCGGCATCCTGGTGATGAGATAAAAGAGGCCCTGCGAAAAGCGATCCAAAAGCAGCTTGGCTTACAGTAATCATCATCTCTATAAGGCTGACTATATGAGAAATTTTGAGAAAATTATGCGTTATCCCGTTAATCTAATACCCGCCGTGGAAGGTGGGTTCATGGTGTCTTTTCCGGATATTCCTGAAGCATTGACTCAGGGAGAAACTCGCCATGATGCTTTGCAGGCTGCGCAGGCCGCATTGGTCACCGCTTTTGAATTCTATTTCGACGATAACGAACCGATTCCTTTGCCTTCATCGGTTGTCGCTGGCGCTGACTATGTAGAAATACCACTGAGCGTTGCGTCTAAGGTTCTGTTGTTAAATGCCTTCCTTGAATCGAATATTACCCAGCAGGAGCTGGCAAACAGGATCGGCAGGCCTAAGCAGGAAATCACTCGCTTATTCGATTTAAAGCACGCGACAAAAATTGATGCTGTGCAGATAGCTGCCCGCGCTTTAGGAAAAGAACTGTCGGTAACGATGTTATAAAACTGTTAGCTATAACAGTTATAAAAAATGTCTTGATTATGTAAACTGATATACACAGTGGTTGTCACCAACACCGGTAATCAGGACGAAACATGAAAAAGTACCAGCGGCTGGCAGAGCAAATTCGCGAGCAAATCGCGTCTGGCGTATGGCAACCCGGCGATCGTCTGCCTTCTTTGCGTGAGCAGGTGGTCAGCAGCGGGATGAGTTTTATGACCGTTGGCCATGCCTATCAGTTGCTGGAAAGCCAGGGCCGGATTATTGCCCGGCCACAGTCGGGTTACTATGTTGCCGCACGTCCCGAACGCGAGCTGGCATCGCCGCCAGCGCAGGTGATGCGCGACGAAGCGGTGGATATCAACACCTACATTTTTGATATGCTACAGGCCAGTCGGGATGCGTCGGTGATGCCATTTGCCTCTGCGTTCCCTGACCCGCGTTTGTTCCCCCTCCAGCAGTTAAACCGCTCGCTGGCGCAGGTGAGTAAAACGGCCACGGCGATGAGCGTGATCGAAAACTTGCCGCCGGGGAATCAAGAGCTGCGCCATGCCATCGCCCGCCGCTATGCCCAACAGGGGATGACCATTTCACCTGACGAAATTGTGATCACCACCGGTGCGCTAGAAGCCCTCAACCTGAGCCTGCAGGCGGTCACCGAGCCGGGTGACTGGGTAATTGTCGAAAACCCCTGTTTTTATGGCGCATTGCAGGCACTGGAGCGATTACGTCTGAAGGCGCTGTCTGTTGCCACTGATGTTAAAGAAGGGATCGATCTTACCGCGCTCGAGCAGGCATTGCAGGAGTATCCGGTAAAAGCGTGTTGGTTGATGACCAACAGCCAAAATCCGCTGGGGTTTACGCTCAGCGCAGAGAAAAAAGCGCATCTGGTCGCATTACTGGAGAAATATCATGTGATGCTGATTGAAGATGATGTTTATAGCGAACTGTACTTTGGTCGAGAAAAACCGCTCCCCGCCAAAGCCTGGGATCGCAGCGATAGCGTTCTGCATTGTTCATCATTCTCAAAATGCCTGGTGCCCGGATTTCGTATTGGCTGGGTGGCGGCAGGGAAACATGCCCGGCGCATTCAGCGACTCCAGCTAATGAGCACCTTATCCACCAGTTCCCCCATGCAGCTTGCTCTCGTGGACTATTTGTCAACCCGACGCTATGACGCGCATCTGCGCCGTTTACGCCGTCAACTTGCAGAACGCAAACAGCAGGCCTGGCAAACGCTACTGCGCCATCTTCCGGCGGAGGTCAAAATTCACCACAACGACAGCGGCTATTTTCTGTGGCTCGAACTGCCGGAACCGCTGGATGCGGGTGTGCTTAGTACGCAAGCGCTGGCGCACCACATCAGCATTGCGCCGGGGAAAATGTTCTCAACCTCGGGGAGCTGGACGCGTTTCTTTCGCTTTAATACCGCATGGCACTGGGGAGAACGCGAGGAGCTGGCGGTGAAACAGCTTGGAAAATTAATTCGCGAAATGATGAAATAAAATCTAACGCGCTATTCAATATAAAAGAATAGTGCGTTCTTATTTTCGAAATAGAGAATACCGAACCCTGATGTTATTTATATCGGGTGCTACCATACAAAAAATCAATAGTTCTTACTATTGCCACCTCTACGCCTAACTCCTTGTCTATACTCCAGAAGATTAAAAAAGCGGGTCAGAATCAGTAGCGTAATGAGCGTTAGCTCACAACCTGATTAAATTTCCTTGCGCCAGCAGGAACGCTTAGCACACCCCGACTATTTTTAGGAAAGGACATATATTTACGGCAAGGCTGCCGCTCAATATTTTTTCGACAGGAGTAAGATGTTATGAGCAAGCAATTTGCCCTCAGTAGCCTGTGTGCGCTCAGTATGACGCTGATGACTGCACAGGCAGCCGAACCCCCTACATCATTAGATAAACCGGAAGGCCGCCTGGATATTATTGCCTGGCCGGGTTATATCGAGCGCGGACAAACCGATAAACAATATGACTGGGTCTCGCAGTTTGAGAAAGATACCGGCTGCGCGGTCAATGTTAAAACGGCGGCCACATCTGATGAGATGGTCAGCCTGATGGCAAAAGGCGGCTACGACCTGGTGACCGCGTCCGGTGACGCTTCACTGCGTCTGATTATGGGTAAACGCGTGCAGCCGATTAACACTGCACTGATCCCAAACTGGAAAAGTATCGATCCACGCGTGGTGAAAGGCGAGTGGTTTAACGTTGGCGGAAAAGTATACGGCACCCCGTATCAGTGGGGACCAAACTTGCTGATGTATAACACCAAAACTTTCCCAACACCGCCAGATAGCTGGAACGTGGTGTTTGTTGAGCAAAAACTTGAGGATGGAAAAAGCAATAAAGGACGCGTGCAGGCCTACGATGGCCCGATCTATATCGCCGATGCCGCGTTATTCGTTAAAGCCACCCAGCCGCAATTAGGCATCACCGATCCCTACCAACTCACCGAACAGCAGTATCAGGCGGTTATCAAAGTCCTGAGCGATCAGCATGCGCTTATCCATCGCTATTGGCACGATACCACTGTGCAAATGAGTGACTTCAAAAACGAAGGCGTGGTGGCATCCAGCGCCTGGCCTTATCAGGCTAACGCCCTGAAAGCAGAAGGTCAGCCTGTTGCCACGGTATTCCCAAAAGAAGGGGTTACCGGTTGGGCTGACACCACCATGCTGCATAGTGCAGCGAAACACCCGGTGTGCGCTTACAAATGGATGAACTGGTCATTAACCCCGAAAGTACAGGGCGACGTAGCCGCCTGGTTTGGTTCTCTGCCAGTGGTGCCTGAAGGATGTAAAGCCAGCCCGCTGTTGGGTGAAAAGGGCTGTGAAACCAACGGCTATAGCTACTTTGACAAAATCGCCTTCTGGAAAACGCCAATGGCGGAAGGTGGCAAATTCGTTCCTTACAGTCGCTGGACGCAGGATTACATCGCCATTATGGGCGGTCGTTAATTCCGCTGGGGGTTTTATGACGTACGCAGTAGAGTTTCATAACGTCTCGCGTCTGTACGGGGATGTTCGTGCAGTTGATGGAGTGAGTATTGCGATTAACGACGGGGAGTTTTTTTCTATGCTGGGGCCATCCGGCTCCGGCAAGACCACCTGTCTGCGCCTGATTGCCGGGTTCGAGCAGCTTTCAGGCGGCGCAATCACCATTTTTGGAAAACAAGCCAGCGAATTGCCGCCCTGGGAGCGGGACGTCAATACGGTATTTCAGGATTACGCGCTATTCCCACATATGTCGATCCTCGACAACGTCGCTTACGGGCTGATGGTCAAAGGGATTGATAAAAAACAGCGTCACGCCAAAGCCCGTGAGGCGCTTGATAAGGTCGCACTCGGTTTTGTTCATGAGCGCAAACCGTCACAGCTTTCCGGCGGACAACGTCAGCGCGTGGCGATTGCCAGGGCTTTGGTTAATGAGCCACGCGTCCTGCTGTTGGATGAGCCGCTCGGGGCGTTGGATCTTAAGTTGCGCGAACAGATGCAATTAGAGCTGAAGAAGTTACAGCAATCTCTCGGTATCACCTTCATTTTTGTCACTCACGATCAGGGCGAAGCGCTGTCGATGTCTGACCGTGTGGCGGTGTTTAATAACGGTCGCATCGAACAGGTGGACTCGCCGCGTGAACTGTACATGCGTCCACGGACACCGTTTGTCGCGAGCTTCGTCGGGACGTCCAATGTCTTTGATGCCACGATGTCAGCGAACGTTTGCGGGCTACAGGGGATGTTTTCCCTGCGTCCGGAACACATTCGTCTGAATGATATTGGGGGAGAAGTCCAGGCTCCGGGCGTTATCCAGGCGGTGCAGTACCAGGGCGCGGCGACACGGTTTGAACTGAAACTCGCCGGCGGTGAAAAGTTGCTGGTTAGCCAGGCGAACCTGACGGGAGAAATGCTGCCCTCAACGCTGTCGCCGGGTCAGCAGGTGATGGCATCGTGGTCACGCGACGTGATGGTGCCGCTGGTTGAGGAGAGGTGAATGGCTATGAACGTCTTACCTTCGCCATCGCAACCGACAAATCTGAACAAGATCTCCGGTTTCTTCTGGCGTAATCCGGGGCTGGGGCTGTTTTTACTGCTTCTCGGGCCGCTGATGTGGTTTGGCATCGTCTACTTTGGCTCACTGCTGACGCTGTTGTGGCAAGGTTTTTATACCTTCGACGATTTCACCATGTCGGTCACGCCGGACCTGACGCTGGCGAATCTGCAGGCGCTGTTTAATCCCGCCAACTATGACATCATTTTGCGTACCCTGACGATGGCGATAGCGGTCACCATTGCCAGCGCGATTCTGGCGTTTCCAATGGCGTGGTATATGGCGCGCTATACCAGCGGTAAAATGAAAGCCTTTTTTTACATTGCGGTGATGCTGCCGATGTGGGCCAGCTACATTGTTAAAGCCTACGCGTGGACGTTACTGCTGGCGAAAGACGGCGTGGCGCAGTGGTTTTTAACCCATCTTGGGCTGGAGCCGCTGCTGCTTTCGTTCCTGACGCTACCTGCTGTTGGCGGCAATACGTTGTCGACCTCAGGGTTAGGGCGCTTTCTGGTGTTCGTTTACATCTGGTTGCCGTTTATGATCCTGCCGGTACAGGCCGCATTGGAGAGGCTTCCTCCGTCACTATTACAGGCTTCCGCTGATTTGGGCGCACGCCCTCGTCAAACCTTCCGCTATGTGGTCCTTCCGCTGGCAATACCCGGTATCGCGGCGGGATCTATCTTTACCTTCTCTCTGACGTTGGGCGACTTTATCGTGCCGCAACTGGTGGGACCGCCGGGGTATTTCATCGGCAACATGGTGTATTCGCAACAAGGGGCGATCGGCAATATGCCGATGGCGGCGGCATTTACTCTGGTGCCGATTGTGTTAATCGCACTGTATCTGGCGTTCGTGAAGCGTCTGGGAGCTTTCGATGCACTCTGAACGCGCACCCTGGTTACTCAAACTGGCGGCATGGGGCGGGGTTATTTTCCTGCACTTTCCCATCCTCATCATCGCCACCTATGCTTTTAATACTGAGGAGGCTGCTTTCAGTTTTCCACCGCAGGGGTTAACGCTGAAGTGGTTTAGCGTTGCGGCACAGCGTAGCGATATTCTGGAATCAGTGACGTTGTCACTTAAAATCGCTGCGTTGTCGACGGCCATTGCTCTCGTTCTGGGGACGCTGGCCGCTGCCGCGCTGTGGCGTAGGGACTTTTTTGGCAAGAGTGCAATATCGCTGTTGCTGCTGTTGCCAATCGCGTTACCGGGGATCATCACCGGTCTGGCGCTGTTGACGGCGTTTAAAACCATCAACCTGGAACCGGGTTTTCTCACCATCGTGGTGGGGCATGCGACGTTTTGCGTGGTGGTGGTGTTTAACAACGTAGTGGCGCGTTTTCGCCGTACCTCATGGAGTCTGGTTGAAGCGTCTATGGATCTTGGCGCCAACGGCTGGCAAACCTTTCGTTACGTGGTGCTGCCGAACCTGGCATCGGCACTGCTGGCAGGAGGGATGCTGGCGTTTGCCTTGTCATTTGATGAAATCATCGTGACAACGTTCACTGCCGGACATGAAAGAACACTTCCTTTGTGGCTGCTCAATCAATTGGGTCGTCCACGAGATGTGCCTGTCACCAACGTTGTGGCATTGCTGGTAATGCTGGTGACTACACTGCCAATTTTAGGGGCCTGGTGGCTAACGCGTGAAGGCGACACTCTCGCCGGAAACGGTAAATAAACGACGATATGGGAAATTGCTATGCAACATCAATTACTGATTAATGGCGAGCTGGTCAACGGTGAAGGTGAAAAGCAGCCGGTCTATAACCCTGCCACTGGTGAACTGATTCTGGAGATTGCAGAGGCCTCAGCCATGCAGGTTGATGCCGCGGTCCGTGCGGCCGACCATGCATTTGCCAGTTGGGGGCAAACCACACCGAAAGTGCGTTCCGAGTTACTGTTGAAACTGGCAGATGCTATCGCGGATAACGCGCAAACCTTCGCTGAGCTGGAATCGCTCAACTGCGGTAAGCCGCTGCACTGTGTGCTCAACGATGAAATTCCGGCCATCGTCGATGTGTTCCGCTTCTTCGCCGGGGCGGCCCGCACCCTGCAAGGCCTGGCGGCCGGAGAGTATCTGGAAGGGCATACGTCAATGATTCGCCGGGATCCGCTTGGCGTGGTCGCCTCCATTGCGCCGTGGAACTACCCGCTGATGATGGCGGCGTGGAAACTGGCTCCGGCGCTGGCGGCGGGGAACTGCGTGGTGATTAAACCGTCGGAAATTACCCCATTGACGGCGCTTAAACTGGCCGAGTTTGCCAAAGATATTTATCCGGCAGGCGTTGTTAACGTGCTGTTTGGTCGCGGTAAAACGGTGGGGGATCCGCTGACCGGACATGAAAAAGTCCGCATGGTTTCGCTAACCGGCTCAATTGCCACTGGCGAACACATTATTCAGCACACCGCGCCGTCAATTAAGCGCACACATATGGAACTAGGCGGCAAAGCCCCGGTGATCATTTTTGATGATGCGGATCTGGATGCGGTAGTGAGCGGCGTGCGAACCTTTGGTTATTACAACGCCGGACAAGACTGTACCGCCGCTTGTCGAATCTATGCCCAGAAAGGCATTTATGACGCGTTGGTTGAGAAACTTGGCGCGGCGGTTGCCAGCCTGAAAATTGGCGCGCCGAACGACGAATCGACGGAGCTGGGACCGGTAAGTTCGCAGGCGCATCTTGATCGCGTGGCCAAAGCGGTCGATGAGGCCAAAGCCCTGGGGCATATCAAGGTTATCACCGGTGGTAAAAAAGTGGATGGTGCAGGCTACTACTTTGCCCCAACGCTGCTGGCCGGGGCGAAGCAAGAAGATGCCATCGTGCAGCGGGAAGTTTTTGGTCCGGTGGTCAGCGTGACCGTATTTGATGATGAAGACCAGGTACTGGCGTGGGCGAATGATTCGAAATACGGACTGGCATCTTCCGTCTGGACCCGGGACGTCGGACGCGCGCATCGGTTCAGCTCTCGTCTGCAATATGGTTGCACCTGGGTCAATACCCATTTTACGCTGGTCAGCGAGATGCCGCACGGCGGGCAAAAACAGTCTGGTTATGGCAAAGATATGTCGGTGTACGGACTGGAGGATTACACGATTGTTCGCCATGTCATGATCAAGCATGAGTAACATTTTAAGCGTGAATACCTAATGCGGCACGGATAGCTAAAAATCAGCAAACGGGTGTCTATACTATTCGCGCCACTGGCCTCGTCGCCATCGGACGGCGGTAAGTTGGAAATATCCGCGAGGTCAGGCTAATTAATACGACAAAGCCCCAGTTTAACGCCGGGGCTTTGTGCTTTCAGGTATACCGTCCGGTTATTAGCGGCGCAAGCTGCAAAGCCAGGCGAGTAGCGCACAGACGCTCAGCACCAGCCCCAGTTGTTGCACCATGCCAGCCAATCCCAGCATCATTCCCAGTAACAGGTAATAGCTTAACCCGAACAAAGCACCGGCGGCCCCGGCCTGTTCACGATAGCAACGCAGAGCCTGGCTCAATACATTGGGAATGGCGATACCATAGGCCAGTACCACCCCAAACACCGGTATCAGGATCCATGCAGTATGCTGTAGCCACCACGCCGCCAGACCTGACAACACGGCCAGCGCACAGGCCTGATGTACCAACTGTTCCGGCGTCAGACCTGTCGTTAACAGCCACCGATTCAGCAGGCTCCCCGACAGCGAAGCCAGCGCAAGTAACACTCCTGTCCAGCCAAAGGCTCTGGAACTCCATCCCAACTGCCCGAAAAGAAATGGCGCCAGGCTGTAATAACTAAACAGCATGGTATTTAACAACGCGACCAGGATGGCATTTTTCCACAGCTTTCGGTCGCGCGCCATGCGGGGAAGGAGCACAGCCATCCGCGGGCGGATCGTATTCTCCGGCCTTGTTTCCGGCAAAAGGGTTGCTGTCAGTATGAGCAGTAATATCGCCAGTAAAACAAGGGCAACGAATACACCAACATGACCATAGAAGCTTACCACCCAGCCTCCGCTTAGCAGGCCAAAAACCGGACTCAGTGCCAGCGCGGCACCCATCACAGAAAAGACGCGGGATAGCGTGGTTGATTCATAACTGTCCCTCAATATGGTCTGTACCACGACTGACCCGGCAGCGGCTCCGATGGCTGATACCATCCGCGCCAGTAGCAACATGTTGAAATCGGTGGCGACAACGGCCAATGCACAACCTGTGCTGTAGCAGATGAGTCCTGCCAGTATCGCCCGCCGTCGCCCGATACTGTCGCTCAGCCAGCCCCATATCGTCACACCAACGGCGAAGGCAACAAAGTAAACGGAGAGTGTTTGAGCCGCACGTTCACTGCTGATGTGAAAAGCGCTGGCTATGCCAGGCAATGCCGGGCTGTAAATGGTTTCCACCAGTTGTGGGAACATAATCAGTAGAGTAAGGAGCCACAGCGGCGGGCGACGAAGAATATTCATAGCAATATCCGTAGAGACCGAAAACAGGCGGGTATTATTGCTGAAAGGGGTGTGTCTTATTACTATTATCAGGACTTTAAATATCAAAAATCGGACAGATAATGAAAATTGCCCCCGATGAAATTTTCGATGCGGATAGCTTTGATAACCCGGTAATCGGGATTGCCGCCGATATGGGCGTACACGATTCAGGACGCCATAGCCACCTTCGTCATCAGCTCCTTTTTTCGGCTGCGGGGAGCATCACGATTGAGCTGGAGCAGGCCTTGTGCCAGCTGCCGCCACGCCGAGCGGTCTGGATCCCGGCTGGTACGGTTCATCGCGCCATCATGCGTGGCGTAATGGCTTATCGTTCTTTGTACTTTTCAACCTCGCTGCCGTTATCCGATCTGCCAATGCAAATCGTCGAGGTTAATCCTCTTTTTTTCGAAGTCATAGAACGCATGGCCTTTTGGTCATGGGATATGCCTGCGGTGCAACAGGCCAGCCTCATCACCGTTTTTTGTCAGGAATTGCGGGCCGCGCGCAGTGAAAACTGGACATTACAATTTCCCTCAGATCCACGGCTGGACATATGGCTTGAGCAATTGCGTATGGGCGCGTTACCACCGCGACTGAATCAGTTGTCCCAACAGGTTGGGGCGTGTGAGAGGACAATCAGCCGGATCTTTATCAGAGATACCGGGATGAATTATCAGAACTGGCGGCAGCAATTTAGACTGTTAAAGGCCATGGAAATGCTGGCGGACGGGAGTCATATTAGCCACGCGGCGCAACATCTGGAATTTGTTAGTGACAGTGCTTTTATCGCATTTTTCCGTCAGCACACTGGCACCACACCGGCCCGCTTTACAGGTAATTAATGCCGCAGAAGGGTTAGGGATATTACAACCTGAGGGTAATTTACCAGATGAAGGCAGGGTGGGAAGATCGTTGACTAATGGCAGAGAGAAGTCCTCTCTGCCATTGGACGCTGCCATTAATCAAGAAGTTTCACATCAAGCAAACCAGCCGAACCTTGCGGAAATCAGACTGAATAGTCCTACAGCAGCAAATATATTTATCAGCACCACAGTTTTACTGGAAACATTCATTTGTGCCACCTTTCGTTTTAACCCCTATGGGTATAGTACGGGTTATAACTATCCGCAATAGTACGAAATCTGAACATAATGAAAACGGGTTGTTTTACCGCTGTTTCTCTTAAAATAATTAATAAAACTTGATGTGAGTCATGAAAAAGAGCATATTGCGCGCGATTTTACCTTCTGGCCTGGATGCCTTACATGTCTCTGTACCAAAAAATGTTGGTCTTTTATGCAGTGATGGCCGCTATCACGGCAATCATCACCTGGTTTTTGTCCCGCGATAAAAAGCGGATCCGCTTTCTCAGCGCGGTATTAGTCGGGGCGACCTGGCCAATGAGCTTCCCCGTCGCGCTGATGTTTTCACTTTTCTGATGAGGCCGTTTCAGACGGAAAGTAGGGTATCTAAACGTTTTTTGTCGGCTTCAGTGACATCCTGTGGGTGCTGATACCCCACGTTCTCATTGGCGCGTGTGTACAAAGCAACCAGCCAGTCGTAAACGTAGCGACTTGCACCGTGCGAAGGCTGTTCTTCCAGTTTGGCCAGGCGCGACATTGGTTGTTGCTTTGGCGCGCTAAAAATAGCCGCACCTTTTTGGATCCTGCTGGCAGGGCGCTGTTCCTCAGCAACGTTGGCAAATCCAAGCCAGGTAATAAAATCCCCAATATCGGCATGTAGCTGCGCTGCACAGACGTTTTCACGCTGCATAATATGCTGTAAGCGTTGCGGCATCTCCAGGCGATAGCTGGTGGTAACGAGGATATCAGCCACCTGCCTTAGCGTACGAGGATCGAGGCCTAAACGGCGCGCATTATTTTCATCGCGGCACCACTGGCGCACGTGATTAACCCACATTTTGTGTGCCAGGTATCCAGTTTCTTTGCTTTCCGGCGAGTGCGGCATGTCACGCACTTCAGCAAACAGGTCGATCTCTTCATTAAATAACCCGTTCACCTGTTCCTCACGCGGCTGATGAACACGCAGAAGAGACTCAAAGAGGCGCATTGGCGGCAGTAAACCCTCCAGTAGCTCGCCATGTTTTGCCGCCTGGGATTGTAACTGGCGGATCACCGACTCGCTGCTACCTGACTCATTATCACGGGTGTTAATCCAACTCATCAGCGTTTCGCGGATGCGCTGTTGGTGCTGTTCGCGCAGAGAGGTCAGCCTGGCCTGACGCTGTTGTGGTGAAGTCGCCTGAGTCAACCATTCGACAAGGCGTTGTAAGCTGTGGTTATCCAGCGCCTGTAGCGTCCCCCAGTGCAGTCCCGGTTTGCCCATTAATTGCTGTACTGACTCATCCAGGTTTTGCTGGGTGCTAAAACGCGCATCCTGTGGGGTAATGGCCCAGACTACGCCCGGTAATGCGGCGTCATGTACGGGTTGCGTATCGTTGACCCAGCCCAGTAGCTTGCGGGTAATGGTTGGCGTCTGGGCGCGGGTAGATACCGCGTTGCAGATTAGGAGCACATCCGGTTGCAGATGCTGGCGATAGTGCTCCAGCATCCAGCCTAATTTTGCCTGCCACAGCGGATGGGAATGAGCATCCGGGGCGAGGGGAATATCGAGCAGGTCGACATTCTCCAGCACAGTATCTTCCACCGTCAGGACCAGCTCGCGCGTCAGCAGTGCCAGCGAGGTTTGCGAGAGACTGACCGCATTGAGCAACTGATGATTTTCAATCGGATGAACGACTACATCACTTTGTGCTTCACTACTATGCAATGCCGCCTGAGTGAGAAAACTTTCGGCAGGCAAGCCAAAATGATCAACCAGCAGGCTCAGTGGGGCCGCTAATTCTTGCGCGTTCCCGGTTTGTTGCAACGTATGCGCCAACGCCAGCCACTGTTGCGTTAGCTCTGGTTGTTCTCCCCACAATAATGCCCAGGCGTTTGCCCGGGTCGTCAGATCCAGAGCGGGCAGCAGCGTGGCAAACTGATGCCATAGCGCATCGTCAATTTGCTGTTGGTTAGCCGGTACGCAGGAGCGCCAGAAACGACCGATTGCCGCGATATCCTGAGCAGTAATACCTTGCACCGGATGACGCTGACGCAGCGTTTGCCATTTTTCCAGGCGCGCTTCAATAATCGATTTCTCAACCTGGCGGTTGTCCGGGAGCGCACAGAACTGCGTGATAAACAGCTGTACCAGTTCGGCTTCACTGAGTAAGCGTAAGCGCAACGGCCATTCGCTATTCAGCGGATTATCTTCACGCGTAAAGCGAATCGCCATATTGGTCGGTGCATGCCCCGGATTAATATGCGAAAAATAATCAAAACTGCGATCCGGGGTCACGATATTCACTTTGCCGTTGGCATTGCTGCACAATGCCGCGAGCAGATGCGCTTTTGCTGATTGTGAATGCCCGTATAACCCAACACAGCCTCGTGCTGAAAAGGTCGCCGTCAGCGCAGATTCATTAACCGCGGCTAACGTAAGTTGTGTCAGCAGGGCATCCGCCTCATCATCAAGACGTAACGAACGCTGGCGGGTCTCTGTTACCCACTCGATGGCGGCCTGCGCGGTGTTTAACATCTTACTCATTTCAGGTACACGCTCCCGCTATCAATCCAGTAATGGCTACCGCTATGGCGACGATCCGCCAGCGTATTCAGTTTTAACGTTAAGGCATTCGCGGCAACGGGGGTACCATCCTGTAACCAGGCATCGCTGAGTACGAAGCATTCCGGGCCGCTCTCTTTGCTGCCGCCGCGTAACTGCAGCCGTACATTTAATACGCCATCTCCGGCGATGCTTTTTGCCAGTTCGGCAGAGTTTATGCTCAGCGTATACAGCGGCGTGGCAGGCCAGCGGCTGTTTGCCAATTGGCGGAAACCTAACGTCACATTGCCGCGCAGCGGGAAGTGCAAACGGGTATCCAGCTTCGCGCCGGGTTTATCCAGATCGATATCGTGATACCAGATGTTCTCATCGCGCAGCGTGTTGACCGTATTATCCAGCACGCCAAGATAACGTACGGTCGAGTAAGCGCCGATATCGGCAGCTTTAAAATTGAAGCGCGGTAAACGCAGATCCAGCGCCAGGCTGCATAGCATTGCACCGACTGCTGCGGTGGATTTGGGGTTGCCAATCCGCCCTTGCTGACTGAACGGATACCACTCGTGGACCCGATAGTTATCCATCCAGATCATACGATTAACCGGAACGGGTTGAAGATGGCGGATCAACGCCTGTACGCCAGGTAAACAGGCGGGTCTGCCGGTCACTAATAAAATGTCGCAACGATAATGTGAGATAGCCTCACAGACCGCGTGCAGCGGCGAGGTCAGGGTAAATTGCCCTGCCAGTAACGCTTCTTGTAACTGCCTGAACTGCACCTGTAACGGCACGCTCAAAACATCAAACGCTGGTGAACCAGATGGCAACGCATGATCGATAGCCTGTTGGATATAGTTCATCACGTTACGCGTGGGTTGCTGGCTAAGCAGCTCGCCAAAGGTAGCATGCAGCCCGGCTACCGGATCGTTAATATCGCTTTGTTCCCAGGCGGATAGCACCGCATGACCGAGCGGCATAAAGAGTTGTAATGCCGTTTGCTGACGCAGAATTGCCTGGGTATCGATGCGCCCGGAATCGCCAAACAGCGTAGCCAGTAATGCAGCGGCGTCGGTCACGCCAGCCTGTTGTAAGCGGGTTTGCAGCGCGGGCAACACGCAGCGCTGAATCACGTCCAGCAGCATGTCGTCGCCCGCGACCTTAAAACCTTCACGGAACAGCAGATGCGGGGTAATTTTGACGTTCGCGCCAACGCCGTCATCAAGCTGATAATGGACGACGGCCATATCCGTTGTCCCGCCGCCGATGTCGATCGATGCCACGCGCAACGCTCGGCCTTTAGTCTCACCAGGCTCCGGCAAACGGTCCGGGCGGGCCAGGGCGTTAAAGAATGATTCGGTGTGACCATCGTAGTGGGAAATCGCCTCGTTATACAGCCACACCAACTGACCGCAGCTGGCCTCATCCCATTCCATCTGAATCTCAGGGACGGGAACCACGCTCTTTTCCTGCTGCTTGCGGGTGGTGAAGTCTTCATCCTGCGGGTGCCAGCCCATCGCTTTCCAGACCAGTGCGATGGCTTCAAACATACGCAGGCGGAAAATCTCGCGCTCCTGTTTTGGCATCGCTGATGGCAGGGTCAGGATCAATGTGCGCAACTGGCGAGGAGAGGCCGGGAAACCGAGGCGCAAACGCGTCGCCACGCTGTTAATTTGACCCAGTGCCTGAGCCAGGATCTCACACAGCATATGCGTCATCAACGTGCTGCGGCTGTATTGCGGTGAGAACACCGGCAGACGGTCATCCTGCGGCAGGCTGAACAGCGGTTGTCCGTCATCATTCATTAGATTCATCAGCGGGAAGGCGGTAGCCAGCGGTTCGCGCTGGGTTTTGCCATTCATCTGGCTAAAGCGCCAGTCATGCAGTACAGGCGTTTCATCCCACAGATAACGGCGCGGGCTGGAGATCCCGCTGCTGCCTTCCGTACCCATACGTTGCATCGCCAGCTTGCGGGCTTCATCGCCCACGCGAACAATCGACGGCCAGATAAAGGCGTCATCACGACCGCTCTCAACGGAAAAGTGCTGTTTACCGAACCGCGCTTCGGAAAACTCCAGTCGGCTGGTGAATAGCGGATCGTTAAGAAACTGTGGTTCGCTTAATGACCGCACCTGTAATTCAGCGGTCTGGCGCAGTCCATCATTGGCATCGCCGTGATCCTCAATCAGGACGCCGCAGGTATGGGTATTACCAATATCCAGGATCATATCGACGGGAATCGCCGGAGTGCTGAGTGTATGTGTGACCAGCTTGACTTCCGGAATGGAAAGCTGTTCGCCTAACAGGGTTAACAAATTTAACCAGTGCGCCTGATATTCAAAGTTACGCAGCGCCTGCTGGATCTCATGTTCTGAGCGGTTCTCGTGCTGAGTGGCATGGTGCATAAAGGATTCGCGCAGCCAGCCGTCAATCCAGGTCTGGTCGAGGAAATCGGCAATTTCGTTGTCATGCCAGGCCAGTGCAAATCGCGTACCGTTAAGCAGGTCATTTTCGTTAGGGGTTAACGCTGCCGGGGCATTTTCAGTGAGCTGGCTGTCCAGCGCCAGGGTAATGCGGTGGGTGTTGCCCGCGCTGTCAGGTTGTGCCAGTTTTCGTACCTGTACACGCGCCCAGTTATCCGGGCCTTCAACAAACGTACGCGGCGGATTGAAGCGCAGGAACGGCAGCGGTAACCAGACGCCGTCGAGCACGTCCAGAGAATAATGCAGCGTCTGGGTGCTTTCCGGCTTCACCACTTCGGGCTGACCGCCGGTGCTGCCCGGCAAGGTATAGCGTCCCGTTGTCAGATCGAAGTCCAGCCGTAGCAGGGGACCGTTGGCCGTTTTGCGCACAAAGCGGCCATGATGTGCAGACTCCTGCGGCGTCAGGCCAAAATCCAGAAATTGCACACCGCTATTGGCGATGAGCGTCACGCTCTGTTTGTAGTCACACAGATTCACCAACATAAAATCAGGCACCTATCTTTTTGATCGTCAGAGGGATTTCCGCGTGATCGTCATATCGTGCGGTACAGGCGGCGACGTCATTGGTTCCCGCTTTGCAGGTAATTTCAGGCATCGGATAACGTGAGCCATCCGTGCAACGGGCATTGCCGCGACTCTTAATCATTAATTCGCCCGACTGATGCAAACCAGAGAAAATCTCGGCACGACAAACAATATTGTCGCCATGCACTACGCGTGCAATGCCTTTATTCGTCTGGATCTGATAGCGCAGCGACGGCGCTTTGCCGCTGACCGGATCTTTCACGTCGACGATGACGCGCCAGTTACCGTTGAGGAAACGCGTCGTTCCTGCTTTCATCTGGCTGGCATCCATTACCAGCGCATCTTTGGGAATAGCGGCAATCACCACCGGTCCTGCGTCAGGTTTCTCTTTTTTCACTAGCGGAATGACTTCAGCCCGATGCAACGGCAGTGCAGAGGTCAATTCCGGCAAAGGCGTCATGTCTGCTTTAGCGACGGCAATGGGGGCGACTGAAGGGGTAGGGATAACGGCATGTTGTTTCCACAGCAGTGGTCCGACAATGGCTGCGATAATTACGGCGGCAACGGGCAGACTCCACAGCGGCAGGCGACGTGCGGGCTTCACCTGTACCGGTGGCGTTGTGACTTCCGGTTCGTTAATCATGACCAGCGGTTGTGGTTCAGGTTCAACCGGTTTTGGCGGTTCAACGATTGGCGTCAGTAAAGGGGCATCGGCCTCAGTGAAGGTGATTTCAGGTGAAGTCTCTTCTTTCGGGTCAGGCTCTGTCACAGTGACAACAGGTGGAATATCAGCAAGGCGCAGGCAATCGAGCACATCGTCGCGGGGATTTTCATTCAGATTGACGAAGCCCCAGAACGTAATGACGGGTTTGCCATCAACCAGAAACACGTGGTTCTCGCCAGGAAACTGGATGGCTTTTTCGAGCAATGAACCAAACAGCTGGAGGGAGGTTTTTCCCGATTGCAGGCTTTTACGGCTCAGGGCCGCCGCATTTTCCAGCGTGCTCCCCAGATAGCGCAGCGCACGAAAACGTGCCTCTTCATCAGCGGTTTTCCATGCAACGGCTTTTCCTTCAACCGGGGAATACCAGTCAACCCGATCGCCGTTATCGTTAATTTGTGGGATCGCCAGACAATCCACCATCGCCTGCTGTTTACGCAAACGAAGCGTTTCACGAATTTGCAGTGCTGAATCAAACACGGCCTGACCACCGCCACCCACGGCCTGATAGTCATCCAAATTGCCGCTGCGCAAGAGAGTTTTTGCCACGTTGTTACCCCTTAGACTTCTTCACACATCTACTTTACGTTTTATAAAAACGAGCAAACGGCGAAAGAGAGGCAAAAAGGGGCTAATTTTCATGGCATAGAGTGTCGGGAAAAATCTTGACGTTTTGAAAAAGACTTAAGGGAAATTAATTCGCTTGTGGTGATGAATTATTCAGCGAAAACCACCGGATTAGAATAACCTGATAGTGATTTGTTATTGGTCAGTTTTTGTCAGCTATGCTCTGATATTCCGGTTAATAATAAAATAAGAAGGCTTATAACCATGATTGCAAGGAAAACGTTACTCGCGCTGGCGCTCAGCGCTGTCTTACCGTCAGGCGCAGCGTTCGCGGCCAGCACGGACACCATCATCTATTGCTCTGAAGCATCGCCGGAGTCATTTAACCCGCAAATCGCCAGTTCCGGTCCCTCATTTGTGGCCAGTTCTCAAGTGCTCTATAACCGACTTATCAACTTTGATCCGGTAAAGAATACCCCAATACCGTCTTTGGCAACGGACTGGACAATTTCTCCCGATGGGAAGACTTACACGTTTACTCTGCGTCAGGGGGTGAAGTTCAACAGTAATAAATTCTTTAAACCCACCCGCGACTTCAACGCCGATGACGTGGTTTTCTCGGTATTACGCCAGAAAGATGCCGATCATCCGTACCACAAGGTTTCTCAGGGCAGCTACGAATACTTTAACGATGTCGGTCTGGATAAACTGATCAAAGAAGTGAAGAAGGTGGATGATTATCACGTTCAGTTTGTGCTGAATGAACCTAACGCCGCGTTTCTTGCCGACTGGGGGATGGATTTCGCTTCCATTCTCTCTGCGGAATATGCCGACGCGATGCTGAAAAAAGGCACCCCGGAAAACGTTGATAACTGGCCGATTGGCACTGGGCCATATGTGTTGCAGCAGTACAAGCAGGATTCTCAAATCCGTTACCTGGCCAACCCGAACTACTGGGATGGCGCCGTTCCAACGAAGCACCTGATATTCTCGATCACACCAAATGTACAGACCAGACTGGCAAAACTGCAAACTAACGAATGCCAGATTATCCCAGCGCCTGCGCCAATACAGTTTGACGAGATCAACAAGAATAAAGATTTGACGCTGCATTCGGTTGAAGCGCTGAACGTCGGGTATCTGGCGTTTAATACCGAGAAAAAACCGTTTGATAACGTGTTGGTGCGTCAGGCGTTGAACTACGCGACCGATAAAAAAGCCATTATTAACGCCGTCTTTTTGGGGTCCGGAACGGTGGCAAAATCGCCCATTCCACCGAATATGATGGGGTTCAATAAAGATCTAAAAGATTATGCTTACGACCCGCAAAAAGCGAAAGATCTGCTCAAACAGGCTGGGCTGGAAAACGGATTCGAAGCGACGCTGTGGTCAATGCCGGTTCAGCGTCCATACAACCCCAACTCCCGACGTATTGCCGAGATGATCCAGAGCGATTGGGCAAAAGTCGGCGTGAAGGCAAAAATAGTGTCGTACGAGTGGGGCGAATATCTCTCCGGAATGCGCAAAGGCGAGCATGACACCGCGCTGTTCGGCTGGATGTCAGACAACGGCGATCCGGATAACTTTGCCGATGTACTGCTGGGCTGCGACAGCATTAAAACCGGATCTAACGCCGCGCGCTGGTGCGATAAAGAGTATAATTCTCTGGTTCAAAAGGCGAAACTGGTGAGCAAACCTGAAGAACGCGCCGCGCTTTACCAGCAGTCGCAAGAGATTTTCTACCAGCAGGCTCCGTGGATAGCCCTGGCAAATGGTAAAACGTTCTATGCCACGCGCAGCAACGTCAGCGGATACAGCGTCAGCCTGATGGGCAGTGATTTTTCAAAAGCAAAATTAAATTAATGAGTTAAGGAGAGGTTATGTCGCATCTGGATGAGGTCAGCGCACGAGTTGATGCCGCCATTGAAGAGAGCGTCATTACGCATATGAATGAATTGCTGATTGAACTCAGCGATGATGTCGCGCTGAGCCGGGAAGATCGTTACACCCAGCAACAGCGTTTGCGTACGGCTATCGCACATCATGGCCGTCAGCATAAAGAGGATATGGAAGCCCGTCGCGAACAGTTGACCAAAGGCGGCACAATCCTTTAATTCGTTATTACTGTTATCCGGCCTGTATATTCAGGCCGGATAAGTTTTGTAGGCCTGATAAGCGAAGCGCCATCAGGCAGTTAAAAAGAGCGTCTCGCGACGAGCCAGGCCCCGACGACCAGCAGCACAGCGCCGCAAACTGGCCCCACCAGCGCACGTAGCGGTACGCCATGACTGCGCAGAATATCCAGCACGAGTCCGCCAATTAACTGGCTGGCTACCAGTACCGCAATCGTGGTGGCAGCCCCCACATTTTGATAGCCGCTGATACTGGCAAATACAAAAAAAGACCCCAGCAAACCGGGGATCAGCGTCCACCAGCGCACGCTGGAGACCAGTTCGCCAAACCCCGCAGCGCCTTGCTTAAACCACAGAATGCTGACAAACAGCACAATCCCAACCAGTGAGTTCAGCAGCATGGCAATCAGGATCGTCGAGGAGGTCTGCGTAATACGCACCATTAAGGTATTTTGCACCACCAGACCAATACCTGCGGCAATCAGAAAGGAGAGGGTCAGCGTCTGATTCATCTGCCGGCATCCGGATCGCGACGATCGTCTAACTGTAACTGCATAAAGGTCAGATCCAACCAGCGACCAAATTTGGTGCCAACCTGCGGCATTTGTGCCGTGATCTTAAATCCCAGCATACTGTGCAAATGTAGCGACGCCTGATTCTGAGACTCAATCCCCGCCACCATCACATGTTTGCCGCACGTGCGCGCTTCTTCTATCAGTCGGCTGAGCAGCGCTCGTCCCAGGCCCTTGCCCTGATGATCAGGATGGACATACACCGAATGTTCAACGGTATGACGAAATCCGTCAAAGTTGCGCCAGTCGCCGAACGAAGCATATCCGGTGACCACGCCGTTTTCTTCACTTACCAGCACGGGATACCCCACCAATTGGCGTGCTTCGTACCACGAGATACGGTTTTCGGCATCGACCGTTTGATCGTTCCAGATAGCCGCCGTATGCAGTACCGCGTGGTTATAAATTTCAGCAATAGCGGCGCAGTCTGCTTTGCTGGCAAATCTAATTGACATGTTGAACCTCAGGGCTTGTTCACTATAGTATTACAATATGAATACTATTGAAGACAGCATAAATCAACGGATCGGTGCAAGAATTCGCCTTGAACGAGAATCTCGCGGCTGGTCTCTGACGGAACTCGCCGAGCGCGCAGGCGTGTCGCGGGCAATGATCCATAAAATAGAGCGCGGGGAGAGCAGCCCCACGGCCACGCTGCTGGGCAGACTCTCCGGGGCGTTTGGAATCAGCATGTCGATGCTGATTGCGCGGGCCGAAATGCAGGAGGGCAAGTTGCTGCGCCTCACTGACCAGCCCGTCTGGCACGACCCGCAAAGTCACTATCTGCGACGCCATGTTTCACCGCGTAGCGATCTACCCATCGACCTGGTACAGATCGAATTGCCCGCCGGAAGCGATATCCCAATGCCAGCCTCTTCCTACGTGCAGGCCAGACAGCTTATCTGGCTACAGCAAGGGGAGTTAGTCTTTGTGGAAGGCGATGTGCGTCATGAAATGAAAGCAGGCGATTGTCTGGAGCTGGGCCCGCCGAATGACTGTCGGTTTATCAATGAAACCGCGCAAACCTGCGTTTACCTGGTTGTGCGATTAAACCATGTCGTGAGCTAAATGCTGGCGCAGGCTGCTACTATTGATGGATTCATGCTAAAAGCAGAGGAGCACATCATGGGTCAACAGACTAATCGTAATCGCCGCTGGGTACTGGCTTCCCGCCCGCATGGCGCGCCAATCCCGGATAACTTCCGTCTTGAAGAAGATGAAGTCGCAACGCCGGGAGAAGGTCAGGTTCTGCTGCGCACCGTTTTCCTTTCTCTCGATCCTTACATGCGTGGGCGCATGAGCGATGAACCGTCTTACTCGCCTCCCGTTGAAATTGGCGGCGTGATGGTTGGTGGCACGGTGAGCCGCGTGGTGTCCTCTAACCATCCTGATTACCAGCCAGGCGAATGGGTGCTGAGCTATAGTGGTTGGCAGGACTATGACATTTCAGACGGTAACGGACTGGTGAAGCTTGGCGATAATCCTGAACATCCTTCCTGGGCGCTGGGTGTTTTGGGAATGCCGGGATTTACCGCCTATATGGGCTTGCTGGACATCGGCCAGCCGAAAGCCGGGGAAACGCTGGTTGTCGCCGCTGCAACTGGCCCGGTGGGCGCAACGGTTGGACAGATTGGTAAGCTCAAAGGGTGTCGGGTGATCGGTGTGGCGGGCGGGGCAGAGAAATGTCGGCATGCCACTGAAGTGCTGGGCTTTGATGTTTGTCTCGATCACCATGCGCAAGATTTTGCGCAACAACTGGCAAAAGCGTGTCCACAGGGGATTGATATTTACTACGAGAACGTTGGCGGTAAGGTGTTTGACGCCGTACTGCCGTTACTCAATACCTCTGCGCGCATACCGCTTTGTGGACTGGTCAGCGGTTACAACGCGACATCGCTTCCGACCGGCCCTGACCGATTACCGTTGCTGATGGCAACCTTACTGAAAAAGCGTATCCGGATGCAGGGTTTTATTATTGGTCAGGATTATGGTCACCGCATTCATGAGTTTCAGCGGGAGATGGGGCGTTGGATTAAAGAGGGTAAAATCCACTACCGTGAGCAGGTCACTGACGGTCTGGAGAATGCGCCGCAGACCTTTATCGGTTTGCTGACCGGGAAAAACTTCGGCAAGGTGGTTATTCGCGTAGCAGACGATGCGTAAAGAGTGCCGGCGGGAGCGATTCCCGCCAGTATCATTCAAAACGCCAGGCCACATTAATACCCACGCCATAGTTTCGTTCTGGCGCCGGTTCGTAGTATCTGTCCCTTGTTTCATTAACAATCACCGACCCAACATAGGTCTTATCAAACAGGTTATCCACCCGACCGAACAGGTCGATCATGAGACTGCTGTAATAAAATTTATAGCCGGTATTCAGGCCAACTACGGTATATGACGGGGCTTTCGCCGTGTTTTCATCATTGGCCATAATGTCGCCCATATAACGCACATCTGCTCCCGCATACCAACCTTCATCTGGCATGTAGCCCAGTGAGGCAAATCCCATGTTTTGCGCTATGCCGGGCAGTCGGTTGCCGTTGCAGTTTTGATCGCCACAGACGTTGCTGCGATAGGTTGCATCGAGCCAGGTCCATGCTGCTTTTACGCGCCAGTTTGTGGCAAAGCGTTGGTCCCAGGATAGCTCGCCACCCTGACGGCGGGTTTTTCCGGCGTTTTTATAAGTCGTACGACCACCGTTGTTACTATCAACCACAATCTCGTCATCGGTATCGGTCTGAAATAGCGCCGCGGTAAAAAGTCCATCGCCGATGCGTGTTTTGCTGCCGATTTCAATAGTGTCATTCGTGGACGGCTGTAAACCCAAATTCATGCCGCTTTGTCCATCGGAACGGTAGGAGAGTTCGTTAATCGTGGGGGTTTCAAATCCTCTCCCCGCAGCCAGATAGACATTCCAGGCGTCAGTCATTGCATACTTCAACGATCCGGCGGGCAACCATTGGTGATAACTTACGTCGCCGCTGTCATCTCCGTTATCAACAGTAATGTAGCGATCGTTGGAATCAAACCATACGGAACTGTAACGAACGCCGGCATCCAGCGAAAGCTTCTTCGTCAATTGCCACTGGGTTTGCAGATAGGGATCGACGTTCCACATCAGGTTACGTTCATTGCGTCGCAGGTCGCCTTTCTGACCGTACTCAGGGACACCATTATCAAGACGATAGTTGTTATAGCCTTTACGGTTTTCACTCATGTTTTCATAGTTCACTCCGGTGGTGAAAGTCACCGGAATCCCCAATTCGCCACGGTGAGTCCAACGGTTATCTATCCCCTGATAATGACGTTGCAAGGTGATGACACCGCCGGCATGAGAAGAATTTAACTGTGGGTCCATTGGGATCGACTGATACTGGGTGGTTTCGCGCTCTCCTGCATAGGCCATGACACTGATATCATCCTGCGCGCTAAGCTGGCGTTCATAGCGCAATCCCGCCTGGGTCTGCTTGATAGTTTTTCGCGTATTGAATTGCTCCGCGCGGGGCGATTGCTGCGGATTGGCATTCCATTCTGACTTCGTCAGGCCACCGGGATCGTCGGCCTTAATATCCACGCTGTTGAAAATCAGGGTTAGTTTACTCACGTCATCAACACGTACTCCCAGTCTGGCGTTAGCCAGATTTTTTTGCGCACTACTGTCATCACGATACCCGTGGGTAGTAAATCGTGTAGTTGAAACGGTGTAATCCACATCCCCTGGCTGAGTACCGTCACCCAGTGCTCCTGTGGCCTTTACACCGTAGCGCCAGGTGCCAAAACTACCGTAATAGCTGCTGGCCTCAATGGTTGGCGGTTCACGCCCTGTTTCAGTACTGACATTAATCACACCGCCGGAAGCATTACCATACAGCGCAGAGAAGGGCCCCCGCAGGACTTCAATATTTTGTACGCTGCTGATATCGATATTGGATGTTTGACCTTGCCCATCCGGCATGGTGGCTGGAATTCCGTCTACGTACATACGAATGCCGCGGATGCCATACGTGGTTCTTGAACCAAAGCCGCGAATCGACAACTGGAGGTCCTGCGCGTAGTTCTGCCGATTTTGCACCTGTAACCCAGGGACGCTGGTCAGCGATTCGGACAGGTTAATGCGCGGTGTTGCCAGACGCATATCTTCACCGGCAACGACGCTGACGGCAGCAGGCGTATCCAGTTCTGAAACAGATTGTGGCGTCGCGCTAACGATCAGCGTTTGCTCGTTTAGCTCACTTTCTGCCGCGGCTAAAGTCGAGAGGAAGACAGGCAGTAAGGAAACAGGAAAGACGGTATAGCGGGCTGAAAAAATCGTCATGAATAAGGCCAGTTTAGGATGCTGACGCCGGAAAACGGACGGTAAGCATGTGAATTTTTCTATAAAAAAGATGAATTTTAGCGCTGCTGAATTGCGGTAATTTTTCGGGCAATGAAAAGGAGTGTAGTCAATATGTGAAGAAGTGCTCCACTTTGCGATGAATAATGATTACTATTCTCATTCTTAAAAAGGCAAAACCATGATTTTGCTCATTGAAGCTATGTGAAGCAGTAACAAACGAATTTATCAAAGGGAGTCGTCATGTCTTTACGTCATCTGTTTTCGCCGCGCCTGCGTGGTTCTTTACTGTTAGGTTCACTGCTCGTGGCATCATCTTTTACGACACAGGCTGCGGAAGAACTGCTGCGCAAAGCCGTGGGCAAAGGTGCCTATGAAATGGCGTACAGCCAGCAAGAGAACGCGCTGTGGCTGGCGACCTCACAGAGCCGCAAACTGGATATCGGCGGCGTGGTTTACCGTCTTGACCCGGTGACGCTCGAAGTGACTCAGGTTATTCACAACGATCTCAAACCGTTTGGCGCCACCATCAATAACACCACGCAAACGCTGTGGTTTGGTAATACGGTAAACAGTGCGGTTACGGCGATGGATGCTAAAACAGGAGCGGTGAAAGGGCGCCTGGTGCTGGATGCGCGTAAGCGTTCTGAGGATGTGCGTCCGCTGCAACCACGTGAACTGGTCGCCGATGATGCTACCAACACGATATACATTAGCGGTATTGGTAAAGAGAGCGTCATTTGGGTAGTGGACGGTGAGACGATCAAACTTCAGGACACAATCCAAAATACTGGCAAAATGAGCACCGCTCTGGCTATCGACAGCAAAGCTAAACGCCTGTACACCGCCAATGCGGACGGTGAATTCATCACTATCGATACCACCAATAACAAAATTCTCAGCCGCAAAAAGCTGTTGGATGATGGAAAAGAGCACTTCTTTATCAACCTGAGTCTGGACACGGCGGATAACCGCGCATTTGTTACCGACTCTAAGGCTGCGGAAGTGCTGGTTATCGATACCCGCAACGGCAATGTACTGGCGAAAGTCGCCGCGCCGGAATCTCTGGCCGTGCTGTTCAACCCAGCGCGCAACGAGGCCTATGTAACCCATCGTCAGGCCGGTAAAGTAAGCGTGATCGACGCGAAAAGCTACAAAGTTGTCAAAACGTTCGAGACCCCAACATTCCCGAACAGCCTTGCGCTCTCCGCAGACGGTAAAACGCTATACGTCAGCGTGAAACAGAAATCCACCCGCGAGCAGGAAGCTACCCAGCCGGACGATGTTATTCGTATCGCGCTGTAATTAACCGGAGGGGGAAACCCCTCCTGTCATTTCTCTAAACCTCACGATACGCCTCGTTACACCCCGCCAGTAGCCTGACTAACTTCAGGGACTTACACTACGCCCTCAACGGCTAACTGAATAACGCGGGAATACCATGAAAAAGCCATTTATGTGTCTTTGTGCAGGCGTAATGCTGTTTACGTTGGCAGGCTGCACGACCAATTACGTTATGACGACCAAAAGCGGACAAACCATTACCACCCAGGGTAAGCCACAACTGGATAAAGATACGGGAATGACCAGCTATACCGATCAGGATGGGAATGCGCGGGAAATTAACAGCAACGACGTCGCGCAGCTCATTGAAGCAGACTAAAAAAGAAGGCCTGAAGGGGTAACCTGTCAGGCCTTTTTATCCTTACGGCGCGGTGCGGTGGATTTCCGCTACGCGTTTACGCACGCCGAACCAGCCTGCAACCAGCAGGATGGCAATTAACGGTAATGATGCGATAGTATAAGTGCCGTTTGGATAATCAAACGCCATCAGCACCAGCACGCTCAGCAGGAACAGCAACGTGAGCCACGAGGTAAACGGCGCACCCGGCAGTTTAAAACTGACGTCTGCGGTTTTACCTTCTTTAATCGCCCGGCGCAGACGCATCTGGCAAACCATGATAAATCCCCACGACGCAATGATGCCCAGCGAGGCGAAATTAAGCACGATCTCGAACACCTGCGACGGCACCAGATAGTTCAGAAATACCCCTACGACATACACGACCAGCGTGGCGAGGATCCCTGCCCATGGCACCTGTTGGCGGCTCATTTTAGCCATAAATTTTGGCGCGGAACCGCCCATCGACATGGAACGTAAAATACGTCCAGTGCAGTACAGGCCGGAGTTCAGGCTGGAAAGCGCCGCGGTGAGCACCACAATATTCATGATGCTGCCGATATAGGGCACGCCAAGTTTGGAGAAGAAGGTGACAAACGGGCTTTGTCCCGCCTGATAGGCGTTCCAGGGCAGAAGCAGAACCAGCAGGACCACTGAACCCACGTAGAACAGACCGATACGCCAGATAACGCTATTGATCGCTTTTGGCACCATCGTTTGCGGATCTTTGCACTCACCAGCGGCAGTGCCGACCAGTTCGATGGAGGCAAACGCGAAGACGACTCCCTGGACCAGCACCAGCGCTGGCAGCAGGCCATGCGGGAAAAATCCGCCGTTGTCGGTTATCAGGTGAAAACCGGTGGCGTTACCATCCAGCGGTTTTCCGCTGCCTAAAAAAACGGTACCCACCACCAGGAAAATTACAATCGCCAGCACTTTGACCAGCGCAAACCAAAACTCCATCTCCGCGAACCACTTCACACCGATCATGTTCATGGTGCCGACAATGGCCAGCGCCCCGAGGGCGAACACCCACTGCGGTACGTCGCCAAATGCGCCCCAGTAATGCATATACAGCGCAACTGCGGTGATATCGACAATGCCGGTCATCGCCCAGTTGATGAAATACATCCAGCCCGCAACATAGGCGGCTTTCTCACCTAAAAATTCGCGGGCGTAGGAGACAAAGCTACCGCTGGAAGGGCGGTGCAAAACCAGTTCGCCGAGCGCGCGAAGAATAAAGAACGAGAAAATACCGCACACCAGATAGACCAGCGCCAAAGCGGGGCCAGCCATCTGCAAACGTGCGCCTGCCCCTAAAAACAACCCGGTACCAATCGCGCCGCCAATGGCGATCATTTGTACCTGTCGATTCCCCATCGCTTTGTGATACCCCTCTTCGTGAGCATTCAACCAGCGTCGTTTCGCCGCATGTTGTTCCGCGGCTTGCGTGTTGTGTGTGTTCATTACTTTTCCTGTTGACCTGACAAAAATACAAAATCCTTTTTGCCGCACCTGCTGCGGCGAAAACAGCGTTACCCTTCATTGTGTTACGGGGGGAAAACTGCCGGCCGAGCATCCTACATTCAATTGTTCACTTGCGCAAAGCCCCGATAACAAGAATGCAGCATTTTTGTGCAGCCGGAACTGGCGCGGTGTGGCCTCGATTCAGCCAATAAAAGAGAGGGGGCGTTTAACCAGCTAGAGGAGTGCGCTTATCAAGACATTCGCCCGGTAAGCGCCGTAACGTTATGCTGATGCGCCAAAGACCTGAACGGCCTGCTGTAAGCGTGATGAACGCTGGGTCAGATCGGCGGTAGCGTCAGTGACGCGTTCCACCATTTCGGCGTTATTATGTGTCATGGCCCCCACGCGTGAAATCGAATCGTTAATCAGATCCAGCGCCTGGGTTTGCTCTCGCGTGGCCAGACTAATATCTTTGATCATCATCGATATCTGCAAGACATCACCAATCATGCCGGTGAGATGCGTTTCCGTTTTCTCCACCATTTTGACGCCGCTGTTAACATTGGCGACGTTCTTCTCGATCAGTTGTTTAATCTCTTTTGCCGCGGACGCTGAGTGCTGCGCCAGATTGCGCACTTCTGCCGCCACAACGGCGAATCCACGCCCGGATTCCCCGGCTCGTGCGGCTTCAACCGCGGCATTGAGCGCCAAAATATTGGTCTGAAAGGCAATGCTGTCGATAACGCCAATGATGTCGACGATCTGTCCGTTGTCACGTGATATCGCCTGCATCATGGCGATAGTTTGTTTCATGATATCGCCGCCTTTCGCTGCGTTGGCGCTGGTTTTATCGGCCATGGTCATGGTGTGTGCCGCAGTCTCAGCGGTTTGCTGTACCGCGCTGCCAATTTCTTCGAGGGCAGCAGCAGTTTGTTGCAGGTCAGCGGAGGTTTCTTCTGAACGTTTGTGCAACGCAGAACCTTCTTTTGACACCCGCTGGCTAATTGCGCGAATACCGGATAGTTGCGTACTGACGTCATCGACCAGCGAATTCAAATTAAGCCCGGACTGATTAACCAGACGCATCAACATTCCGATCTCATCGACCCTGTTTAAATGACAGTTATCAGGTTTACGACCCGACACCACTTTTTTCATTTGCGTCAGTAGCGTATTAACTGGCTGACAAATTTGATACTTAAGGTAAATAGCCAGTGCCAGAAAAAGCACCAACAGCCCACCTGCCTGAATAAAGAGGGGGGCGGGGATAAAAATTAATAACAGCACCAGCAGGGCAGCTACCCCTAAACTATAATTAACTCGCTGACTAATACTCAGCCATTTAAACGCAGAAACCCATGCCAATATGCCACGACGAATGACAAGGCCTTTAAAAAGGCGAAAGTGTTTAAACTGCTGACTATTTATTTTTTGATATAAGTTTTCACTCTGTGTTATTTCATCGCGCGAAGGAACCGTCCGTACCGAGATGTAACCGGTGAGTTTTTCATGATGCCAGACCGGTGTCACGTTGGCTCGCACCCAGTAATGGTCACCATTCTGCCGCCGGTTTTTCACCATTCCCGTCCAGCTATCTCCCTGCTGTAGCGTGTACCACATATCGGCGAACGCGGCGGGAGGCATGTCAGGATGCCGAATAATATTATGCGGTTCGCCCATTAACTGATGCTCGTTAAATCCGCTGGCGTCGATAAAAGCGGTGTTAGCGTAGGTAATATGACTTTCTTTATCTGTCGTCGAGAGCAACGTCGCTTTATCGTTAAGTGCATACTCAATTTGTGTAACGGGCATGTTACTTTTCATAGAGGCCCCATGATGGTATGTATAATTCATACAAAAATCCCCGCAATAAAAATCGGGGGATATTAAAAACTGTATTAAACCGTTTTAATAAGAAACGCTGTATTCTCTACTAATCATCATTGCTGTGGAAGTGCTTAAATTAAAAAATCCTATATGTACTATCCATTAAGCGTCATAAAAGTGAAACATTTAATACAACCGCATAACCTTGCAAGTCGTTTAACCTGACTTAACGTAAATCGCGCTAAAAAACGTTTTCGCAAAAAGAAAACAGGCATGAACTTATTTTGATGTTATTTCCGTGAGAGTCGTGCCCCTATTATATTTTGTAGGTCATAAATTTTGCATGTTTTCCATTGAGTGTTCTGACCAGTCAAGGAATCCACTGGTATTATCCCTGATGGCAACAGGGCTGGTTATCTACTTTTTAGCTGAGCAAATGTGAATTAAGTGTTTCATTATGGTTATTTGATAATTTAATAATAAAGACATGTTAACAAATATGGGCCTGTAACATGTCATATCGCCTGAGTATTCTGGATAAAAGCCCCGTTGGGGAAGGAGAAACTGCCATGATGGCGCTTGCCCGGACCTTGCGTCTGGCGCAACTGGCAGAAGAGTGGGGATACCATCGTTTCTGGATCGCGGAACACCATAATACACCCCAGCTGGCCAGCCCGTCGCCGGAGCTGGTGATCGCCTGGATCCTCGGGCAAACCCAGCGTATCCGCGTAGGTTCCGGCGGCGTGATGCTGCAGCATTACAGCCCGTACAAAGTGGCGGAAAACTTCAATCTTCTGGCATCACTGGCACCGGGGCGTGTTGATCTTGGTGTCGGAAAAGCGCCAGGCGGCTTACCCCTGTCGACTCAGGCGTTACAGTTGGGACTTCATGCGGATGAAAAAGGCAGTTTTGCTGACCAGCTTTCCCAGCTTAACGCCTGGCTGGCGTTAAGCGGAACGGAAAGCGGGGAAGCGGTATTCCCAACGCCAATCCCACCGCAACCGCCGGAAGGATTTGTGCTGGGAGCCAGTGTGCAAAGCGCTCAGTTGGCAGCGCAATACAACTGGAATTTCATCTTCGCGGCACACCTCAACGGTGACAGAGCGTTATTGCGTGACGTTTTGTCCTTTTGGCAGACCCACAGTACACGCCCGACGATAGTCGCCGTCCAGGTGATTGTGGCTGACAGTAACGACACCGCCGCGCAGCTTGCCGAAAATGTGCAGATCTGGGGCGTGGAACTAGAAAATGGGCAACGCGTCACAGTTGCCAGCGAAGAGCAGGCGCTGGCATTCGCTGCGCAGGCTGGCAGTTCTCCCCGCAAAATCGCACGTCGTGAACAGGCCTTATTATACGGTACCGCCCACGACGTGCTGGCAAAACTGAACGGCCTGCACGCGCAATTTGGCATTAATGAGTTCATTATCGACACGCCAGTGGCAGAGGGGCACGCGCGTCTGACGTCGCTGCGTTTGTTGGCACAAGCCCATAACTCCGTGGAGGTGGTCTGATGACGCTGGCGACAACGCTTATCAACTGGCGTCGTGAATTGCATCAACACCCCGAACTTTCTCTGCAGGAAGTGGCGACGACGGCGCGTATTCGCGACTGGTTGCACGGTGCTGATGTCCAGATTCTGCCATTCAACCTGAAAACCGGTCTGGTCGTGGAAATTGGTCAGGGAGAAGAGATCATCGCATTGCGGGCGGACATTGATGCCCTCCCGATAGAAGAAAGCGCCGATGTTCCGTTTCGCTCACTCACACCGGGGGTGATGCACGCCTGCGGGCACGATATTCACACCAGCGTCATGCTTGGCGCCGCACTGCTGCTTAAGCAGCAGGAAGCTGACTTACCGGGGCGAGTCCGTATTTTGTTTCAGCCCGCTGAAGAAAGTTTTGGTGGCGCAAAAACACTGATTCGCGCCGGTGCTCTGCAAAACGTCGCGGCTATTTTTGGCATGCACAATGAACCGGGGTTGCCGGTAGGAGAGTTCGCTACGCGCGGTGGTGCATTCTATGCCAATGTTGATCGCTTTGTGCTGCGCATAAATGGCAAAGGCGCACATGCGGCGCGTCCGCATGAAGGCAAAGACGCCATCCTGCTCGCCAGCCAACTGGTAACAGTTTTGCAAAGCGTTGCCAGTCGCGATGTTAACACCCTGGATTCAGTGGTGCTCAGCGTGACCCGTATTCAGGGAGGAAACACGTGGAACGTGCTGCCAGAGTCCGTAGAGCTGGAAGGAACGCTCAGAACGCATCGCATTGAAGTGCAGCAGCAGGTCAAAGCTCGGGTTAATGATATCGCGGCCGGATTTGCCCACGCTTTTGGCGCACAAATTGATGTTATCTGGCACGCGGGACCGACTGCGCTGGTGAACGATGATCGTTGGGCTGATATCGCCACTGCCGTGGCGAAACAATCAGGCTACGCCACCCACCATGCCGACCTGCATATGGGCGGGGAGGATTTTGCCGTCTACCTGCAAAATACGCCTGGGGCGTTCGTCAGTATTGGCAGCGCCAGCGAATACGGATTACATCATCCGGGATTTAATCCGGATGAACGTTTAATAGAACCCGCCGCGCACTATTTTGCTCATTTAGCAAAAACGGCATTCGCACACCTTTAATTTTATCTGTTGGGTAGGGGTTATTATGGCTGAAAATCGGCAACTACGGCTCGGCACTATTCTGCATGGCGCATCGGGAAATATGTCTGCATGGCGTCATCCGGCAGCGCAGGCCGATGCCAGTATTAATTTTGACTTTGTTAAAGAAACGGCGCGTATTGCGGAAAAAGGGAAGTTGGATTTTATTTTTGTCGCCGATGGTCTGTATATTAATGAAAAATCAATCCCGCATTTTTTAAATCGTTTTGAGCCGTTAACGGTATTATCCGCTTTGGCCAGCATCACCCGAAATCTGGGACTGGTTGGCACCGTCTCCACGTCATACAGCGAGCCCTTTACCACCGCCCGGCAGTTTGCCAGCCTCGACCATCTCAGCCAGGGTCGTGCCGGATGGAACGTGGTGACGTCGCCTCTGGAAGGGTCGGCAAAAAACTATTCCCGCGCCCAGCATCCAGAGCATGCCCAGCGTTATCGTATTGCCGATGAATATTTACAGGTAGTGAAAGGACTGTGGGATTCCTGGGAAGATGATGCTTTTACCCGTAATAAGGCAAGCGGAGAGTTTTTTAATCCGCAAAAATTGCACACGCTTAACCATCATGGGGATTATTTTCAGGTTGCCGGGCCGTTAAATATCGGGCGAACACCACAAGGCCGTCCAATTATATTTCAGGCTGGGGCTTCATCCGATGGCAAGAAATTAGCAGCGCAGCATGCTGATGCCATTTTCACTCATCAGGAGTCGCTGGCAGAGGCTAAAGCGTTCTATCAGGATGTAAAAAGCCAATTAGCAACCACCGAGCGCGGTCCCGATCAACTGCATATATTCCAGGGCGTCAGCGTTATTGTTGGCGACAGCGCAGAGGACGTGGAGCAGCAGTATCAGACGACCGCTGCGCTGGTTTCCATCACTGACGCACTGAACTACCTTGGCCGCTACTTCGAACATCATGATTTTGCCCAATATCCGCTGGACGCACCGTTCCCGGATCTGGGATCCCTCGGACAAAACAGCTTTCGCAGCACGACCGATGAGATCAAGCGCAATGCGCGCGAGCGTGGATTAACGCTACGTCAGGTTGCTCTGGAAGCAGCCAGCCCGCGTCCGCGTTTTAGCGGCACGCCTCAACAGGTGGCCGACGGACTTCAGCAGTGGTTCGACGAGAAAGCCGCTGACGGTTTTATCATTCAGGGAGGAACGCCGGATACCTTCCCACGATTTGTTGAGCAGGTTATCCCCGTGCTTCAGGCTCGTGGTCTGTTCCGCCATGAATATCCCGGTACGACCCTGCGCGCAAGCCTGGGATTAGCAACACCTGCAAATCAATTCACACAATAAGAGAAAAACGCTATGCAGAAAAAATCAGTATTCCTCGCGCTGTCGCTGGCTTTCAGCGCGACCGTCTGGGCAAATGACGTGACCATTAACGGCACGGGCGTAAGCCTGGAAGCCAATAAAACGCCGATTAATACGGCAAAAAATCCGCAGGCGATTGCGCAATTACCCGCGAACCTGCACCTGGCCGTTCCGGGCAAATTTACTGTGGCGATTGCCGGGCTCAGTCAGCCGCCGCTGACCGTATTTGCCGATGACAATAAAACACTGATCGGCAGCGAGGCGGACATTGCCCGTCTGGTGGCAGACAGTTTGGGTCTGGAACTCAACGTTGTGCCTACATCATGGGAAGATTGGCCGCTGGGGGTCACCTCCGGCAAATACGATGCCGCGATCAGCAATATTACCGTCACAAAAGCGCGCAAAGAGAAATTCGATTTCGCGACCTATCGTAAGGACTCCCTGGGCTTTTATGTCAAAACCGGCAGCAAGCTGAAGAAAATCGAGCAGGCGGAAGATATCGCCGGTCTGCGCATTATCGTCGGTTCGGGGACGAACCAGGAAGCCATCCTGCTGGCCTGGAACGATGAAAACGTGAAGAAAGGATTACAGCCGTTTACGCCAGTGTATACCAAAGATGATGCCGCCCAGACTCTGGCCCTGCAGTCAGGTCGCGCTGATGCCTACTTCGGTCCTAACGTTATCGGCGCGTGGAAAGCCGCGCTCAACGGTAAAACGCAATTGGTGGGTAGCGTTGATGGCGGTTGGCCAAAAGCGGCACATATCGCCGTGACGCTGAAAAAAGACAGCGGTTTGGTTCTGCCTGTGCAAACCGCCCTCAACGGCGTGATTGGCAACGGCGACTACGACAAGGTACTGAACCGTTGGGGGGAAGGGGTGGAACGCATTCCGCAATCTGAAATCAACCCAGCCGGGTTAGGCGACTAAGGAGGTCATCGTGAGCGATCAATTTCGCGTGGTCTCACCTGAAGCCAGCGAGCTGCAACCCATTTTGAACGGTCTGTTTGGTGAATATGCCGCCCGCTATGGCGATTATTTTTCTCGTGACGCAGAGGTGGAACTGACCGAATGGTATCTGGCGCCGCAGGGGCTGTTTGTGGTCCTGGAGCGTGGCGGCGAGATTATCGCCACCGGAGCCTACAAACCTTACGACAAAGACACCGCCGAGATTAAGCGTATCTGGACGAAAAGCACGCTACGTCAGCAGGGACTGGCGGCGCGCGTGGTGCAGGAACTGGAGCGTCGGGCGCTGCTCGCGGGCTACAGCCGGATATATCTGACCACAGGATTTCGCCAGCCGGAGGCCGTCCGGCTGTATTTAAGTCAGGGCTACGATCCGCAATTTGATACGGCGCGGGATCCGGAAGAGTACAGCCAGCCGCCGTTTGATGGACGACTGCGCTTTACCAAACTGTTG
This sequence comes from Citrobacter sp. wls615, assembly GCF_005281355.1. Classification (NCBI taxonomy): domain Bacteria; kingdom Pseudomonadati; phylum Pseudomonadota; class Gammaproteobacteria; order Enterobacterales; family Enterobacteriaceae; genus Citrobacter; species Citrobacter sp. wls615. The sequence goes on along the minus strand of NZ_SZXM01000089.1, from coordinate 56,986 downwards.
ACCATCGCCGGTCAGGCCAGAATTGCCTGAGGAGATAAAATGAAAACGACTGATAGCATTAAAGTCGTACCGGCGCGCTATCCTATGCGCACCGTGGGAGCGGTTGTTGCCTTGTTTGTCCTGGCGGTGATTATCCAGTCCGTGGCATTTAACCCGCGCTGGGAATGGGCCGTATTTGCCCGCTGGTTCTTTGATCCGGTTATCTTGTCCGGTCTCGGGCAAACATTGTTGCTGACGCTTATCGGTACGCTGTTGAGTATTATCATCGGCGGTCTGCTGGCGCTGGCGCGACTTTCATCTTCCTGGTTGCTGAACGGTCTGGCATGGGGATACATCTGGCTGTTTCGTTCATTACCGTTGATTGTGGTGCTAATCGTTCTGTACAACTTCTCCTATCTGTACGACACGTTGACGATTGGTATTCCATTTACTCCGCTTCAGTGGGGCAGTTTTGAGACCATCAATGTACTCGGCCAGTTTTCCACTGCGGTAGTCGGCCTGACACTGGTGCAAAGCGCCTATACCGCTGAAATTATTCGTGGTGGATTTTTGGGCGTTGATCACGGTCAGTACGAGGCCGCTGCGGCGCTGGGCTTACCGGCATGGCGACGTACGCTGCGAATTATCCTGCCGCAGGCGCTGCGCACTATTTTGCCTGCCGGGTTCAATGAAATCATCAGTCTTGCGAAAGGGACGGCGATGGTATACGTGCTGGCCATGCCGGAGTTGTTCTACACCATCCAGATGATCTACAACCGCACGCAGGAGGTGATCCCGCTGCTGATGGTCGGCGCGGTGTGGTATCTGGTGATCACCACCGTCCTGTCGCTAATTCAGCACCTGGTCGAACGCGCGCTGGCACGTAGCGAACGACGTTCAGCGATCAATACCGCCCGGGTGAGTCGTGCAGAAAAACGCAGTCGTCAACGTCCACAGCAGGAGGCCGCCCATGTCCCACTCGCCTGAAGGCCATATTTCTATTACCGGCGTCAGCAAATACTTCGGCCGCCATAAAGCGTTGGATAACGTATCGCTGGAGATCCCGCCCGGTACGGTAACCGTTATTCTTGGCCCATCCGGTTCCGGGAAATCCACGCTTTTGCGGACAATCAACCATCTGGAGCGTGTGGATGAAGGGTTTATTCAAATTGATGGCGATTACATTGGTTATCGTCGGCAGGGAGATAAGCTGTATGAGCTGAAAGAGGCGGAAATTTTGCGCCAGCGCGTCAACGTCGGCTATGTGTTTCAGAACTTTAATCTATTCCCACACCTAACAGTGCTGGAGAATTTGATTGAAGCGCCCATTGCACACGGACTGGCATCGCGTAAAGCCGCCACCGAGCGGGCATTAACCCTGCTTGATGCGGTAGGGCTGCGTAATAAAGCCGATGCCTGGTCGCGTCACTTATCCGGCGGACAACAACAACGTATCGCCATTGCCCGTGCACTGGCATTAAATCCGCGCGTCATGCTGTTTGATGAACCCACGTCAGCGCTTGACCCCGAACTGGTGGGCGAAGTGCTGGATGTGATTAAAACTCTGGCGCAGTCGGGAACCACGCTGGTTGTGGTAACGCACGAGATTGGCTTCGCCCGGGAAGTGGCGGACCAGGTGGTGTTTATGGTCGATGGCAAAATTGTCGAGCAGGGCAGCAGCGAACAGGTGCTGAATCATCCACGCCACACGCGCACTCAGCAGTTTTTGTCGAAAGTGCTTTGATACACATTGCGGCACAAGGCTGTGCCGCACAGGGGTTATACAGTGACGACGATTTTGCCTACCTGACCGTTGGCTTCCATGTATTGATGTGCCTTGACGATATCATCAAAGGCAAAGGTTTTATCAATCAGTGGCTTGAGCTGCCCGGACTGCAATCCTTCAAAGATAAACCGTTTCGCTCGCGAAAGTTTTTCTGCGTCCGAGGTGATTTCAAAAATTTCATAACCACGGAAAGTCAAATGGCGACCGAGGATCTCAATGACCGGTATAGAAAGGTCGCGTGCATCAAGCGAGCCATATTGGAAAAAGATCCCACCGGCTGGCATTGCCTGGGCAATTTTTGCCACTCCCGGGCCACCGACCGGGTCGAAGACCACTCGGGTTCCTTTGCTATCAGTAATCCGTTGAATCTCAGCCACCAGATCCTGCTCCTGGCTTGCAATAACCTCTGCCGCGCCCAGTTGCAGTAGCTGAGCTCGTTTCTCACTGGTCCGCGTCATCGCAATAGGCTTTGCGCCGAGCATATTAGCAATCTGAATTGCCGCCAGTCCGACGCTACTGGAAGCAGCATTGATCAGCACATTATCTCCAGGTTTAATATCCGCATATTCAACCAGCGCACCAAATGCGGTCACATACATCATCCAACTGGCGGCAGCTTCGGCAAAGCTGAGGTTTTGCGGATGTTTTACGACCGCGTGTGCCGGGGCATTAACGACTTCTCCATACATACCATATTGATGAAAGCTGAAAGCCGGGATGACGCTAACATCATCGCCAGGTGCAAACTCACGTACGTTGTCTCCTACGGATTCAACGACTCCGGCAGCTTCATAACCCAACCGTGCCGGGAAATTAGGTTGGTAAATATACTGGCCTGTGCGGTACATAATCTCCGCACGGTTGATACCAATAGCCCGTACGCGGATCTGAACCTCATTCGCACCAGGCGCGGGAACCTGCATGTCCTGAATCTTCAAGACGTCAGCGCCACCAATTTGATTAAAAACTACGACCTTAGACATAGCAGACCTCAGTAAATTGTTCTGTATTGGGTCCGCACAATTTAACGATTCAGATGAGAGTGAAAAACCGCAGTTGCGGAACTTCACTATTACTGATTTTGTAATAATCCCTGAAGCCGCAGTTTTTGTTGGCTAAAAAGTTCGCACAGCCAGTCAATGAATACCCGTACCCGAGGGGCGAGATGACGTCTGTCCGGGTAAAGCACTGAAACCGGTTTTGATTCCCCGGTGTAATCGGCCAGTACCTCAACGAGCTGACCCGACTGGAGGTAGGGGGCCAGCACGGCATGCACACCGCGGATGATGCCGAGCCCCGATAAACAGCCGGTCAGCAATATATCGGAGTTATCAACGCTAATCCGTCCGGTGGGCGTGAATGATAAAATTTCACCTCCGCTGATGAAGGTCCACTCCAGCGCTTCGCGGTGACGCTCGCTGAAAAAGTTAAGCGCCTGGTGTCGGGATAAATCCTCTGGCGTCTGCGGTACGCCATGTTGTTGCAGATAATCCGGTGACGCACAGGTCACCATCTTTACTTCACCAAGCTGCCTGGATATCAGGGAAGAGTCTTGTAACTCGCCGATACGGATCATGCAGTCGATGCCTTCGGCAAGCATATCGATTCTACGGTCGGTGGAGGTGAGCACCATCTCGATATCAGGATACCGCGACTGGAAATCTTTCAGCGCAGGAACTAACACGGAGTGCGCCAGCGACAGAGGTGCATTAACCCTGAGTTTTCCGCGTGGCGGGCGAGTTGGCGAGAAAGAGGCCATGATGTCATCAACGTCACTGAGCAGTATTTTTGTACGTTGATAAAAAGCGTCACCTTCATCGGTCAGCGACACTTTACGGGTTGTGCGGTTAAGCAACTTGGCCCCCAGCTCGTCTTCAAGGTGCTGGATGGCTTTGGTCACTGCGGGGCGATGCAGGTGTAACACGTCTGCAGCTCTGGCAAATCCCCCTTGCTCAACAACCTGTATAAAAATGGTCATGTATTCAAACATACTCGAACGCATCGCTTATTATCTCCCGGTATCCGATCATTGTTATTATGAGAGTAATAATCATGTCTGCATAGGTTGTTGAATGCTGCTCTACACTTAGGGTTTTAACGTTGAGGGTTGCAGCATGATTAAGGTCTATGGGGTGCCGGGCTGGGGATCGGCCATCAGTGAAGTGATGCTCACACTGGCGGAGATCCCTTACAGTTTTATTAATGTCGACGGCTTTGATAGCGATGGTCCTTCGCGGGAACTGCTTAAGACAATGAATCCGCTATGCCAGGTGCCCACACTGGTACTGGAAAATGGCGAAGTCATGACGGAAACAGCGGCGATCGCCCTGATGATCCTCGATCGTTGTCCCGAGCTTTCGCCCTTTGTTGGGCGCAGCGAGCGTCAGCAGTTCCAGCGTCTGTTGATATGGCTGGTGGCAAATGTCTATCCCACGTTTACTTATGCCGATTATCCTGAACGCTGGGTGCCGGATGCTCCGGCGCAGTTGAAAAAAAATTGTATTGAGTACCGAAAATCTCTCTATATGTGGTTGAATAACCAGCTAAGCGCCGAGCCGTACGCGTTCGGAGAGCAGTTAACCTTGCTGGACGTTTATATTTGCGTGATGCGCAGCTGGGGGCCGGGACATGACTGGTTCCAGGACAATACGCCGAATATTAGCGCCATCGCCGATGCGGTTTGTCAGCATCCGAGGCTACGTACTGTGCTGAAAAACAATAAGATTATTTGAGAAAACACGCTTTCTGACCAAAACAATAAGGAACCTGCTATGCCGCACGTTGATATTAAATGTTTTCCCCGCGATCTGAGCGACAAGCAAAAATCCGCGCTGGCGGCGGATATTACCGAAGTCATTATTCGTCATTTGCAAAGCAAAGACAGCTCGATAAGCGTGGCGCTGACTGAAGTTGAGCCAGAGGCGTGGCAGGGCGTGTGGGATGCGGAGATTAAGCCGCAGATGGCAACGTTAATTAAAAAACCTGGCTACAGCATGTAAGATAAAACGGGCGAATTTTCCGCCCGTTTTCAACAGGTTTACGGTGTAACGATGTTAAACCAGAATTCGAACTTATCCATATAGCCGAGCATAGCGTCAAGTTTAGCGCCGTCGCCGGTTATCTTCACGTCACCGCTGTCTTGAGCCTGTTTCAGCGTCACTTCCTTAAGAATGATTTTATTGAGCGTGTCGCGATTCAGCGTGATCGTGGCGTCAGCCTCTTTTGCCTCGGCATTGGCGGTATGGTTTAGCACGCCATTTTCCAGCTCAAGCTTGTATTTACCGCCGTCGCTGCCAAGGTCGATGTTAAACACCGATTTGGCATCACCCGCTTTCTGCCCGTTAATATGTACCGCCAGATAGTCGAAGAACATTTCCGGCGTCATGGCGCGTACGGTATCCGGGCTGGCGGTGTTCGGGGTTGGGCCTTTAACCACACCATTACGCAGCTCTTGCGCACCGGTCAGGTAGAAGTTGCGCCACGGGCCGGATTCAGCCTGGTATCCTAGCTGTTCCAGCGCATCAGCTTCCAGATTGCGCGCGGCCTGGTTATTGGGATCGGCAAACACCACTTTGCTCACCACCTGAGCCACCCAGCGATAGTTACCCTGGTCATAGTCGGCTTTTGCTTTCTGCAGAATGGCATCCGCTCCACCCATATAATCGACGAATTTCTTCGCGGCTTCTTCCGGTGGCAGTTCATCCAGTGTTGCCGGGTTGCCATCAAACCAGCCGAGATAGAGCACATAGGTCGCTTTCACATCATGACTGACGGAACCATAGTAGCCGCGGTTAGCCCAGGTATGCGCCAGCGAGCCCGGCAGTTTAAAGTTCGCGGCGATTTCATCGCGGGTCAGACCTTCGTTAGCCATACGCAGCGTCTGGTCGTTAATGTAACGATACAGATCCCGCTGACTTTTCAGCAGGTTCACGACTTTGTCATTACCCCAGGTTGGCCAGTGGTGCTGCGCCATCAGGATTTCTGCTTTATCTCCCCAGCGTACAATCGCTTCGTTGATGTATTTGGACCAGGGCAACGGCTCACGAATTTTGGCCCCGCGCAGGGAGTAGGTGTTGTGCAGGGTGTGAGTGACGTCTTCAGCAGACTCAATCAGTTTCTTCTCTTCGATGTACCACAGCATTTCCGAAGGCGCTTCGGAGCCTGGGGCCAACATGAAGTCATAGGTCAGGCCATCAATGACCTCTTTTTGCCCGTCTTTTTCAATTATATTGGTTGGCGCAATCAGGGTGACGGTTCCCGCGGAGGTTGTGGTTCCCAGTCCGGCACCAACCTGACCTTTGGCATCAGGTTTTAGTAGATTGCCGTACATATAGCTCGCGCGACGGCTCATAACGTTGCCGGCCATGATATTCTCAGCCACCGCCGCCTCCATAAAGCCAGCAGGTGCATAAATCTTCACTTTGCCCGCTTTAACATCGGCTTCGTCAACAACGCCGCGCACGCCGCCGTAATGGTCAACGTGGCTGTGTGTATAAATCACCGCGACAACGGGTTTTTGACCGCGGTTTTTAAAGTAAAGATCCATCCCGACTTTGGCCGTTTCTGCTGATACCAGCGGGTCAACAACGGTGACGCCTTCTTTACCTTCAATGATCGTCATGTTGGACAGATCGAGGTTACGGATCTGGTAAACGCCTTCCGTCACTTCAAACAGTCCGCTGATGTTGATCAACTGGGACTGACGCCACAGACTCGGATTTACCGTATCCGGGGCTTTATCACCTTCTTTAATGAACGCATATTGTTGCGGATTCCAGATGACATTTCCTTGCTCACCTTTGATCACATCCTGAGGAATAGGGGCGATGAAGCCTTTATGAGCATCGGTAAAGTCGGTGTTATCGGAGAAGGGCAGTTGGTTGTAGAGCGCATTGTTCGCTTGTTGCGTGGAAGCGGTCGCGTCTTTTGGCGCTTCAGCGGCAATCAGGGGAGCAGAGGCAGAGGTGAGTAACCCGGCAAGGATAAAACTTTGTGCGATTCTATTCAGTTGCATCGTAAAACCTCTCTGACACTTTATAAGTACAGTTGGGGGATGCTGCTTTGACTGATTGGGGTTGGAAGAGATATTTGAGTTAGAGCAAGATTAACTATATATAATTCACGCAAATGATTCAGCAAGGAAGGACAGCGATTCATCCGACTGGTTTTTCAGAAGTTTTAAGAACACGGTGAAGGATGGAAAGCATGAGTTGCCATCCGTTAGCAGACAATTATTCACATGCGGTAATGCGTCTTCCGCTGGAGACAAACGTTCCGCCCCCAAGATGATGAAATGTAGTGAGCTGGTCATCATCAAACTGCCAGCGTCCCTCCACGAAGGCTCGCTCATCAGCGGCAGCGGAGACCACTTCCCCAAACAGGGTGTCATATTTGTCCTGAGCCGCTGTGGCAGGAAGCAGGCGGCATTCCATCCAGGCCAGGCATTTTGCTTCTATGAGCGGTAAACCCAGCACCGGTCCTTGCACCACAGGAATGCCGTAGCAGTTGAATTTATCTTCCACACGGCCGGAAACGTTGCCAACGGCCCAGGTCCAGTTGGCGGCGGCAACTCCCGGAATAACAATGCCAAACATGCCGCTGCGTTCAATTAGCTCACGTGACCAGGCTGTCTTGTCGACAACAATCGCGATACGCGGTGGTTCAAACTCAACGGGCATCGACCACGCTGCAGCCATCACGTTCCGCCGCTCTGTATGATCGTCCCGACTGGTTATTAAAATGGTCGGGCCGTGATTTAGCAGTCGGCTGGCATGTTTTAATTCGAGAGGACGAAAATGGCTCATGGATGCTCCTTGGCTGAGAGATAACACACCACAATTAACTTAGATATTAACGGTATTAGCGATTTTGTCGCCTCGTGAGGAAGAACAACGCACAAAATCGACGGCGTAAAATTAAAAATGCGTTATAAGTACAACATTACACAAACAGGAAGCTGGTATGACGCCTTTTTTAAACGCTTATTTTGCCCGTATTGGCTGGTCAGGTTCGGCCAACGCCAACATTGAAACCCTGCGAGCGCTGCATTTACTGCACAACAGCGCCATTCCTTTTGAAAATCTCGATGTGCTGCTGCCACGCGAAATGCAACTCGACGACGCATCGCTGGAAGAGAAGCTGGTGACGGCGCGTCGCGGCGGTTATTGTTTTGAGCAAAATGGGTTATTTGAGCGGGCGCTCCGCGAAATCGGTTTTACCGTCCGCAGTTTACTTGGACGTGTGGTGCTGGCAAATCCGTCAAGCCTACCGCCACGCACGCATCGTCTGCTGCTGGTTGAGCTACAGGGAGAACAGTGGATCGCTGACGTCGGATTTGGTGGGCAAACGCTGACCGCACCGATTCGTCTGCAGGCAGATGTTGCACAGCACACACCACACGGGGAGTATCGTCTGATTCAGGACGGTGAAGACTGGATTTTGCAGTTCCGTCATCACGAACACTGGCAATCAATGTACCGTTTTGATCTGGTTATGCAGCATCAGAGCGATTATCTGATGGGCAACTTCTGGTCGGCACATTGGCCGCAGTCGCATTTTCGTCATCATCTGCTGATGTGTCGTCATCTGCCAGACGGCGGTAAATTTACGTTAACCAATTTTCATTTTACCCATTATCAGGATGGCCATGCGGTAGAGCAGATTAATCTGCCCGACGTCGCCAGCCTGTACGCCTTATTGCAGGCGCGGTTTGGATTGGGCGTGGATGATGTGAAGCATGGATTTACTGAAGCAGAATTGGCGACGGTAATGGCGGCGTTTGATACGCACCCGGAAGCAGGGAAATAACGCCATCGGGAATAGTGCCGGATGCGGCGTAATCGTCTTATCCGGCCCACAGGAATAGATTAAAAATCTATTGCCCACTCTGCATGGAACAGGATCACCGCCGAACCAGTAATGGTGACTTTTTCCGGCTGGTTATCACGAATAGCGACCGTCACATCAACTATACCGTCACGACCCAGCGCACGGCCCTGATGCCCCTGAACACGTAACGTTTTGCCATCATGCGCCATCAGCCGGTGGTGAACCAGCCACGCGCCCATCGGCCCGTTGGCATTGCCCGTGACTGGATCTTCCACAATACCAATTGCGGGAGAAAACATGCGTCCATCGGTGGCGTTTTCGCCATTGCGGATTTGAAAAGGGAAGAAACCGTTACAGCCAATTTGTTGGCTGATTGTCGCCAGCGCCTGTAAATCTGGGGAAAGGGCGTCCAGGTCTACCTCAGGCTTTAGCGGAATCATCACTTTCGAATGGCCGGTGGTGGCAACCTGGATCGGTAGTCCTGGCAGCATATCGTCTTCGCTCAGATGCAGCGCGCGGATAATTGCAGTACGAACAGCGCCTTGCAGCGGAGGCTCAAATCCAGGTATTCCTTGCTCAAGGCTAATACGATAGTCATCCCCGATGGCTTCGATATTCACCCGATGACGTCCGGCCAGCGAGGTTTGCCAGACGGTAGTGTTGCCCAGCCCCAGCACATTGGCCCGCACATAGTGTGCCGCGACGGTAGCATGTCCACAGATGGGGACTTCAACCGTCGGCGTGAAATAGCGGATGTGTACATCGCTATCGTTGCTGGTCAGCAGGAATGCGGTTTCCGAATGACGCAGCTCGCGGGCAATCAGCTGCATCTGCGCTTCGCTCAGTCCGTCAGCATGCAGCACCACTCCCGCTGAATTGCCGCGAAAGGGGACCGAGGTAAAGGCATCGACGTGGTAAACCTGTGGTTTCATTAGCGTTCTCCCTGGGATGGAGAAGCATCATAGCGTGCAAAATGCCGGATGGCGACGCCCTGCGTCTTATCCGGTCTACTGACCGGATAAGACATCAGAGACAATTAGCGGCGCGAGCGCACAATTTGATAGCGGCGGGTGAAGTACTCAAACGGCGCACTCCACACGTGGACCAGACGTGTGAACGGAAACAGTAAGAATATCGTCATGCCTAACACCAGATGAGCACGGAATATCGGCGCCACGCCATCCAGATGCGCAGATGCGCCGCCCTGGAAAGTCACCACCGACTGCGCCCAACCGACCAGTTTCAGCATTTCACTGCCGTCAGGATGTTGTGCGGAGAACGGAATAGTGGTTAAACCGAGAATGCATTGAACCAGCAGAATGCACAGGATCAGAATATCGGCGGTGGATGATGTCGCGCGAATGCGTGGATTAGTCAGGCGGCGCACCAGCAAACCCGCGCCCCCAACCAGCGTTAACACGCCGCAGACACCGCCGAGAATCATTGCCATTTGCTGTTTCACCGCAATCGGCAGGAACCAGGCGTACATCCAGTGCGGGGTCAACATGCCGAACAGGTGACCGAAAAAAATCCCCAGAATGCCGATATGGAACAAGTTTGACCATAACACCATACCGCGTTTGTCCAGCATTTGGCTGGAAGAGGCGCGCCAGGTGTATTGCCCGTAGTCGTATCGCAACCAACTACCGAGGATAAACACCGTGCCGCACAGATACGGGTAGATATCGTAAAAGAAGACGTTCAGATACTGTATCATTTCGGACCTCCCGCGCTGACGTCGACATACTGCGGCGCCACGTCCTGGCTAAAGCGTCGTTGATAGTTTTGTAACGGTGAACTTTCACAAGCGGTGGCGTTATCTTCGATAAACTTCACCTGTTCCTCTTCCCAGACTGCATCCAGCGCCTGACGGGTATCGTCACGTGTTTCTGCGGCAACCTGTTTGGTGACACTGTCACTTGAAAGGGAACTTCCGGCAAGCAGCAACAGGGCATCAAACAACTGATACCATGGCGTATCGCGCTGTTTTAAACGACCGCCAAGCAGCGCCAGAATGGGGGCGACATTCTGTAATCCTTCTTTAGCCTGGGCCTCCGGCAGCACGCTTAAATACTCCAGATACAACGGTAGATGATCCGGCAGCTCGCGGCAGTTAAGCTGGAGCCCGACCTTTTCATACTGCGCCAGTAGCTCAACCATCGCCTGGCCGCGGTCACGTGACTCGGCATGGACATGTTCGAATAGCAACAGTGAGGTGGCGCGCCCCCGATCAAACACCTCACACCATTCGGCTTGCTTATCCAGTAATGGGGCATTGAGTAGTCCCCGGCTAAATTCGGTAAGCATTGGGGCATCGCTGGACACCAGCGCCAGCGCGTCGTCTTTACACTCCCACAGCAACTCGTCCGGATATTCCAGCAGCAGTCCGATAATCTTCAGAATTTGCATTATTCACCCTCCGCTTTATCGCGCACTTCGGTGATGTCGATGGCATCAATACGGCTGCTGTTAAACAGGTTGAATTTGGTATCCGAACCGTGACAGCCATCGCCAAAGGTGAAACCACAACCGTTTTTCTCCGGGAAAGCGTCGCGCGCCATTTCACGGTGGCTGGTCGGGATCACGAAGCGGTCTTCATAGTTAGCGATAGCCAGATAGCGATACATCTCCTCGACTTGTTCAACCGTAAGACCGACTTCCTCAATGGCGCGGGTATCCGTCACGCCTTCGACGGTTTGTGAGCGCATATAGTGTCGCATCGCCATCATACGTTTCAACGCGCGCAATACCGGACCGGTATCGCCAGCACTGAGCATGTTAGCGAGGTACTGTACCGGGATACGTAGTGATTCCACCGCCGGCAAAATGTTGCCATTGTGTGGCAGACCACCGGCATCAGCCACCGACTGAATCGGTGACAACGGCGGCACATACCAGACCATTGGCAGGGTGCGATACTCAGGGTGTAACGGCAGCGCCAGCTTCCAGTCCATTGCCATTTTGTAGACCGGCGAACGTTGGGCGGCGTCGATAACATTCTGCGGAATGCCTTGTTTTAACGCCTCTTCGATAACTGCCGGATCGTGCGGATTGAGGAACACATCGCACTGACGTTCATACAGATCGGTCTCATGCTCGGTGCTGGCCGCTTCCTCAATGCGGTCGGCGTCGTACAGCAATACGCCGAGATAGCGGATGCGCCCGACGCAGGTTTCCGAACATACCGTCGGCTGGCCGGATTCAATACGCGGGTAGCAGAAAATGCACTTCTCTGACTTACCGCTCTTCCAGTTAAAATAGATTTTCTTGTACGGACAGCCGCTGATGCACAAGCGCCAACCGCGGCATTTGTCCTGGTCGATCAGCACAATGCCGTCTTCTTCACGCTTATAGATGGCACCGCTCGGGCAGGTAGCGACACAGCTTGGGTTCAGGCAGTGTTCACAAAGTCGCGGCAAATACATCATGAAGGTGTTTTCGAACTGACCGTACATCTCCTTCTGCATTTTCTCGAAGTTACGGTCACGGGCGCGTTTTGAGAATTCGCCGCCGAGCAGTTCTTCCCAGTTGGGGCCCCAGATAATCTTGTCCATTCGTTTGCCGTCAATCAACGAACGTGGACGCGCAGTGGGCTGGTTTTTGCTTTCCGGTGCGCTATGCAGATGCTGGTAATCATAGGTAAACGGTTCATAGTAATCATCGATTTGCGGGATCACCGGGTTGGCGAAAATTTTGGTAATCACCCCCATCTTGCCGCCCAGACGCGGTCTTATCTTGCCGTTAACATCGCGAACCCAGCCGCCTTGCCACTCTTCCTGATCTTCCCAATTTTTCGGATAACCAATCCCTGGTTTGGTCTCGACGTTGTTAAACCATGCATATTCCATCCCTTCGCGCCCGGTCCAGACGTTTTTACAGGTGACGGAGCAGGTGTGGCAGCCGATACACTTGTCCAGATTAAGAACCATGCCTACCTGTGAGCGTATTTTCATTTTTTCGCCTCCTGTACCTGATCGCGACCTTCATCATCCAGCCAGTTAATATTTTTCATTTTTCTAATCATGATGAACTCATCGCGGTTAGAGCCGACCGTACCGTAATAGTTAAAGCTGTACGCCAACTGCGCATAGCCACCGATCATATGCGTCGGTTTCGGGCATACGCGGGTGACCGAGTTATGGATCCCGCCACGCATTCCGGTGACTTCGGAGCCGGGAATGTTCATGATTCGCTCCTGAGCGTGATACATCATGGTCATTCCCGGTGGTACGCGCTGACTCACCACCGCACGCGCGGTGAGCGCGCCATTGGCGTTAAAGGCTTCGATCCAGTCGTTATCTTCAATACCCAACTCTTTGGCATCGGTCTCGCTGATCCAGACAATCGGTCCGCCACGTGACAGCGTTAGCATCAGCAGGTTTTCGCTGTAGGTAGAGTGGATGCCCCATTTCTGATGCGGCGTCAGGAAGTTGAGCGCTTTTTCCGGGAAGCCGTTTGGTGGAACTTCACGCATGTCGCTGACGCTGCGGGTATCAATTGGCGGACGATACGCCACCAGGCTTTCACCAAATGCACGCATCCACGCGTGATCCTGATACAACTGCTGGCGACCGGACAGGGTGCGCCATGGGATCAGCTCGTGGACGTTGGTATAGCCTGCGTTATAGGAGACATGTTCGCTTTCAAGGCCGGACCAGGTAGGGCTGGAGATAATTTTGCGCGGCTGCGCCTGAATATCGCGAAAACGGATCTTCTCATCTTCTTTGTTCAACGCCAGATGCGTATGGTCGCGTCCGGTCATCGCCCCCAGCGCTTTCCAGGCTTTGACCGCCACCTGACCATTGGTTTCCGGCGCCAGGGCGAGGATCACCTCCGACGCATCCAGTGCGGTGTCAATCAGCGGTCGGCCTTTTGCCGGGCCTTCGCGTTTGGTGTAGTTCAGCTTGCCGAGGAAATCGACCTCGGTCTGGGTATTCCAGGAGATACCTTTGCCACCGTTTCCGAGTTTGTCCATTAGCGGGCCGAGCGAGGTAAAACGTTCGTAGGTGGCAGGGTAGTCACGCTCAACGACAGCAATATTAGGCGCGGTTTTTCCTGGAACAAGATCGCATTCGCCTTTGCGCCAGTCGAGGATGTCAAACGGCTGCGCCAGTTCTGCCGGTGAGTCGTGTTGCAGCGGTTGCAGGACGATGTCTGTTTCTTGCCCAAGGTGCCCGACACAGACCTCCGAGAACACTTTGGCGATGCCTTTATAAATTTCCCAGTCGCTCTTCGATTCCCACGCCGGATCGACCGCCGCTGACAGCGGGTGAATAAACGGATGCATATCCGAGGTGTTCATATCGTCTTTTTCATACCAGGTCGCGGTCGGCAGAACGATATCGGAGAACAGGCAGGTGCTCGACATACGGAAATCGAGCGTGACCAGCAGATCAAGCTTGCCTTCAATCGCAGCGGACTGCCATTCCACCTCTTCAGGTTTAATACCCTCGCTTGAACCGAGCGCTTCTCCCTGGATCCCGCTTTCGGTACCCAGTAAATACTTGAGCATGTATTCATGCCCTTTACCGGAGGAGCCGAGCAGGTTAGAGCGCCAGACAAAAAGGTTTCGCGGATGGTTGTGGCCGCTGTCCGGCTGTTCGCAGGCAAAACGAATTTCACCTGACTTCAGCGCCTGTGCGGTGTATTGCGCAGGAGATAGCCCTGCTTGTTCGGCTTTTGCTTTCACGGTCAATGGGTTGAGGTTAAGCTGCGGGGCGGACGGCAGCCAGCCCATCCTTTCGGCGCGTACGTTAAAGTCAATCAAATGTCCGGTAAACTTCGACGCATCGGCCAGCGGAGAGAGGAGTTCCTGTGCGGTGAGTTTTTCATAACGCCACTGGCTGGAGTGGTTGTAGAAAAATGAAGTGCTGTTCATCTGACGCGGTGGACGGTTCCAGTCCAACGCAAAGGCCAGCGGCAACCAACCGGTTTGCGGACGCAGTTTCTCCTGCCCCACATAGTGCGCCCAGCCTCCGCCGCTTTGTCCCACGCAACCACAGAACACCAGAATGTTAATCATCCCACGGTAGTTCATATCCATGTGATACCAGTGGTTGACGCCAGCCCCGAGGATGATCATCGAACGACCATGTGTTTTGTGCGCAGTATCGGCGAATTCACGGGCGATTTGTTCGATATGACGGCGTGGCACACCGGTAATTTGCTCGCCCCAGGCCGGGGTGTAGGCTTTCACTTCGCTGTAATCTTGTGCGCTATGAACGTCATCCAGACCACGATCGAGGCCATAATTCGCCAGCACCAGATCATAAACGCTCACTACCGGACAGTTGCGGCCATCGGCGAGGGTGAGACGTTTTACCGGAAGTTGCCGTACCAGCACAGGTTCTTGTTTGACGCTGCGAAAATGAGGGTTTTCGTTGCCGCCAAAGTAGGGGAATGCTACCCCAGCCACTTCATCATGCTGACCCAGCAACGAGAGGGAAAGTTCTGTTTCTGCCCCAGCGGCCAACGACTCGAGGTTCCATTTGCCTGTTTCACCCCAGCGAAAGCCGATGGAGCCGTTCGGCACGACCAGCTCACCTTCACTGTTAAAGGCCACGGTTTTCCACTCTGGATTGTTGCTTTCGCCGAGACCATCGACAAGGTCTGAGGCGCGCATCATACGTCCAGGCACGTAGCTGCCATCTTCCCGGGTATCCAGTAAAACCAGCATCGGCATGTCGGTATAACGGCGACAGTAATTGAGGAAATAATCGCTGGGATTGTCGAGGTGAAACTCTTTCAGGATGACGTGGCCCATCGCCATCGCCAGCGCGCTGTCGGTGCCTTGTTTTGGTGCCAGCCACTGGTCGCACAGTTTGGCGACTTCCGAGTAGTCTGGCGTAATGGCAATGGTTTTAGTGCCTTTGTAGCGCACTTCGGTAAAAAAGTGCGCGTCAGGCGTACGGGTCTGTGGGACGTTAGATCCCCAGGCGATGATATAACTGGAGTTATACCAGTCGGCGGATTCAGGTACATCGGTCTGCTCGCCCCAGGTCATCGGTGACGCAGGCGGTAAGTCGCAATACCAGTCATAAAAACTCAGGCAGGTGCCGCCAAGAAGGGAAAGATAACGCGTGCCTGCGGCATAGGAGACCATCGACATCGCAGGGATTGGGGAGAAGCCGGCCACGCGATCCGGGCCGTAGGTCTTCACCGTCCAGACGTTGGCGGCAGCAATCAGCTGATTAAGTTCTTTCCAGTTGGAACGGATGAAACCACCTCGACCGCGTACCTGCTTGTAGCTCTGGCATTTTTGCGGGTCGTTCATAATCGATTCCCAGGCCAGCACCGGGTCGGACTGGCGGGTCAGGGCGTCGCGCCACAGTTCGATCAAACGTTTACGCACTAACGGATATTTCAGGCGGTTGGCGCTGTAAAGATACCAGGAGTAGCTGGCGCCGCGCGGGCAGCCGCGGGGTTCATGGTTAGGCAGGTCAGGTCGAGTACGCGGGTAGTCAGTTTGCTGTGTTTCCCAGGTTACCAGTCCGTTTTTGACGTAGATTTTCCAGCTACATGAGCCGGTACAGTTCACGCCGTGGGTAGAGCGCACAATTTTGTCGAACTGCCAGCGCTGACGATAGCTGTCTTCCCAGTCCCGGTTGGTGTGCATCACTTGCCCATGCCCCTCGGCAAACGTATCGCCCTTTTGTTTAAAGTAGCGAAAGCGGTCTAACAGTTTACTCATGACATAACTCCTGCTTCGATAATGTGCCAGGCGGTCTTGTAGGCTGGATAAGGCGTAAGCCGCCATCCGGCGCAGTTATTGCCTGATGGCGCTGCGCTTATCAGGCCTACGTCCGATCCTGCGATAAACTTGTTGTTATTTTTGTTTAGGCTTACGGCGACCATAGACCAGCCAGGTCACCAGCACGCAGACGATGTAAAACACCAGAAATATTTTCATAGCCCCCACCGGAGAGCCGGTAAGCGCCAGGGATGAACCAAACGCTTTGGGAATGAAGAAGCCCCCCACAGCGCCGATGGCAGAGATGAATCCAAGCGCTGCGGCGGTGTCAGTTACCGCTTCACGCTGAGCCTGTTCCTCTGTGCCACCGCGCAGTTTCACCCGGTAAATCGTGATTTTGCGAAAGATCACCGCAATCATCTGGAAGGTCGACCCGCTTCCCAGACCCGCGGTCAGGAACAGCCCCATAAACACCAGATAGAAGGCGACAAAGTTTCCTTCTCCTGAGCCCGGCAGAGTAAGAAACAGCAGGGCGCTGAACAGTGCCATAAAGATGAAGTTAATTAACGTGACGCGTACACCGCCGAACTTGTCAGAGATAACGCCGCCCGCCGATCGCGCAAGCGCGCCGATGAAGGGGCCGAAGAACGCCAGTTGCAGAATATTCACGTCAGGAAATTGGGTTTTCGCCAGCATGGCAAAACCAGCCGAAAAGCCGATAAATGACCCGAAAGTCGCGAGATACAGCAGGCTTAACAGCCACAAGTGAAAACGCTTGAGGACCGGTAGCTGGGAAGCAATAGAAGCCTTCGAACTGGCAATATCATTCATTCCCATGCCTGCCGCCAGGGTGGCTATCAGCAGAAGTGGAACCCAAATCCATGCGGCATTGGCCAGCGACAGTAACGAGCCGTCAGCTTGCGGTACGCTCTGGACGCCCAAAAAGGTAAATATGGGCAGAAAAATCACCAGCGGCGCGATTAGCTGCATCACGCTGACGCCGAGGTTGCCAAGGCCGCCGTTAACCCCCAACGCACTGCCTTGCTTTGCTTTGGGGAAGAAAAAGCTGATGTTGCCCATGCTGGAGGCAAAGTTAGCGCCAGCAAAACCGCACATCAGCGCAATAATAATAAATACTCCAAACGGAGTAGCGGTATTTTGCACGGCAAATCCCAGCCAGACGCAGGGAATAACCAGAATAATCGTGCTAAAAATGGTCCAACGGCGACCGCCAAATATAGGTACCATAAAGGAGTAGGGGACGCGCAATATTGCCCCAGAAAGGGAGGGTAATGCCGTTAATAAAAACAGTTGATCGGTGGTGAAATTAAAACCAATTTTATTCAGATTGACGGCTACGGCGCTAAACAGCATCCAGACGCAGAAGGCAAGTAAAAGGCAACTTACTGATATCCAAAGATTTCTACGGGCAATGTGCTTGCCTTTGTTTTCCCAAAAGGCGGGGTTTTCTGGTTTCCAGTCAGTCAAAAGATAACGATTATTTTTCTCATTTGATGATGACATATTATTCTCCATGCACATGCCGTTCATGAAAAAGAAATAAACGCATACAGGCCGCGCGGCTTCTTTTTAGAAACTATTGAAAGGTTTTGGGAATATTGATTGAAAGAATAGATAAAAAAGTGCAATAACGCGGGATGAGGGGAGAATTACATGTTGGTTAAGTGTTACTAATTGTAAACTTAAAAGAGGTATTGTTTATTCATCTATAACATTAGCTAAATAACTCCAGCGTAATCATACGATCCAGGTGGCGATCAAAAGCAGGATCGGCCATTTCCTCGATGCCCAACATATACATACCATCCAGGCCGCACACCAGTGCGATTAAACGCCATGCGACGTCGGCGGCATCTGGGGTGGATGAAAACTCACCGGCTTTCTGTCCCTGAATGATGATATTG
Source organism: Citrobacter sp. wls615 (assembly GCF_005281355.1). NCBI lineage: Bacteria > Pseudomonadati > Pseudomonadota > Gammaproteobacteria > Enterobacterales > Enterobacteriaceae > Citrobacter > Citrobacter sp. wls615. The sequence continues at coordinate 38,778 of NZ_SZXM01000089.1, read as the reverse complement.
GCCGTTTCCTCATGCCACATCCGCATGGTTAGCAGATAGGCGCTTTTGATTTCTGGATCTTTACCGGCTACAACCTGCGCTTCACGCCACAGCTTAATGTAGGGTTCGAAGCCGCCATCTTCACTGCCCAGCATGGCATGCAGTCGCTCACGGAAGCTGGCATCCTCACTGACCAGTTCCGCATCAAGCAGGGTACGGATCAGGCGCACAAAAGCCTGAGACTTGAGTTCACCGACAGAGGTAAAGTGATGATGCACCTGGCCCGTCGCCACGTGGGCTTCCGCCGCTATACGTCGTACGGTCATGGCAGTAAACCCTTCTTCCAGCGCAACGCGCATTGCCGCTTGCAGAATCACTTCCCGACGTTCATCCCGATTCAGATAACTCATCATTCCTCCTGTATCTCAATAGCACGCAGTCTAACAAAAAGTTGGACATATGTTCAATTTTCCGTAAGATCGCTAAAGCTGGACATGTGTCCAGTTTTGGTTTCGTTAGGGAGTTTTATGTTTCGTCAGTGGTTAACGTTAGTCATTATTGTACTGGTCTACATCCCTGTTGCGATTGATGCAACGGTGCTGCACGTTGCCGCGCCCACGCTGAGTATGACGCTGGGTGCCAGTGGTAACGAGCTGCTGTGGATTATTGATATTTATTCCCTGGTAATGGCCGGCATGGTGTTGCCAATGGGGGCATTGGGCGATCGCATCGGTTTTAAACGTCTGCTGCTGTTGGGCGGGGGCTTATTTGGTCTGGCATCGCTGGCCGCCGCTTTTGCCCACAGCGCCAGTTGGCTGATTGCCACGCGGGCGGTATTGGCGATCGGGGCGGCGATGATTGTTCCGGCTACGCTGGCGGGTATTCGTGCCACCTTTGCCGAGCAGCGTCATCGCAATATGGCGCTCGGCGTCTGGGCCGCCGTTGGGTCCGGCGGCGCGGCGTTTGGGCCATTAGTGGGCGGCATACTGCTGGAGCACTTCTATTGGGGATCCGTGTTCTTAATCAATGTGCCTATTGTTGTGGTGGTAATGGCATTGACGGCTCGTTTCGTACCGCGCCAGGCTGGACGTCGCGATCAATCGTTAAATTTCGGTCATGCGGTAATGCTGATTGTCGCTATTCTGCTGCTGGTCTATAGCGCCAAAACCGCACTGAAAGGTCATATGGCGACCACTGTCATCGTGCTGACATTGTTAGCCGGAGCATTGCTGTTGGGGCAGTTTGTCCGTATCCAGCTAGCGGCTTCCCGGCCAATGATTGATATGCGGCTGTTTACGCACCGCATTATCTTAAGCGGCGTAGTAATGGCGATGACTGCGATGATTACGCTGGTTGGTTTCGAATTGCTGATGGCTCAGGAGCTCCAGTTTGTCCACGGTTTGACGCCGTATCAGGCTGGGTTGTTTATGCTGCCGGTAATGCTGGCAAGTGGTTTCAGCGGCCCCATTGCCGGCATGTTGGTGTCACGCCTGGGACTACGTTGTGTGGCAACGGCAGGCATGGCGCTCAGCGCCGTCAGTTTTTACGGTCTGGCGATGACGGATTTCAGTACGCAGCAAATACAAGCGTGGATATTGATGGCCTTGCTCGGATTCAGTGCGGCAAGTGCGCTTTTGGCCTCAACTGCGGCAATCATGGCAGCAGCGCCGGCAGAAAAAGCGGCAGCGGCTGGCGCCATTGAGACGATGGCTTATGAACTTGGCGCCGGGCTTGGCATCGCTATCTTTGGCTTACTGTTGAGCCGTAGCTTTTCTGCCTCAATTCTGCCGCCAGCCGGACTCAATCCGCAGGAGATAGAGCGCGCCTCATCATCAATGGGTGAAGCGGTACAACTGGCGCATTCGCTCCCGTCGTCGCTGAGTGAGGCATTGCTGGCGGCTGCCAGAGAAGCCTTTACCTGGTCACATAGCGTGGCCTTAAGCAGCGCTGGCAGTATGCTTATCGTATTAGCGATAGGGATGTGGTTCAGTCTGGCAAAGATACAGCGTCAATAACTAGTGGGCTAAATGACAGGGGTAATCCATCTCTTCGACTTCTTTTCCACTCAAGCGAGCGTATTGCCCCGTCAGTCTCCAGAATGCAGGTTGAGTTTCCGTATAGATCTCTGCCGCTAACACCAGGCGGCGGCGATCTACCTCGTTAAGTTCCAGTAGCGTCCACGGCACAAAATAGCGTTCGCTACCCGTCAGGGTAAACCACAGCGGGCACCCACAGCCTGAACAGAAGAAACGTTCACCACGATTTGAAGAAGGAAAGTGCGAGGGTTGGGCTGAATCCGGCGACATCTGCGGATGAGCGCTGGCCTCCAGATACATAGCGATGCCACCCGACCATTTCTGACACAACGTACAGTGGCAGGCATAGACATCCAGCATTTCGACGTCAACGGTAAAATGACTCTGTCCGCAAAGACAACGACCAGTGAACGTCTGCACGGCATACTCCTTATGACCGAGACTACATCAAGAGAAAAAGCCAGCCCTGAAAGGACTGGCTTTGTATTCAGACTACAACAAAATTAGAACTGGTAGTTCAGACCAACAGCCACGATGTTGTCAGTTGAAACTTTTGCTGCATTGGTGAAGTTATTGTCATCCAGCAGGTTGATTTTGTAATCAACGAAGGTAGACATGTTTTTGTTGAAGTAGTAGGTAGCACCCAGGTCTACGTATTCAACCAGATCCTGGTCGCCGTAACCATTGATGTCTTTACCTTTGGATTTCAGGTAAGCAATGGACGGACGCAGACCGAAGTCGAACTGGTACTGAGCAACAGCTTCAAAGTTCTGTGCTTTATCTGCAATACCTTTAACACCAGAACCGCCATAGGTGGTCATGTTACGAGTTTCGGAGTAGGTGGTCGCCAGGTAGATGTTGTTCGCATCATATTTCAGACCAGCAGCCCATACTTCAGCGTTCTTACCGGAAGCCATGAAACTGGAGTCACCCACAGCCTGGCGGTCAGTACGGTCAGATTTTGCATAGGTAGCACCTACGCCGAAGCCTTCGTACTCATAAGTGGTAGACAGACCGAAGCCGTCGCCGTTTGCTTCTTTCACGTCGGTACGGTCATTTTTGCCCTGATACTGAGCAGCAAAGTTCAGACCTTCAACCAGACCGAAGAAATCGGTGTTACGGTAGGTTGCAACGCCGGTAGTACGGCCAGTCATGAATACGTCAGTCTGGGTCCAGGTATCGCCACCGAACTCTGGCAGAACGTCGGTCCATGCGCCGATGTCGTAAGCTACGCCGTAGTTACGACCGTAGTCGAAAGAACCGTATTCAGCGAATTTCAGGCCAGCGAATGCCAGACGGGTTTTGTCTGCTTCGGAACCCTGATCTTCAGAACGGTTGCCTTTGAATTCATATTCCCACTGACCAAAACCAACCAGCTGGTCGTTGATCTGAGTTTCGCCTTTGAAGCCCAGACGTGCGTAGGTTTTGTCGCCATCGCTGCTGGTGTCATCAGAGAAATAATGCTGAGCGTGAACTTTACCGTAGATATCCAGTTTGTTTGCGTCTTTGTTATATACCTCAGCCGCGTTTACTGCACCTGCCGCCAACAGGCTAGTCACTGCCACTGCAACTAATTTAAGTTTCATTCTAAATAATCCTTATAATTTTTTCTTGGTGTGTTTCCTAAACCATTGCTAAACGAAGGGGTTCGTCAATGGCAAACCATTTTTAAATGACGCAGTGGTATAAGTTCAATAATAAGTTTCATAATATTGCGAAATATTTGAAGTTGTGTGATCCAGATCTATATAATACAGCTGATTGTATTAATCTTAATATGTGACAAATCTGATGAGATATATTTACGCAGGGGACTATTATGGCAGCTATGGTTTAAATGGTGTTAGTTTCGCTTGTATAATATATACATGCGGAGGGTTATAGATAAACATGAAATACTTTCACGCGTTAACTAATAATCATATATTTAACATTTAATTAAACAAATATAAACATAAAACACAAGTGCAATGAGCATAATTATCCATCAGTCTGGCTAAAGTATAGCCGGATTTTATTTGTTTGTGATAAAACCCGGTTTTTTTCAGGCGCGGCGAGTTGCCACCCAGCAGAGCAGTGAGCCAGCGCAGACCATCAGCGCGCCTTGCCAGAAAGAAAGTGAGAGCGGGGAGCTGAGTAGCACGGCAGCCAGCGCGGAGGACAGTACGGGAGTAAAATAAGAACCTACCGCCATAATGGTGACATTACCGTGCAAAATACCAATATTCCACGCAGCATAGGCAAATCCTAATGTTAATGCTGCAGTGAACATCTTAATCGTCACCGGAGTGCTGAAAACCATCTCCGGCTGTGGGGTGACAAAATAGTAAATCCACAGACTTGCGGCGGTCAGTAAAACGAACACCGTGATGCCGTTAAAGCCTTTTGCATATTTATTGGTCACTGTGCAATATGTGGCCCAGATAAAAGCTCCCAGAAAGGCGAGAAAATAGCTGAGTGGGCTACTGGCAACATTGCTGATAATTTCGCCTGGATTGAGACCATTTTCACCGCCCAGTACCCAACAAACGCCGGTCAATGCGATAATTAATCCAGGAATGACCAACCAGGTTGATTTTTGACCATTAAATAATATGGCGAACAATATCGTCAGGCTTGGCCAAAGATAATTTACCATCCCCACTTCAATAGCCTGATGACGGGTAGCGGCATAACCCAGGGCCAGCGCTAAACAAATTTCATAGCTCACAAAAAGCACGCTACCGGCGATTAAATAACGAACAGGAATTTTTCTGATATTTGGAAATCCGACGGTAAATATGAGCAACAGGCCGCTTAATGAAAAAATCATCGCTGCACCGCCAGCAGGTCCCAGTCCCTCACTCACTCCCCGAATAAGTCCAACCATCGTGCTCCAGAGTACGATGGCAATCAGACCAATTAACGTTGCTTTTTGTTTTGTCATTCTGTTTCTCTGTCCATGCCACTGGCAAAAAATAAGCTGAAATTTATAGCACTTTTACACCGTAGCGCGCTAATTAATTACCTTTTACGTACCTCCTTATGGGTACAAGGGTTAAACAAAGTGCACTATTTAGTAGCGGAACCGTTTCGTTTTTGATTTGACGCAAAAAAAATATGGATATAGCTGATAGTTTCATCGCGAAGTTGTACATGTCATCTTTCAGGCTGCCTCGATTACGCGCTTTGAGAGATTTCTTGTACGAATCCCTGCAAAAAAGAGGAAAGCAATGGACGTCAGCCGCAGACAATTTTTTAAAATCTGCGCGGGCGGTATGGCGGGAACAACAGTAGCCGCTCTGGGTTTTGCACCCAAAATGGCACTGGCTCAGGCGCGAAACTATAAGTTATTACGCGCCAAAGAGATCCGAAACACCTGCACATACTGTTCCGTAGGTTGCGGGCTATTAATGTATAGCCTGGGTGATGGAGCAAAAAACGCCAAAGAGTCGATTTACCATATTGAAGGGGATCCGGATCATCCGGTGAGCCGAGGTGCGTTATGTCCTAAGGGCGCAGGATTACTGGATTACGTACACAGTGAAAACCGTCTGCGTTACCCTGAATATCGCGCTCCAGGTTCCGACAAATGGCAGCGTATCAGCTGGGATGAAGCTTTCTCCCGCATCGCGAAGCTGATGAAAACTGACCGTGACGCCAACTTTATTGAGAAAAATGAGCAGGGCGTAACGGTTAACCGCTGGCTTTCCACCGGGATGCTGTGTGCATCTGCAGCCAGTAATGAAACCGGCATGCTGACGCAAAAATTTGTGCGCTCACTCGGCATGCTGGCAGTAGATAACCAGGCGCGCGTCTGACACGGACCAACGGTAGCAAGTCTTGCTCCAACATTTGGTCGCGGTGCGATGACCAACCACTGGGTTGATATTAAAAATGCTAACGTCGTGATGGTGATGGGCGGTAACGCCGCTGAAGCACATCCGGTGGGATTCCGCTGGGCGATGGAAGCTAAAAACAACAATGACGCCACGCTGATTGTTGTTGACCCTCGTTTTACACGTACAGCCTCGGTGGCGGATATTTACGCACCGATCCGTTCCGGCACGGACATTACGTTCCTGTCCGGGGTTTTGCTGTACCTGATTGAAAACAACAAAATCAACGCTGAATACGTTAAGCATTACACCAACGCCAGCCTGCTGGTGCGGGAAGACTTTACATTCGAAGACGGCCTGTTCAGCGGCTACGATGCGGAAAAGCGTCAGTACGATAAATCGTCCTGGAACTATCAGTTCGATGAAAACGGCTACGCCAAACGCGATGAGACATTAAGCCATCCGCGCTGCGTATGGAACCTGCTGAAACAGCATGTATCCCGCTACACGCCGGATGTGGTGGAAAACATTTGTGGTACGCCGAAAGAAGACTTCCTGAAAGTCTGCGAAGTGCTGGCCTCCACCAGCGCGGCCGATCGTACCACCACCTTCCTGTATGCGCTGGGCTGGACGCAGCATACCGTCGGGGCGCAAAACATCCGCACCATGGCGATGATCCAGCTGCTGCTCGGTAATATGGGGATGGCCGGTGGTGGTGTCAACGCCTTGCGCGGTCACTCCAACATTCAGGGGTTAACCGACTTAGGTCTGCTCTCTACCAGCCTGCCGGGCTACCTGACGCTGCCGTCAGAGAAACAGACAGATCTGCAAACCTATCTGGCCGCGAACACGCCAAAAGCGACATTGGCCGATCAGGTTAACTACTGGGGCAACTATCCGAAGTTTTTCGTTAGCCTGATGAAATCCTTCTACGGCAATGCGGCGCAGAAAGAGAATGACTGGGGCTTTGAGTGGCTGCCGAAGTGGGATCAGTCCTACGACGTGATCAAATACTTCAACATGATGGACAGCGGAAAAGTCACCGGCTACATCTGTCAGGGCTTTAACCCGGTTGCGTCCTTCCCGGACAAAAACAAAGTGGTGCAGTCCCTGAGCAAACTGAAGTATCTGGTCGTTATCGATCCTCTGGTGACAGAAACTTCAACGTTCTGGCAAAACCACGGCGAATCAAACGACGTTGATCCGGCATCTATCCAGACCGAAGTCTTCCGTTTGCCGTCAACCTGCTTTGCGGAAGAGGACGGTTCAATTGCCAACTCCGGACGCTGGTTGCAGTGGCACTGGAAAGGTCAGGACGCGCCGGGCGAAGCCCGTAACGACGGCGAAATTCTGGCCGGTATATACCACCGTCTGCGCGATATGTATCGCACCGAAGGCGGTAAAGCCGCAGAACCTGTACTGAAAATGAGCTGGAATTATAAGCAGCCGGACGAACCGCATTCAGAGGAAGTGGCGAAAGAGAACAACGGCTACGCGCTGGAAGATCTCTATGATGCCAACGGTGTGCTGATTGCGAAGAAAGGCCAGTTGCTCAATAGCTTTGCGCTGCTGCGTGATGATGGTACTACGTCATCTTCCTGCTGGATTTATACCGGGAGCTGGACCGAGCAGGGCAATCAGATGGCCAACCGCGATAACTCCGACCCGTCAGGGCTGGGTAATACGTTGGGTTGGGCATGGGCATGGCCACTGAACCGTCGCGTTCTGTATAACCGCGCGTCAGCGGATCCGCAGGGTAAACCGTGGGATCCAAAACGCATGTTGATCCAGTGGAACGGTACGAAATGGACGGGGAATGACATCCCGGACTTCAACACCGCGGCACCAGGCAGCGGCACCAATCCGTTTATCATGCAACCGGAAGGTCTGGGACGTCTGTTCGCCATTGATAAAATGGCGGAAGGGCCGTTCCCGGAACACTACGAGCCGATGGAAACGCCGCTGGGCACTAACCCGCTGCACCCGAATGTGATCTCCAACCCGGCAGCGCGTCTGTACGAGGCGGATAAGCTACGCATGGGCACGAAACAGGACTTCCCGTACGTTGGGACGACTTATCGTCTGACCGAACACTTCCATACCTGGACCAAGCACGCATTGCTGAATGCGATTGCCCAACCAGAACAGTTTGTGGAAATCAGCGAAACGCTGGCGGCAGCGAAAGGTATTAATAACGGCGATCACGTGAAAGTCAGCAGCAAACGTGGATTTATTCGCGCAGTTGCGGTGGTGACACGTCGTTTGCGTACTCTGAATGTCAACGGTCAGCAGGTCGAAACGGTTGGGATCCCGATCCACTGGGGCTTTGAAGGAGTCGCGCGTAAAGGCTTCATCGCCAACACCCTGACGCCGAATGTCGGTGATGCAAACTCGCAAACGCCTGAATACAAAGCGTTTTTAGTTAACATCGAGAAGGCGTAAGGGGGCGAATATATGTCTATGGAAACGCAGGACATCATCAAACGGTCCGCAACAAACTCCATCACGCCGCCGCCTCAGGCCCGTGATTACAAAGCAGAGGTCGCGAAACTGATCGATGTGTCCACCTGTATAGGCTGTAAGGCCTGCCAGGTGGCATGTTCAGAGTGGAACGATATCCGCGATGAAGTCGGCCATTGCGTCGGGGTGTATGACAACCCCGCCGATCTCAGCGCCAAATCCTGGACGGTAATGCGATTTAGCGAAACCGAACAGAACGGCAAGCTGGAGTGGCTAATTCGTAAAGACGGCTGTATGCACTGTGAAGATCCGGGCTGCCTGAAGGCGTGCCCGTCTGCCGGGGCGATTATTCAGTACGCCAACGGGATTGTCGATTTCCAGTCAGAGCACTGCATTGGCTGCGGCTACTGTATTGCCGGGTGTCCATTTAATATTCCGCGCCTCAATAAAGAGGATAACCGCGTGTATAAATGTACGCTGTGTGTGGACCGCGTCAGCGTCGGGCAGGAACCTGCCTGCGTCAAGACCTGTCCGACAGGGGCAATACATTTCGGCACTAAGCAGGAAATGCTGGAAATGGGCGAACAGCGGGTGGCCAAACTGAAAGCACGCGGTTATGAACACGCCGGTCTCTACAACCCGGAAGGTGTTGGGGGAACGCATGTGATGTACGTTCTGCACCATGCCAACCAGCCGGAGCTGTACCACGGCCTGCCGAAAGAACCGCAGATCGATACCTCTATCAATCTGTGGAAAGGGGCGCTGAAACCGCTGGCTGCTGCCGGATTTATCGCCACCTTCGCCGGACTTATTTATCACTACGTTGGTATTGGTCCGAATAAGGAAGTGGACGACGACGAGGAGGATCATCATGAGTAAGTCGAAAATGATTGTGCGCACGAAGTTTATCGACCGCGCCTGTCACTGGACGGTGGTGATCTGCTTCTTCCTGGTGGCGCTGTCGGGAATTTCCTTTTTCTTCCCGACTCTGCAATGGCTGACGCAGACTTTCGGTACGCCGCAGATGGGGCGTATCTTACACCCGTTCTTCGGACTGCTGATCTTCGTGGCGTTAATGTTCATGTTTGTACGCTTTGTTCACCACAACATCCCGGATAAAAAAGATATCCCGTGGCTGAAAAACATTGTGGAAGTGCTGAAAGGCAATGAACATAAAGTGGCGGATGTGGGCAAGTACAACGCCGGACAGAAAATGATGTTCTGGTCGATCATGAGCATGATTTTCGTGCTGCTGATTACCGGCATTATTATCTGGCGTCCGTACTTTGCGCAGTTCTTCCCGATGCAGGTCGTGCGTTACAGCCTGCTGATCCATGCGGCGGCAGGCATTATCCTGATGCACGCCATCCTCATCCATATGTATATGGCATTCTGGGTGAAAGGCTCTATTAAAGGCATGATCGAAGGGAAAGTGAGCCGTCGCTGGGCGAAGAAACATCACCCGCGCTGGTATCGCGAAGTCGAAAGACAAGAAGCGAAAAAAGAGAGCGAGGAAGGGGTTAATTAATCCCAGACGTTCCCTCCACGTAATGGCGCTACATCGGTAGCGCCATTTTTTTGCCAAAAAAACGTCATGTTACTGTCATCTGCTAAACGTAAGGTGTTGTCTTTCCAATAATAGAAGAGTTAAAAGACAATGCATCTGGTGAAAAAATTACTCGCAATTAGCGTGTTTCTTTGTGCGTCCGCTCAGGCGCAGAACATCCTCGAATTTCCTCAGCCGGAAAATAACCCGGAAGAGTTTTATGCCGTAACTGAAATTCCGGCAGGTGGAATGATTAAATATGAAACCGACGCCAAAACGGGGTTTATCGTTGCCGATCGCTTCCAGTCTATGCCGGTTGCTTATCCCGCCAACTACGGTTCACTAACCCAGTCTTTAGCCGGTGACGGCGACCCGCTGGACGTCATTTTTTATACCCGTGCGCCGTTGGCCCCTGGAACATTGATTAAGCTGCGCGCCATTGGCGTGCTGAAGATGATCGACGGCGGAGAAAAGGACGACAAAATTGTCGCCGTTCCGGCCAGTAAAATTGACCCGACTTATGATGACATCAAAGAGTTGAGCGATCTGCCCAAGATTGAAGTGCAACGCCTGGAATCTTTCTTCCGCGTGTACAAAGATCTGCCGGAAGGGCGCAAGAAGGTCGAATTAAACGGTTTCAACGACGCCGCCACGGCTAAGCAAGAGATCAAACAGGCCTGGGATGCCTGGAAAGAGAAAAAACCGCAGTAATACATGGCATGCCGGATGGCAAAAGTTTATCCGGCATTCAACTTTTATCACTGCACTGCCAGTTTGCGCAGGCGTGAAGTATCCACGTTTTTTTGGGCCTCTGCCAGGCTCCAGGTATTTTGCAGGTTTAACCACATTTCGGGTGAACTACCAATTACGACAGAGAGTTTGATCGCCATCTCAGGCGTGAGGGCCGCTTTCCCGGTCAATAGTCGGCTTGCCGTCGAAGGTGCAATCTCCATCGCCCTGGCAAATTCGCGCAGACTGACATTGAGTTCGTCCAGTGCTTCCTGAATGATATCCCCAGGGCGGGGATGATTTGCCATTTTCATCAATGATAGTCCTCGTAGTCCAGTATGTACGCATCGCCATTGACGAATTCAAACGTAATACGCCAGTTACCTGAAACAGAAATTGCCCAAACTCCATCACGCTCGCCTATAAGAGAATGAAGCTTATAACCGGGCATATTGATATCTGTAACCTTACTTGCCGCATCAATAACAGCAAGCCTGTGTCGTAATCGTCGGACATGCTTCGCCATAACGCCTGATGTTCGCCCATGAAGAAACAAGTCGCGCAATCCTTTGTGTCTGAAGTTCATGATCATCCATACCTTCCTTGTTCCCTCAAGAGGAACGGTACCATTAATGTTCCTTTAAGCGCAACACCAGGATTGCGATATTTTAAATTTTGCGGCGAATGTGCAAAAAGAAAAAGGGAGAAGGGGAATATGTGGAAAGCGTCACGCAAGAATTGCCGGATGACGGGCCTACAGGCGCATTTTGCTGATGTAGGCCGCCATCCGGCAATGCGGTTTACTCCAGTTGTGAGTTCAGCCGCGCAATCTCCTTACGCCATTGCGCCTGTAACAGCGGTTTTTGATGCTTCGGCTTACGAGCGAGATCGTCGGCCAGCCGCTGCTCCAGTTCGAGAAGTTGTTCCAGTAACGCATCACTGTCGCAGCTTATTTCATTTCTCGCTTCGACCACCATTTTCGGGACAGGTATCTCAGCAGATGTTTCCCGAATTCGCGCGTTGATCGCGTCCAGATCGTGCCATTCGCTGATTTCGCCGTTATCAATAAACCAGAACCGGTTACAACTTTTGCTGATAAGCTGGCGATCGTGGCTTACCAGCAGCACGCCTCCGTGATAGCTTTGCAGCGTTTCAGCCAGCGCCTCTTTGCCTTCCATATCCAGATGGTTGGTCGGTTCATCGAGCATCAGCAGGCTATAACGCGCCAGAGTCAGTCCAACAAACAATAACCGGGAACGCTCACCACCGCTTAATGTACTGACCCGCTGCGCGTGACGAACCCATGGAAAGCCCGCGCTAATCAGCGCCATTTTGCGGATATCAGGCTGAGGAGCGAACGCTTCCAGCGCGTCAAACAGCGAATCGTCATCAGCGAGTTGGTGCAGCGTCTGATCGTAATACCCCAGCGTAACGCGCGGGTGTAACACCAATGAAGGCGATGCCAGCTGTGACTGAAACTGTTGCCAGATAAGCCTTAACAACGATGATTTCCCGCAACCGTTGCGCCCGACAATCGCTACGCGATCGCCGCTTTTTACGCGGATACCGGCTATCGAAAACAGCGAATCTGCGCCAGGAGCAGGGGCTACGGACAGATGAGTCATCTCCAGCAAACGATCCGCACGCAGGGCATCACCCTGCAATGTTAGTGTCCACTGACTTCCCGAGGTTACTTCGGTCTGTACCTCTTTCAGGCGCAACACCTGTTTTTCCATCTGCTTGGCTTTACGGGAAAGATCTTCGTTGTCGTAGACCCGTCCCCAGGTCGCCAACCGTTTGGCGCTGGCGGTGACGCGATCGATCTCCTTTTGTTCAGCCTTATGGCGCAAGGCATCGCTGGTGTCTCTGTCTACCAGAGCCTGACGCGCCGGGCTACAGGGGAGATCGAAGGCATGCAGGGTGCGATCGCGCAGGATCCAGGTTCCGTGAGTCACGGCATCCAGCAACTGCGGGTCGTGGGAAACAACCACAAAACTACCAGACCAGTTCTGTAAGAACTGTTCCAGCCACAGTAACGTGGGCAAATCCAGGTGGTTACCTGGCTCATCCAACAGTAGCAGGTCAGGGTTTCGCATCAGCGCCCGCGCTAATAACAGACGCGTGTGTTGTCCGCCGCTCAGCGTTTGTGCTGTCAGAGATAAATTCTCCGGCGTGAAACCCATTTCGGCCAGCAACGCTTCAACTCGCCATTGTTGGCTCGCGCGTTCATGCTCGGGAAGTTGAGCAAGCACCGCCTCTTGCAGCGTCAGCGGCAGTATATCGTCAGGTAAATGTTGCTCCACACGCGCAAGATGACAGTGATTCGCCTGCGCAATTGTCCCGCTGGTGGGTGAAATCGTGCCATCGAGTAGTTTTAACAGCGTACTTTTGCCGCAGCCGTTGTAACCGATAAGCCCGATGCGGTCGCCTTTTTTCAGGGTGAAGGAAAGATCTTCGAATAGCGTACCGAATGCCGTATCAACGTGTAAGGATTGTGCGGTTAGTAATGTGCTCATTGTTGCTTACTCAAGAGTTACAGGCGTAAAAACGCCTCGTCAAACATCGCTGACGATAACCCGGTAAGCCCGAGAGAAGGGGATTGAGAAGTTAGCTTCGCTCAAGTAGAAGTTATCGCAGCACGATACCGATAACGCTTGAGCACTGGCGATCGCCAAAAGCATGTGAAACGATAAAACGTTCACAGTACAGCATAAGTATCCTCCTTTTGTTTTTCAGAAAGTTAATCGGTGATGAAAGTGTAATCGCAAGTTACGCAGTTGCGCAAGCTTTGAACGCCCGGCAGCTGAGTCTGCCGGGCAAACCGTCAAATAGAAGTACGACGGTAGTCGCGATATTCCGCCTGCCAGAAATTATCGTCAATCGCCTGTTGCAGCGCTTCGGCGGACGTTTTCACCGCCACGCCTTGCTGCTGGGCCATTTTACCCACGGCAAAGGCAATCGCGCGGGAAACGATCTGAATATCTTTCAGTTCTGGTAACACCAGTCCTTCGCCGTTCAACACCAGCGGAGAATACTGCGCCAGTGTTTCACTGGCTGACATCAGCATTTCATCGGTAATGCGCGATGCGCCAGAAGCAATAACACCCAGCCCGATACCCGGGAAAATATAGGCGTTGTTACACTGGGCAATCGGGAAGACTTTTTCCTTCCACACTACCGGCGCGAACGGACTACCGGTCGCAACCAGTGCGTTACCTTCGGTCCAGGCGATAATATCCTGTGGCGTAGCTTCCACGCGTGAAGTCGGGTTAGACAGCGGCATGACGATCGGGCGCGGACAATGCTTGTGCATTTCGCGGATGATCTCTTCGGTAAACAGGCCGGTCTGTCCGGAAACACCAATCAGGATGTCCGGCTTAACGTTACGCACCACGTCGAGCAACGACAACACATCCTCTTGCGTATCCCAGTGCTGCAGATTTTCGCGTTTTTGCACCAGTTTGGTCTGGAAGGAGAGCAGGTTCGGCATTTTGTCGGTTAACAGGCCGAAGCGATCGACCATAAACACGCGTTGACGCGCCGCTTCCTCGCTTAAACCTTCACGCTGGATCTGCGCGATGATCTGCTCGGCAATCCCGCAACCGGCGGAGCCCGCTCCGAGGAACACGATATTCTGTTCACTTAACTGGCTACCCGCCGCGCGGCTGGCGGCAATGAGCGTACCAACGGTAACGGCTGCGGTGCCCTGAATATCGTCGTTAAATGAGCAAATTTCATCGCGATAGCGGTTCAGCAACGGCATCGCATTTTTCTGTGCGAAGTCTTCGAACTGCAGCAGTACGTCCGGCCAACGATGCTTCACAGCCTGGATAAATTCATCGACAAATTCGTAGTATTCATCATCAGTGATACGCGGGTTACGCCAGCCCATATACAGCGGATCGTTCAGCAGTTGCTGATTGTTGGTACCGACGTCCAGAACGACCGGCAGGGTGTAGGCCGGACTAATCCCACCACACGCGGTATACAGCGACAGCTTACCGATCGGAATACCCATCCCGCCGATCCCCTGGTCGCCAAGGCCCAGAATACGTTCACCGTCGGTAACGACGATGACTTTGATATTGTGGTTAGGCACGTTCTGCAGGATATCGTCCATATTGTGGCGGTTCTGATAAGAGATAAATACGCCGCGCGCGCGACGGTAGATCTCAGAGAAACGCTCACAGGCAGCACCTACCGTTGGGGTATAGATAACCGGCATCATCTCATCAAGGTGATTATGCACCAGTCGGTAAAACAGGGTTTCGTTGGTGTCCTGGATGTTGCGCAGGTAAATATGCTTGTCGATTTCGGTTTTGAATCCCTGATATTGGATCCAGGCGCGTTCAGCCTGTTCTTCAATCGTCTCGACCACTTCCGGCAGTAACCCCAGCAGGTTGAAGTTACGGCGTTCTTCCACACTGAAAGCGCTCCCTTTATTCAGTAAAGGGAATTCCAGCAGTACCGGGCCAGCGTAGGGGATGTAAAGGGAACGCAGTTTTTTAGTTTCGTTTTCCATGTCACTCACTCTTTTTTGAATAACCGTCCCTGGCGTTCTTTATGATCGAGTGTGGCCTGTCCGCCAGGGAAACGGGCGAAGTATAAAGCATTGTGAATGGGTTAAGGGGTTTTATAAGCAAAAACACCACTGCGGTTGCAATGGTGTTTATCTCGTTATTCAGTCAGACCAGCGAAAGACTATTTGCCGTCAGCGCGGCGCTTTCTTCCGGTAGGATTGTTGACCACACTGGTTTTGTCACCTTCGGTCACGACTTTACGTTGGTTTGAGATTTTGTGGTCCAGTCCAAGAATATGACGGGCCTGACGGTTCGATTTCATTCTAACTCCTTAATCCTGTTTCTGGTTTCAAGGGCGAGTCCGTATAAAAACGGACGAAATACAACCTGATAGAAAGCCGATGTTTAAAATAACGGCTTTCCGGATGGTCGGTCATTTTATCTGAAAGGTCAATGCTTAAGCGGTAAATGCAGAACTATCCCGTATGTGTCATGCATTTTCTCAGGCGTCCTATACTTGTAACTTCAACGACAACACAGGAGAACGGTAATGACTATCCATAAGAAAGGTCAGGCACACTGGGAAGGCGACATTAAGCGCGGTAAAGGTACCGTATCGACTGAAAGCGGCGTGCTAAATCAGCAACCGTATGGGTTTAATACCCGGTTTGAAGGGGTAAAAGGCACCAATCCTGAAGAGTTGATTGGCGCGGCTCATGCGGCTTGCTTCTCAATGGCGCTTTCGTTAATGCTGGGTGAAGCGGGCTTTACGCCAGATGCTATTGATACCACTGCCGATGTTTCTCTGGATAAGGTGGATGCGGGTTTTGCGATAACCAAAGTAGCGCTGCACAGTGAAGTAAGCGTTCCGGGGATAGACGCCGCCACGTTTGACGGCATCATCCAGAAAGCGAAAGCCGGATGCCCTGTTTCGCAGGTGCTGAACGCGGAAATTACACTGGATTATCAGCTGAAGTCTTAATCGTGGCGTGCCGGATGCGACTACGTCTTATCCGGCACCCGATGATGTTATTGCGCCACCCAGCCGCCATCCATATTCCACGCAACGCCGCGCACCTGTGCCGCACCGTCTGAACATAAAAACAACGCGAGTTCCCCTAACTGCTCCGGCGTGACGAATTCACGCGACGGTTGTTTTTCCGCCAGCAGGGCGTCACGTGCGACGTCAGGCGCCACGCCTTCGGCAATACGTTTATCAATCTGCTGCTGAACCAGCGGCGTGAGTACCCAACCGGGGCACAGCGCATTGCAGGTAATGCCCGTCTGCGCGGTTTCCAGTGCAATGGTCTTGGTTAATCCCACCACACCGTGTTTTGCGGCCACGTAAGCGGATTTCTCTTTTGAAGCTACCAGGCCGTGAACCGAGGCGATATTAATGATGCGTCCCCAGTTTCGTGCGCGCATACCCGGCAGCGCCAGCCGCGTAGTGTGAAAAACGGATGAGAGGTTAATAGCAATAATCGCGTTCCATTTTTCAACCGGGAAGGTTTCTACCGGAGACACATGCTGGATCCCGGCGTTGTTGATCAGAATATCCACGCCGCCGAATTCGCTTGCGGCATAGCGCATCATGTCAGCAATTTGCGCTTCATCGCTCAGGTCCGCGCCATGATAGCCTGGCGTTTTGCCATATTGCGCCACGGCGTCTTTGGCGGCTTCAACATCACCAAACCCGTTGAGGATCAACGTAGCGCCCGCTTGTGCCAGCACCTGAGCGATGCCTAATCCAATACCGCTGGTCGAGCCGGTAACCAGGGCGGTTTTTCCCGTTAAGTTCATGATAATTTTCCTTAAACAATTCCGGTGGTGTAGAAGACGCCGATAACAAACAGCACGGCCAGGCTTTTGATCACGGTGATGGCGAAAATCCCGCCATATGCCTGACGATGGCTGAGGCCGGTAATTGCCAGCAGGGTAATGACCGCGCCGTTGTGCGGCAGGGTGTCCATGCCGCCACTAGCCATTGACGCCACGCGGTGGAAGACTTCGAGTGGAATATTGGCGGCATGGGCAGCGGCAATAAAAGTGTCAGACATGGCGGCAAGGGCAATACTCATCCCACCCGATGCCGAGCCGGTGATCCCGGCCAGCGTGGTGATGCTGATGGCTTCGTTAAGAAGCGGGTCAGGGATCGCCGCCAGCGCTTTTGACAACACAAGGAAACCCGGCAGGGCAGCGATCACCGCACCAAAACCATACTCCGACGCGGTGTTCATCGCCGCGAGGATCGCGCCGCCAACCGCCGTTCTGCTGCCTTCCGCCAGGCGACCTTTAATGTTGCGATAGCCGAACAGCACCACCAGTAAGATCCCTGAAATCAGCGCCGCTTCCACTGCCCAGATAGCGGTGATTTTACCGACTTCGGTGGTAATCGGTTTGGCAAGGCCTGGCAGTTCCAGTTGATGTGTTGCGCCATACCACTGTGGGATCCAACGGGTAAACAGCAGGTTAAACACCCCAACCAGAATCAGCGGAGAGATAGCGATTATCGGGTTTGGCAGGTTAATGTTATCCGGCGTTTCCGGCTCGTTTAACAGTTCAGTGCCATAGCCTTCATCCTTAGCCTGCGCTTTACGACGCTGACGTTCGAGATAAACCAGACCGACGAAAATAATAAACAGTGAGCCTATCAGCCCCAGCCACGGTGCGGCCCAGGCGTTAGTCCCAAAGAAACTGGTCGGAATAATGTTCTGGATCTGCGGCGTGCCAGGTAAGGCGTCCATCGTGAAGGAGAACGCGCCCAGCGCGACGGTGGCCGGGATCAGGCGCTTAGGAATATTACTCTGGCGGAACAGCTCCGCCGCAAATGGATACACCGCAAACGCCACGACGAACAGCGATACCCCGCCGTAGGTTAACAGCGCGCACACCAGCACGATCACCGGGATGGCGTGACGCCGCCCGAGGATATTGATGGCGGCGGCAACAATTGAGCGGGAAAAACCAGATAACTCGATTAACTTGCCAAACACCGCTCCCAGCAAAAACACCGGGAAGTACAGCTTCACAAAACCGACCATTTTTTCCATAAACAGGCCGGTGAAGGCAGGGCCGACGGCGCTGGGTTCGGTAAGCAATACAGCACCTAATGCCGCGATGGGGGCAAACAGGATGACGCTGTATCCGCGATAGGCTGCAAGCATCAGCAGGCCCAGCGCTGCCAGGGCGATTAATACACTCATCATGACTCCTCAATATCATTGTTATAGTAGGGTACAGAAAGAGAAGTTACGGTTTCAGGGCAAAGCGCAGTTGATGCTCTCTGCGTTGTTGGATGTACTCTTTGCGCGAATCATCCCAGCGATAAAATCCCTGGCCGCTGCGCAAACCGGTATCACCGTTGGCGACCTTGTCAGCGACCAGCGACATCATGTCGCTACCTGTTGCCAGCTCCGGTAACAGATGCCGACAAATGTCCTGTACCGTAGAAAGACCGGTCATATCAGCCGCCTCCAGCGGGCCAACCATGGCATAGCGTCGTCCGAGCGAGGCACGCATTACCTGATCCACCACCTCCGCTCTGGCGATACCGCTTTTAACGATATGCAACGCTTCACGCAGCAGGGCGAATTGCAGACGGTTGCCGACAAACCCTGGCGCGGCGCGATCGAGCACGACCGCTTCCAGTTGCATCGACAGCAGTAGTTGTTGTAATTCATGAAGATATTCCGCCTTCGTTGCCGTCCCCGGCACAATTTCAACCAGCGGAATAAAGTGCGGCGGGTTCCAGAAATGGGCGATCAGCAACCGCTCAGGATGGACAAGTTTTTCTGCCAGGGCATCGGGGGGCAATCCGCTGGTATTACTGGCGATCACTGCCTCCGGTGCGATCAGCTCTTCCAGTTGCGCATACAGCGCATGCTTAAGTTCGAGGCGTTCCGGGATGGCTTCAATCAGCAAGCCGCACGCGGCAATATCCTGTAGCGACGTCGTGCCGTGTAGACGGTTTATAACCGATGCTTTTTCGTTTAGAGCAAATTGTTCAGTAGCAATAAGCTCATCCACAATACCGCTGGCAATAAGGTTAATTTCCGCAATCCGGCTGCTATCGGTGTCGTACAACCAGATATCGTGACCAAAACGGGCAAAGTGGGTAGCGATGCCGACGCCCATTAAACCTGCGCCAAGTACGCAGATAGAATTATTTTGCATGAGATACCCCCTCTGGACGCTCTACTGCCAGTGCGACCCCCTGACCACCGCCTACGCACAGTGTGGCCAACCCTTTGGCGGCGTTGCTGCGGGCCATTTCATGCAGCAGGGTCACCAGAATCCGGCACCCGGAGGCACCAATCGGATGACCCAGCGCGATCGCGCCGCCATTGACGTTAACTTTGCTGCTGTCCCAGTTCAGTGATTCGCCAACCGCCAGCGCTTGTGCGGCAAATGCTTCGTTGGCTTCAATGAGATCAACATCGTTCAGCGTCCAGCCAGCCCGTTTCAGACACTGAAGTGACGCTTCTACTGGCCCAATGCCCATAATGGCCGGATCGACGCCGGAGACCGCGTAGCCCGCCACCCGTCCCAGAACCGGCAAATTGAGTTCCGCGGCTTTGGCGGCGCTCATTAGCATCACCGCCGCGGCGCCATCATTAATTGAAGAAGCATTCCCGGCGGTCACCGTACCGTTTCCTGGCCGAAAGGCGGGCTTGAGCTGCGCCAGCTTATCGGCCTGAGTATCCGGGCGAGGCTGTTCGTCACGGTCCACTACACGCGGCGGTTTTTTCCCCTGCGGAACGCTGACCGGGGTAATCTCCGCACTAAAACGACCGGCTTCCATTGCGGCAGCCGCTTTTTGCTGGGAGTGCAGAGCAAATGCGTCCTGTTGCTCACGACTGATAACAAACTTATCCGCGAGATTTTCCGCAGTAATGCCCATGTGATAGTCGTTGAAGGCATCCCACAAACCGTCATGTACTACGCTGTCTTTCAGGCTGGCATGACCCAGGCGCAGACCTGCCCGCGCGCCGTCGAGAAAATAGGGCGCGTTGCTCATGCTCTCCTGCCCACCGGCAATCACAATTTGCGCATCACCGCCGCGAATCGCCTGTACCGCCTGATGCACAGCTTTAAGGCCCGAGCCGCACACCAGATTAATGGTTAACGCCGGCGTAGTTACCGGAAGTCCTGCGCGTAACGCCGTTTGCCTGGCCGGATTCTGGCCGCAACCCGTCGTCAGCACCTGACCCAAAATCACTTCATCAATTTGCTCTGGTGCCACCGCCGTTTTTTCCAGCAGGGAACGGATCACCACCGAACCGAGTTCAACCGCCGAAAGCGGCGCCAGCGCGCCATGAAAACTGCCAATCGGGGTGCGCGTTGCCGCGACAATAACAACATCCTGCATGGTCAGCTCCTCAGTTAAATTGCATCTCGGGGACATTTTCAGGAACGATCAGCTTGCCGGCGGTTCTGGCGACGATGTCATCCACGCTGATACCCGGGGCGCGTTCACGCAGAATGAACGCCCCGTCGGCAATCTCCAGCAACGCCAGATCGGTAAGTACGCGTTTGATGCAGGCCACGCCGGTCAGCGGCAGGGTGCAGGCGGGAAGCAATTTTGACTCACCGTTTTTGGAGGCATGGGTCATCACCACGATGATGTTGTCGGCTCCGGCCACCAGGTCCATTGCGCCGCCCATGCCTTTCACCATTTTTCCGGGGATCATCCACGAGGCGATATTGCCGTTAACATCGACTTCAAACGCGCCGAGCACCGTCAGGTCAACGTGGCCGCCGCGGATCATCGCGAAGGATTGCGCCGAGTCGAAAATCGCTGCGCCTTTACGCGCCGTCACGGTCTGTTTTCCGGCGTTGATCATGTCAGCATCAATTTCGTCTTCGGTGGGAAACGGCCCCATACCCAGCAAACCGTTTTCCGATTGCAGCATCACGTCCATACCATCGGGGATGTAGTTCGCTACCAGAGTGGGAATACCAATTCCAAGGTTGACGTAATAACCGTCGCGCAGCTCACGGGCGACACGCATTGCCATTTGTTCACGCGTTAACATGGTCAGGCTCCTTTCTGGCGTAGGGTGCGTTGTTCAATACGTTTTTCAAATTGCCCCTGAATAATGCGGTTAACAAAAATTCCGGGGGTATGAATCGCAGCGGGATCCAACTCGCCAGGGGGGACGATCTCTTCGACTTCCACTACGGTAATGCGCCCGGCAGCGGCCATAAGCGGATTAAAATTCTGTGCGGTATGGCGATAGATAACATTGCCGTACCAGTCGGCTTTCCAGCCTTTGACCAGCGCAAAATCCCCGGTTATGGCCTGCTCTAAAATGTACGGACGTCCGGCAAACTCGCGCACCTCTTTTCCTTCGGCCACGGGGGTACCGTATCCGGTCGCGGTGAAGAAAGCGGGGATCCCCGCGCCGCCAGCGCGCAACTGCTCAGCCAGCGTGCCTTGCGGCGTCAGGATGGCTTCCAGTTCGCCACTAAGCACCTGCTTTTCAAACAGCGCGTTTTCACCCACATAAGATGCGACCACTTTGCGCACCTGACGCGTTTCCAGCAGCACGCCGAGGCCAAAACCGTCCACGCCGCAGTTGTTTGACACCACGGTAAGTCCCTGAACTTCCCGACGACGCACTTCGGCAATCAGATTTTCAGGGATCCCACACAAGCCAAAACCGCCCGCCAGCAGCGTCATGTTGTCGGTCAGTCCTTCCAGCGCCTCTTGATACGTGGCGACCCGTTTATCCAGTCCAGCCATATACTTGCCCCTCCTGTTGTCCTTGCAGACATCATTGGGGGAGAAAAATGATTTGTTAATTTTAAATTTGTGACTCACTCATTGGGTTTTTTTATCAATTTAATGTTAATTAAAGGTATTCAACAAGTTAAAGGAATGCGAAATGGGAATGAGCATCAAACAGTTACGCGCGTTTTTAGCGGTAGCTCACACTCTGAATTTCGCTCATGCCAGTGAAAGACTGAATATGTCGCAACCCGCATTAAGCCTGGCGATCAAAGGACTGGAGGATTCGTTAGGTGGAGCTTTACTGTTGAGAACCACCCGCAAAGTGACCCTGACGCAGGAAGGGGAAACGTTGCTGAATATGGGGCGACAGCTGCTTGCGGACTGGGAGAACACGGAAGAGGCAATGCGCCAGCGATTCACGCTGCAACGCGGTAAAATCTCTATTGCCGCCATGCCTTCATTTGCCGCTAACGTCCTGCCATCGGTACTAAAAACGTTTCGTGATTCCTATTCTGGTATCAACGTAACGGTTCACGATGTGATTAACGAACAGGTCATTGAGATGGTGAGTGAAGGGCGGGTGGAGATGGGCATTGCCTTCGAACCGGACTATTCCGGGCATCTGCATTTCACCCCACTTGGCGTGGATCGTTTTATCGCGATTGTCCCGCCAACCTGCCGACTGGCAGGGCGGGATCGTATTGCGTGGCGTGAACTGCTGACGCTGGATTTCATCACCCTGCAACGTCCTTCCGCCGTGCGTCTGATGCTGGAAGAACAACTGGTGCAAAGCGGGCATTCGCTGGAGGTGGCGCTGGAGAGCCATCAGCTGGTGACCGTTGGCCGGCTGGTGGCTAAGGGCCTGGGCGGCAGCGCCGTACCCGCGCTGTGCCGTACGCAAATGACAGAATTAGGCGCAACCTGTATCAATCTGGACACGCCGGTGATCCAGCGTCGGATCGGCGTTCTGCGTTCGGCACATCATAAGTTATCTACCGCCTCCGAAGTGCTGGTGGAAACACTGAAAAAGGCGTATTGCACCTGATTTTCCGCCGCATTCAGCGCATGTTAACCGCCCGCCAGCAGCGAACTTCACTTCCCGTTTCGCTGGTCAGCAAGGCCTGTTTATTCTCACAGCCACGGATCGCCAACGGACATCTGTCACGAAAAAAACAGCCCTCGGGCAGCGTTCGGTTCCCCGGTAGTTCGGTTTTCCGTAACACTAAATCCTCCGCCAGCGGTGCTCCCGTTTTCGGAACTGATTCCAGTAATAATCGCGTGTAGGGATGGGCTGGATGAGTAAGAACCTGCTGCGCTTCGCCCAGTTCAACAATTTGCCCAAGATACATCACCGCCACGCGATCGCTCATATGGCGAACCACCGACACGTTATGCGATATCAGCACATAGGTCAGATTTCTGCGGGCCTGCAATGACACCAGCAGATTAAGAATTTGCGCCTGCACGGAAATATCCAGCGCCGAAGTGGGTTCATCCAGTACGATCACGTCCGGCTCAGACGACAACGCCCGGGCAATGGCAATACGCTGACGCTGCCCGCCGGAGAACGCATGCGGCAGACGGTCGAGATATTCAGGGCGGATCCCTACCTGTTGCGCCAAATCTTCGGCAAGAATGCGGCGTTCACGCTCGGAGCTTCGTTTCTGGATCCACACCGGTTCGGTGATAATTCGCCACACCGGCAAACGCGGATCAAGCGATGAAAGCGGGTCCTGAAAGACCATCTGCATGCCGCTGTGCCGCTTGTCATTGTGGCGAGAGTAGTTTCCCTGACTCGGTTGCAGCATCCCCATCAGCAGTTGCGCCAGCGTACTTTTTCCGCAGCCCGACTCACCGACAATCCCCAGCGTTTCTCCCTGACGAATCTGTAAATCCAGACCGTTGATCGCATGCACCCGTTCGGTAACCTTGCCGAGCCAGTTTTTACGCGCGGGAAAGCTGACATGAACATCCTGCAGGGCCAGTAAAAATTCAGACATGTGTTGTCTCCAGTTGCGGATACCAGCAGGCAGATTGTTGATCCGCGCCTCCCTGACTGCTTAATGCAGGCGTCTCGTCACAGCGAGGACCGGCGGCAAAACAGCGCTCACGAAATGCGCATCCGGTCGGTAAGCGGGTTAAATTCGGTACGGTGCCGGGAATGGCAGGCAGCAATGCGCGCGGTTCGCCGTGTTCCGGCGCACATTTCAGCAAGCCGATGGAATAGGGGTGCGTCGGATGCTGAATAACGGTTGGTGTAGGGCCGCTCTCAATCACGCTTCCGGCATACATGACGTATAACCGGTCGCACAATTGTGAAACCACCGCCATATCATGGCTGATAAATAGCACCGCTGTCCCGCTGGCGCGCGCTTTTAGCTTCAGCAAACGCAGCACCTGCAGTTGTACCGTGACGTCAAGTGCGGTGGTCGGTTCATCGGCAATGATCAGTTCCGGCTCGCAGGAAAAGGCCAGCGCAATCATCACCCGCTGGCGCATACCGCCGGAAAGCTCAAACGGGAAACGTTTCATCACTTCCGCCGCGTCCGGAATTTGCATCTCCTCCAGTAAAGCGATGGCTTTCTGGCGAGCATCCGCGCGGCTTAACGCCTGGTGATGGCGGATAACTTCCACCATCTGCTGGCCGATACGTCGCGTGGGATTAAGCGCGGTCATGGGCTCCTGGAAGATCATGGCGACGCGTGCGCCACGCCATTGGCGCATCTGCTTTTCGCTGGCGTTGAGCACATCTTCACCCAGCAGCGAAACGCGTCCCTGGTGAATATGATAAC
The DNA here is from genome assembly GCF_005281355.1 of Citrobacter sp. wls615. NCBI lineage: Bacteria > Pseudomonadati > Pseudomonadota > Gammaproteobacteria > Enterobacterales > Enterobacteriaceae > Citrobacter > Citrobacter sp. wls615. The sequence continues at coordinate 14,165 of NZ_SZXM01000089.1, read as the reverse complement.
TGCCCTCCGGCAGCAGCCGCATGGTAAGCATCGCCGTCACGGACTTGCCGGAACCGGATTCACCGACCACGCCGACAATTTCTCCGCGGTTGATATGCAGCGAAACATGGTTCAGCGCATGCACGTCAGCTTTATAGCCGGGGAAACTCAGATGCAAATCCTCAATTTCCAGTACGGGTTGTGTCATGACTGTTTTCCTCCGGCTTTCGGATCCAGCAGGTCGCGAATACCATCGCCAAAAAGATTAAAGCCCACGGCAGTAATCAGAATTGCGGCGCCGGGAAAAGCGCAATACCACCACTGATCAAGCACGTAGTTGCGGCCTATCGCCACCATCGCGCCCCATTCCGCGCTGGGCTGCTGTGCGCCCAGACCAATAAACCCGAGCGTGGCGGCCATCAGGATCGCGCTGCCGATATCCAGCGATGCCTGCACAATCAGCGGCGGTAAAGAGTTACGTAAAATGTGCCAGCTAATCAGGTGCCAGCGAGAAGCGCCGTAGGTCCGCGCAGCCTGGACATAGGTAAACTGACGCACCACTAACGTTTGGCCGCGGGCGAGGCGCACATAAAAAGGAATACGTACGATGGCAATCGCCAGCATGGCGTTAAACAGGCTGGGTCCCAGCGCAGCGGCCAGTGCCATCGTCAGCACCAGCGAAGGGATGGACAGCATGATGTCCATTATTCGCATGATAATTGCATCGGCGCGTCCCCCCATGACGCCAGATAGACAACCCAGCAGCGAACCCAATCCGCCGGCAATTCCCACCACCACCAGACCAGCGACGACCGACTGCTGGCTTCCGACCAGAACACGGCTGAACAGATCGCGACCCACTTCATCGGTACCAAACCAATGGGACGCAGACGGTGGCAGCAGGCGCGCACTTAAATTGATGGCATTAGGATCGTAAGGCGTAATCCACGGTGACAGCACCATCAGCAACAGTATCAGTACAATGATGACCCCGCCTATCAGCGTCAGCGGGCTGCTTTTCATCATCCACAACAATTTCGCCCAGTCCGTACGACGACGAGCAGTCTGTGGGGCGGTCGGCGTTTCTTGAGTGAGCATCATTCAGCACCTCCGCGTCCAATTCGTGGGTCAATCCACAGGTAGAGTAAATCCACCACCAGGTTGACCAGCACATAAGCGAAAGAGACCACTACGGCAAATCCCATCACCGCCGGGAAGTCGAGCGCCTGAATCGACGTTACTACCCAGGCGCCCATTCCCGGCCAGGCGAATACCGTTTCGGTTAGTACCGCACCGTAGAGCAGATCGCCCAATGCCAGGCCGAGAACCGTTATTGATGGGATAAGCGCATTCGGCAACGCGTAACACAACACGATGTACCAGCCCGGCAGCCCGCTGGCGCGCGCGGTACGAATGTAATCTTCACTCAGTTGCTCCAGCATGGCGGAGCGAATCTGGCGGGCAACGATCCCTAAGTGCACAAAAGCCAGCGTCAGTGATGGTAGGATCAGGTGCTGGAGCGCATTGAAAAAGACTTCACCATTGCCTTCCAGCAGGGCATCAATCAGGTAGAACCCAGTGACATGAGCCGGTGGATCCAGCCAGTCGTCTAACCGACCACCGCCGGGCAAAATTTGCAGATGACCGTAAAACAGCACGATAACCCCCAGCCCCAGCCAGAATGCAGGCGTGGAGATGCCGGTAATCGCCATCAGGCGAACGAGGTGATCAAGCCAACGGTTGCGCCAGACCGCAGATAAAATACCTAACGGAATACCGATCACCAGCGCCAGCAGCAAAGAGCAGAAAGCCAACTCCAGAGTAGCGGGAAAGAAGATACGCAGCTCATCCAGTACCGGACGACCGGTGCGAATGGAAATGCCTAAATCGCCCTGAAAGATATCGCTCACATAGCGAAAGAACTGCACATATAGCGGCTGGTTCAGCCCCAGTTGTTGGCGAATATTTTCGACTATCTCATCGCTGGCGCGATCGCCCGCCAGCAACCGCGCGGGGTCGCCTGGGATCAGGTGCGAAATAATAAAGGTGATCACGCAAACACCGATAACCACCAGAATAAGACCCCAGCATCGCTGGCGTAAAATGCTCCAGAACGTCATTAGCTTCCCCTTGCGGAGCCTGAGTGGCTCCGCATCAACGTGGCTTATTTACTCATGGTGGAGATGTTGAAGACCTGTTCCAGCATGGGGTTAAATACAAATCCTTTGACGTCTTTGTTCATCGCCAGTTGATAGTTTTTCTGGAATAAATAGACGTAGGCCGCTTCATCAATCACGATGGTTTGCGCCTGCTGGTAATCATTGGTTCTGGCGACCGGATCGGTGGTGGCTAATGCGCTACGCAGCAGCTTATCGACCTCACTATTTTCGTAGAACGAACGGTTACCCGGCAGACCTTTTTTATCTGACTCAAACCAGTAGTTCATAAACATGTACGGGTCGGCGAAATCCGGACTCCAGTTGCCGATAGCAATGTCGTAATCCCCTTTACCCACACGGTCACGCATGGTGGCATTCGCCAGTTTTTCCAGCTTCACCTTAATACCCAGCTTGTTGAGACTGGCCTGGGTTGAGAGGGCAATCGGCTCCCAGTTAGGGTCATTATCTGAATACAAGAAGCTCAGGCTTTCGGGTTTGCTCGTGACTTTGTCCCATGCAGCTTTCGCTTTGGCTTCATCAAAACTGTATTGCATAGCCTTGTCATCAAAACCCCACATTCCTTCAGGGATCGGACCGCGCATCTGTTTACCATTGCCACTGAGGATCCCATTCACCATGCCCTTATAATCGGTGGCCCACGAGATGGCGCGGCGTAAATCCACCTGATTGAGCGGCGCTTTACTGTTGTTCAGATACAGATAGGTCACGCGCAGTGAGGGATAATCCGCTACGTTAACTTTGCCTTCCTGTTTTAAAGCGGCAAGCTGGTCGACAGGAAGCGCATCGGCAATGTCGATATCGCCACGCGACAATTGCAGGCGACGGGAAGCGCTTTCACCGATGATTTTTACCGAAACCCGCTTAAACGTTGGTTTGGCCCCGGAATAATGCGGGTTTGGCACCAGCACCAGCTGTTGTCCTTTTTGCCAGCTTTTCAGCATGAAAGGACCGGAGCCTGCTGTGTTCTGCGCCAGGAATCCGCGGGCATCATCTGCCGCGTGCTCTTTTAAGACAGCCGGATTGATAATTGAGGCCCCGTCATTTGCCAGCGTATACAGGAAGGGTGCGAACGGCTGGCTGAGGGTAAATTTCACCGTGTTGTCATCAATGGCCTCAATCTTCAGATCTTTCGGGAATGCTTCAGCGGGTCCCTGGCCAATTTTGAGCAGGCGCTCAAAGGATTGTTTCACCGCATCAGCTGTCACCGGCGTACCGTCGGCGAATTTGGCATCGTTTTTCAGGGTAAACGTCCACTCTTTCTGATCGTCAGAGGCTTTCCAGCCGCTGGCTAAATCACCTTCAACTTCCGTGGAGCCTTTACCGCCTTCGGTTTTGTACTGAACCAAACGTTGATAAGAGGGATAGGTGACCGTCCAGTCGTTGTTATCGATGGTCACGGCCGGGTCGAGCGTCTGCGGATCGGCGGCTTTACCGATGACCAGCATATCTTTAGGCACGGCGGCCTGCGCGGCAGGCAGGGCAAATGCCAGCGCAACGGCGATCAGAGCGGGGCGAAAAAACGCATTTAACGCAGGTGTAGTCTTCATAACCAGGCTCCAGAATTAAAAGGGATGTTGTGTTGTTATGGGGGGAACAGGGAAACAGGCTATCTGGTCGTCAAGCAGCGGATAACGGGCGGCATCAGGCAATTCAAAATGCCACCACTCGCTGTTAATGCCGACAAAACCGCCACCGAACATAATGGCGTTGAGTAGCAACCGGTTACGCTGCGCGGCCGGTGGAACAGAAGGGTGCCAGGCATGGGAACGGTCGTGCATCTCATCAAAATCAGCGCCCATATCGAGGACATTGCCACGCTCGTCCATCAGCGTAACGTCGATGGCCGTCCCGCGGCTGTGATTGGATCCAATCGCCACATCGACGACGTACTGGGGATCCGGGCACGCATTCCACAGCACCGCCTGCGCCTGCTGGGGGCGATACGCGTCATACACTACAAGCTTCAGGCCCGCCAGTTGCGCGATACTGATGCTTTTAGCCAGCGCGGTTACCGCCTCGCGGTGTAACAGGCAGCGAGCTTCCCGGTAGATAGGCGCGCCGGTAATGTTGTCGGCAGTGGCGTATTTGAGATCGATATGCAGCGACGGGAATATCACCGACAGATCGACCAGTTCTGGGATTTCTGACATAGCACATTTCCTGTTTATTGTTCGAATTGACCAAACTGTTGTTGTAACTGGCGATTGGTTTGCAGGCGTCCTGCGAGGGAATCACCAAGTTGCTCCACCACCGCAGAAAGTAATAAGTTGAACAGACAGCTCACGGGAGCCAGAGAATCCCAGAAATGTCCGGTGTCAGTTTTTACCTGGAGTAAATCAAGGGCATAATCTCTGGCCCACGGACACCACACATCGGTGATCAGCGCCAGTGGAATCTGGCGTTCTGTCGCGACGCGGCAATATTGTCGGGAGATGGCGGAGTAGGCGCGCATGTCGGTGATCACCACGTATGGCTGGTTAAATCCCGAATTCAGCGACTCGACCCAACTGCCGGAAAGCCCCTCGGAGTAGCTGACTTTAGGCCGCAGGTATTCAAGATGACTAAAAAAGGCGTTGGCAATCCCACGCGTAGATTGGATTCCGAGGATGTAAACCGCTTCCGCATGCGCCAGCTGCTGCGCAATGCGTAAAAATGTATCGCTTTGCGCGAGTTGATAGACGTGGGTAATGGCGTCGATTTCCAGTAACAGCGACTGCTGCGCGCGATCTGGCAGGGTTTGTTGCTGGTGCCAGGAATCCAGCCGCTCGTTCATTCCCCAGGGTTGATAGGGGACTACGGGCAGCTCACGCAGGCTGGCTTTTGCATCCTCCAGATTGCGAAAGCCCAGTTTACGCAGGTAGCGCCCTACGGTAATACCGCTGGTTCCTGCCGCTTTAGCGATGCCATCCGCAGTTTCAAAAGGGATCTGTACACCATGGGCTAACAGCCATCCGGCTACGCGCTTTTCGCTCGGCGTAAGCTGGCTGAAGGTCTGTTCTATGCGGGTAAATAATTCAGGTTTCGCTGTCATTACCTTCTCGCTGTTAGTTGTCTGTCAGATTACCGCTCACTGTTAGTGAATTAACAATGCAGGACGCGTGCCAGGTCGCTAACAGCTGCACGCAGGCTGTTTTTGTTAAAACACAAACCATATTCATTAACTAATGATCAACATTTGTGCAGCGTAGTTCAGTTTTGGTGCAGCGACAGCAGAGCGGGGTATGAATATGCCGATTTCGTCGGAACGATCACATTGTCGACAACATTTCCTCTCAAACATCAGAATCAGTAATGGTAAATATAACTTTCAGCCAAATGAATAATGGCAATCTTTATTCTTATTACGGTAGGGGTATTATTTTTTGCGAACTACATTAACGGTTTGAAGCGCGAGTGTAGATATTATCTATATTATAAATGGAGTACTACAATGAATAAATTCTCCCTTTCTACAGCAGGTATTCTGGTCGCAGCGCTGTTAACCAGTGTTAGCGTCAATGCAGCCACTGATAGCGCGAAAACTGAAGTGACACCGAAAGGCATGAGCTGCCAGGAGTTCATCGATCTGAACCCGCAGACCATGGCTCCGGTGGCTTTCTGGGTGCTCAATGAAGATGAAGATTTCAAAGGTGGTGATTACGTCGACTATAACGAAACCGTCACGACCGCAGTACCTCTGACCGTAGAACTTTGTAAAAAACATCCGCAGAGTGAATTAAGCAAAATAAAAGACGAAATCAAAAAAGAATTATCAAAATAAAATTAAAGCGTTATTAAAACCCGGCCAAAGTGCTGGGTTTTGCTATTTGTGACGCTGTCACTTATTTATTTTGCAATACTTAAGGAAAGTTTATAAAGATAAAAATGCCGGTGCCGATACTGGGTAAAAGTTAGCCTTTTGCAGAAGGAGTTTGTATGGTCTGGTATCCTACTCGTATTTCAACGCGTTTAACCATTGGCGGCATTCTGCTGCTTGCAGTCACTACACTTGTTATTGTTGCGATTATGCTCTGGCGAGGGCAGCCGCGCGTGGTTGAAATCAATACCGCCCTGATCGAAGAAACGGGGCAAGGTTTAACCCGTCAGTTAAGTACCGTGTTGTCGCGAATTGAAGGTGAGACCGTCGGTTTGTCGCGACTGGCCGAAGTGCTGCCCAACGATGAATCGCTGTACCAAAGCGTTGTTCCGCATTTGATTGGTGAAGATAAAGAGTCGATCATTACCGGCGGCGGCATCTGGCCAGAGCCAGACGCTTTCACAGCAGGCGTAGAAAAGCGCAGCTTTTTCTGGGCGCGTAACGCTGAAGGAAAGCTGATGTATTCCAACGACTATAACGTCGAAGGATCAAGCGGATACCACAATGAAAGCTGGTATCAGCATGCCAAAGGTCATTCACAAAACAGCTGCTTATGGTCTGATGTTTACCAGGACGCCAGTTCCGGGGTCAACATGGTAACCTGCAGCGTTCCTTACCAACTGGCCGGTAAGTTTGCCGGCGTCGCCACTACCGATATTCGTCTGGATAACGTTGCCACCTTTATGCAACAGCAGGGAAATAGCACCGGCGGTTACGCGTTCGTGGTGGATAAACAGGGACAACTTCTCTATTTCCCGCAGGCCGACCTGACAAAACACAAAACCATTAACGAGCTAGCGCAAAGCGCGCAATGGCTTATCCCGGTGGAAAACGGTCTTAAATCTTTACGTCCGGCAGATGGAGTGAAAACGATTACGCTTGCCAATGACAATGTGTTGAATACGCCGTCCCGGGTAATGCTATTCCCGATGGCGGATACCGGCTGGGTCGTGGGGCTGGTGACGCCTGAATCACGCATCGTCGGTCTCGCCAAAGTGATGATGCAGGACGTGCTGGAAGTGTTGATCCCAATTATGACGCTATTGCTGGTGGGATCCTGGCTGGTGGTTCGCCGACTGATTTCGCGTCTCGATGATACCCGCCAGGCACTCGATGATATTGCGCAGGGCGAAGGCGATCTTACACGTCGTCTGGATGTACGCGGTAAAGATGAGATTTCGGCTATCGCCGAGGCGTTTAATCTTTTCGTCGATAAAATATCAGCCATCCTGATCACCGTCAGAAGCAGCAGCGTGGTGGTGGCGAATAATGCCGTCAGCCTGGCTGACAGCAATATGGAACTCTCATCTCGCGTCACGCAGCAAGCCGCTGCGCTGGAAGAGAGTTCGGCGGCGATGGAACAGTTAAATGCGACCGTTCACCAAAATGCGAGTAATACACAACTGGCAGATGAGCTATCCGATAGCACCGCGCAAACGGCCAACCGTTGCGGTGATGTCATGCAGGGCGTGATCTCAACAATGGATAACGTCAGCGCGTCATCCGGGAGAATGGTAGAAATTGTCGCGGTGATTGACAGCATTGCGTTCCAGACCAATATTCTCGCCCTGAACGCCGCCGTTGAAGCCGCCAGAGCGGGCGATGCAGGTAGAGGATTCGCGGTTGTCGCCTCTGAAGTACGTACGCTGGCCCAGCGTAGCGCCACTGCCGCGCAGGAAATTAAAGCATTGATTGATGAATCTGTATCACATGTTGGTAGCGGGAGTCAGCAAATTCACAATGCAGGCGAACGGCTGGGAGAACTGGTCAGTAACGTACGGCAGGTGCGTCAGTTGATGGGAGAAATACGCGTTGCAGGCGAAGAACAGCGTAAAGGCGTTTCCGAAGTCACGCTGGCCGTTACCGAAATGGACAGCACCGTTCAGCAGAATGCCTCGTTAATTGATGATGCCGCCGCACGTACACAGGCCCTGAAAGAGGAGGCGGAACAACTGGCGCTGCTGGTCTCGTCGTTTAGATTACCAGAACCCGCTACTGTCTGAGCGTCGAGTGAAGTCCGGGTGCAGCTATCGCACCCGGACAGTCGATTAATGATCAAGGTACAGGTAGTGCATCCAACTGGTCATGCGCAAGAGTATTTTCCGTAGCAATGATAATGCTTCAAAATGCTGAGCTGAATAGACGGCAACCTGAGCGGCAACACCGTCTGGGAGTTGCTGTTCAGCCTGATTATTATCAACTTCGATACTGACCAGCACTTTGTTACTGCCCGGTGTGACGTTTAAGGATTGCAATGTTCCCTGGGCATAATAAGCCCCGGTAGGGATCACGGGGGCAACACTGACGACTTTTCCTTGTATTACTTGTCCCGGCAAGCCATTGAAGACAATCTCAGCGTCATCCCCCACATTAAGACGTAAGATCGAATTTTGACGAAATGCCGCAACAATTTGGTTTTTGTGCGCAGGAATAAACACCATAACAGGCTTAAAAGGCAGTCTCGACGCATAGGTTCCAGGACGAACCAGTAATTGGCTGACATAACCGTCGCTGGGGGCGCGAACAATGGTTTGCTCATAATTAAATCGAGCCTCATCAATTTGAGCTTGCAGACTGGCGATCTGCGAGTTTTGTCCATGAATGGTGCTGTCGAGTTCTTTCTGGATACTGTTCAGTTCAGCATTGGCGGCGTTCATCGCCGCGTCCTGAGCCAGATAATCCTGGCGCGCAGTATCAATATCATTGGCAGTAAATGGGTTCACTTTTGCCTGACTGCCTTTCTGGTAGCGCTGATAGTTTTTGTAATATTTATCACGTTCAGCCCTGGCCTGTTCTAGCTGCAGTCGCGCGCTATTGCGTTTCTCCTCAAGGGCCAGAACGTCATGTTTTGCCGTAACAATGTCCGCTTCAAGCTTTTCCAGTTTAGCTTTATAACGGGCAGGATCGATTTTAAACAGTACATCTCCTTTTTTTATTGGTGTGTTAATTTTATCCGTTACTTCTGAAACCACCCCGGTAACTTGCGGAACAACGGGAATGCCCACAACCAATTTTTGTGCATCTTCTGTATAGGGATGATTATAATTCATGGTAAGGATCAGTGCCCCAAGCATGACCACGCCCCCCAATACCGCTGAGGGTAATGTCCACTTATTCAACGGAACCTTAAATACTTTAAAAATGACGTAAACGATAGCGGCGTAGGTTAATGTTAATAATATTTCCACGATTAATTTACCTTTGGATCCTGCGGGCTGTATGCGCTATTAGTTTGTTCATGTGTTTTTTCCAGTATCGCAATCCGCGCGCTTAGCTCAGCGATATTATGTCCTGAGGTATTTCCATGCCAGCCATGCTTATCATTGTATAATGTTGCCCAAATCCAGAGAAATGGCCAAATCGCATGTAACGTAAATAAACTGACCCAACCCGCGACATGTATGGCATCGAGGTGAGGGTGGTTGCGTTTCTTAGCGATCTCGTATGGGATGTCGTGCAAGATTAATACGCCATAAAAAATAATTAAGAACACCAGGATGAGTATTGCTAATGATAAATAATTGAGCAACATAGGAACTCCAATAAGAACCATTTTTATTGGCCGACATTATCGCTGCATTTTTATTAGCAAGTAGTTTTAATGTATTGCAAGTATAAAATCAGACTTTCTTGTAAGGCTAATGTTAATAATCAAATCCAAAAATGGACTTTTCAGGTTTGATTTTTTCTCTATTACCGATAATCATTAATAAGATTATTTAGTGAATTATACTGAGCCTTCTATGACCAGCAATACTGAACAAACCGGTAGCAGCGAAGAACTCCTTGCGACTAATATAACCAAACTTTTCAACGCATTACTGCCACTTTCTGAAGCCCAATCGCTATATCGTAGCGGTTCTTTTATTATGGATTCTCAGGGGGAGAACGGGATCTGGTTGTTGACCGAAGGTAGAATCGTCATTCGCCGACGCACTGATGGGCTAATCCTGGCCAGTCAGCAGGCACCGATGATGCTGGGAATGGCCGAGTTCTTTCTTCCTACAGGGCATAACTTTTATGATATTGAAGCGGTCAGCCCATGTACTACTCATGTAGTAAAGAAAACGGATTTCATGACTATCGTTAACCGTGAGCGACTCTGGGAATCTGTGGCAATAGTTGAAGCCTATATTATTCAGGTAATGAGCCAGCGCGATCGCCTGATCACCAGTCGAACCGCAACTGATATGGTTTGGGGACATCTTGAACTTTTACAACAAGAGCCGGATGACATCAAAAAAAGAATCCCGGCGGTACAATATATCAGGGAGCGAACCGGACTTTCTCGCAGCACCATTATGGATACGCTTGCCCGGTTAAAACGACAGGGCGCGATCCAGCTGCACCGTGGTCATTTAGTCTGCATAGCGGCAGATTAATCACCGTACCCGACTATGATTTAAATACAATATAATGGGTTTTATCGCGGACTTATGGCGTTAAATCCATTAAAACATATGTTATCCGCTTTGTATTAATTTCGACTTAACTCTATAATATTGTGTGTAAACTGGCATTTATCCAAATAAGGCCCAATATTATGGATTTAACGCTCAATACAGCTACTGACATCGTCAAACTGCTGTGTAACAGATTACGTAAGGAACGACTCGCCCGACAAATGACGCAGGCAGATGTTGCCGCGCGTTCAGGTGTCGGTGTGAATACCGTTTCGAATCTGGAAACAGGTAAGAATGTGGGATTTGAGAATCTGGTCAAAGTCGCAATGGTGTTAGGCTATGGCGATGCGCTGGAGGGTTTATTCAAACCCAAGATTGACAGTCTGGATGATATTTTGCGTTACGAGAAGAGCGCGGCACGCCAGCGGGTGAAAAGGAAAAATTCTGATGCCTGAACAAGTTGATGTCTTTTATGAAGGCTGGGGTGAAAAATGGCTGTGGGGAAAACTGGTGTCTTCCACAGCCCTGACCGGACGCCCGTTGATCGCCTTTGAATACAGTGAAGACGCCATACGTAAGGGACTGGAACTGTCCCGGCTGATGTTACCGCTGAACGGTCCACGTTTACGCAGGGATTTCCCGGCTCATCAGTTGGGATTGCCTGGACCAGTCTATGATTCGTTACCTGATGGCTGGGGTATGCTGTTGATGGACCGATTATTTAAACGTCGCGGACTAAACGCAGCGCGCATAGGTCCTTTGGAGCGGTTAACCTGGGTCGGCAACAACGCGATGGGCGCCATGACATTCCAGCCCGTTCAGTCAGATGTCGAGAAGATTTCAAAAGAGGATGTTCCTCTCGAACAACTGGCCGCAGAGGTGCAGGAAGTCTTGAGTGGAGACGGCGGGGAATTCTTGCAAAAATTGCTTCAGATGGGCGGTTCGCCACAAGGGGCAAGGCCAAAAGCGCTACTTTATCGTGACAGTGTCACGTCAAAATTTACCACTGCTCCGCTGCCCGGGAGCGAAAGCTGGTTGATTAAATTTCCCGCCAGGCATGAGCATGCTGAAGTATGCGCCATCGAAGCTGTTTATGCTGAATGCTTGCGTCAATGTGGGATTAGCACGCCCGATACGGCATATTTTGATCTGCCTGGTGGGCAGGCGGCCTTTGCCACCCGCCGTTTCGACCGTGACCAGTCAATACGTATTCCAATGCAGAGTCTGGCGGCTCTAACCGGCGCAAATTACCAGTTACCCGGCGCTTTAGATTACCGGGATTTTCTGCGCGCCACGCAGATCTGTACCAATGATGTCAGAGAAAAGGCGAAAGCGTTCGAACGCGTGGTTTTCAACGTGGCATTCAACAATCGTGACGATCATCCGAAGAACTTTGCTTATTTAATGTCAGCCGATGGAAACTGGACTCTGGCTCCGGCTTACGACGTCACCTGGTGTGAAGGACCCGGCGGGTACCACCAAATGGACGTGCTGGGGGAAGCGCTGGATATCGAAAGAAAGCACCTTCAGTTGCTTGGCGTTCAGGAAGCTGAGTTCTCTGCTGACGAGGTGAACGTCATAATCGAAAAGATCTGCCACTCTGCGTTAGGGCTGAGCGCTATCGCCAGTGACAAATACCCCGATCAGATAACGCAAACCACGCTGGATACGATCCAGAAACAAATTAATGATAATGTCCGCCGGTTACTGTCCCGGTGATGCAGGTTCAGTCGCTACACAGACCTAAAGATAACCATTAACGCCCCCAACGACTGCGAATATAGGTTACGGCCTCCTGCGTTTGCGGCTGATTAAGATAATCTTCGCGAAACAGGATGGTGCCGTTGATGTGTGGTTCGGACTCGTTCAGATCGAGCTGCTTTTTCAGTTCTGGCACGCCGCCTTTGACTGTCCAGTCCGGCTCTTTTCGTGAAGGTTCGCCGACTTTATACAGCGCCACACCAATATAGAGGCGGGTATTGGTTGATTTCACAACATCTGCCCACCATTTCGCCAGCACATCGTATCGTGCCGCATCACGGGCAAAAGGCCAGTACAACTGTGGGGCGATGTAGTCCAGCAAGCCTAATTGCACCCAGCGACGGGTATCGGCATAGGATTCATCATACGCTGCCGCGCCACGGGTGTCGGAACCCGCAGGATCGTGAGAGCGATTGCGCCACACACCCGCGGGGCTGACGCCAAACTCCACCTCAGGCTTAAGTTTCTTGATGGTCCGCGAAACCTGGGCGATCAGTCGTTGCGTGTTATCGCGCCGCCAGTCAGCTTTGGAATCAAATCCCTGACCATATTTTCTGAAGGTCTGGCTGTCGTTAAGCGCTGAACCGGGAGACTCGGTATAGAAGTAGTCATCAAACTGCACGCCGTCGACCGGATAATGTTCCACCACTTCCGCCACAATGCTGGTGATCCAGTCGCGCACTTCGGGAATACCAGGATCTAACACGAAACGCTCGCCCGAGGTGCGGATCCAGTCCCGATGCAGGACATAAACACTGGAAGGCGTCTGCGACAGCGTGCTGTTTAATTCGGTGATCGTTGACGGTTTGATATTAACGGACACACGGTAGGGGTTAAACCAGGCATGGACTTTCATGCCGCGTTTATGCGCTTCATCGAGCATAAACTGTAGCGGATCGTAACCCGGATCCTGACCAATCGTGCCGGTTAGCGTATCTGACCAAGGCAAGATTTTAGATTGCCACAATGCGGTACCATCGGGTTTGACCTGGAAAAAAACGGTGTTGATGCCAAGACGTTTCAGGTTATCCAGCTTATCCGTCAACGCTTTCTGCTGCAGGCTGATACGGATGGCAGGGGAACTGACATTCACTGATGAGATCGGCGGCCAGTCCAGACGAGAAACCGTCGCCAGCCAGATTCCACGCACCGGCTCCTTACTCTGTTGCGGTTTATTCACCGGAGGTAGTGGGGTGACTTTGGGAGCGGGCGGCTGTGAAGAGCAACTGCCCAGTAACAACATACTGCCCACAAGTACCGCGAACCATTTCAGGTTGGTTCGCGGTAATCTGGCATGGCAACGGACGAAGATATTCGCCAGTTTTTTCTGATATTTTCCTGAAAAGAAACCGGATGCTGGCATCAGACTTTGCTCTTATTGTTTCTTGTTGCGGCTGTTAGCCCAGGGATCAATAGCAGGCGCGGTGTTGTTGTACGGGGTCACGTCATGCAGCGAATCAAGATAGAGCGCTTCAACTTCAGCACGCGCCCACGGCGTACGGCGCAGAAACTTTAAACTGGATTTAACGCTCGGTTCATTTTTAAAGCAGTTGATGTTAATGCGTTGAGCAAGCTCAGCCCAACCAAAACGATCGACCAACGCATTGACCTGCATTTCTAGCGTTACGCCATGTAAAGGGTCTTTTGAAGTATGAGCATTCATATGAAGTCCAGTTCGGTATTTCCAGATTTTGTCAGTTATGCAACGAGACAGATTACAAGAAAGCGGAACGACCAGCAATGGCCCAAATCGGCACTGTTCTTCCAAGGAACGTTCGTTGAAGCAGTAAAAAGAGGAGGGTGGACAAGCCTGACACTTCAGGATAATCGCGATGGAAGAACTCTTCAGAAGCGATAAGTTAGTAGTGGTGTCAACCAATGTCCAAATGCCAGCAAACGAAAGACTAATGGGGACTTAATTCTATGACTTTATGCGAATCACTTAATTTAACATAATATACATTATGCGCACCAGTAAGGCGTAAG
>NZ_SZXM01000086.1:0-105052 GCF_005281355.1 Citrobacter sp. wls615 | reverse complement strand
GATCATTTTGCTTAACCGATCGGTGTTACGCAATCACGGGGATTTTTTATTCATACCATGCCGGATACGCGCAAGCGCCATCCGGCGTTTTTGTTTACAGCAGATCGAAACGATCCAGGTTCATCACTTTCACCCATGCCGCCACAAAGTCCTTCACGAACTTCTCGTGCGCATCGCTGCAGGCATAAACTTCAGCCACTGCACGCAGTACAGAGTTAGAACCAAACACCAGATCGGCGCGAGTTGCGGTGTATTTTACTTCGCCACTCAGACGGTCACGACCTTCAAACAGCTCTTGTGACTCATCAACCGCTTTCCATTCGTAACGCATATCCAGCAAATTGACGAAGAAGTCAGTGCTGAGTACGCCAGGACGATCGGTAAAGACGCCGTGCTGACTACCATCGAAGTTGGTGCCCAGTACGCGCATACCGCCCACCAGCACAGTCATTTCCGGTGCGGTCAGCGTCAGCTGCTGTGCTTTATCGATCAGCAGTGACTCAGTGGTTGATACGTCAGGGCGAGAACGATAGTTACGGAACCCGTCCGCAATTGGCTTGAGCAGTTCAAACATCTCAATATCCGTTTGATCCTGACGCGCATCTACGCGGCCCGGCGCAAAAGGAACATTGATGCTGACACCCGCAGCGCTTGCAGCCTGCTCCACGCCTACGACACCGGCCAGCACGATAATATCGGCCAACGACGCGGTATGGGCTGATTTATAGATGCCCTCTAACACGGGCAGTACGCGTGCTGCGGTAGCATTCACATCCCAACCACGCTGTGGGTCGAGCGCCAGACGAGCGCCATTCGCGCCGCCACGTTTATCCCCACCGCGGAAGGTTGATGCCGAAGCCCACGCTACCGATACCAGTTCGCCCACGGACAACCCGGAAGCCGCAATGGTCGCCTTCAGGTTAAGAATATCTTCTTCGCTTGGGTTGAAGAACGCATGCGGCAACGGATCCTGCCAAATCAGATCTTCTTTTGGCACTTCCGGTCCGATGTAACGCGCTTTCGGCCCCATATCGCGGTGCGTCAGTTTAAACCACGCACGGGCAAAGGCTTCGTTGAACGCCTGCGGATCATTGAGGAAACGACGAGAGATCTTCTCGAACTCAGGATCGAAACGTAGCGTCAGGTCGGTGACCAGCATCGTCGGCTTGCGTTTTTTCTCAGGATCAAACGGATCGGGGATAATCTCCGGCGCATCCACCGCTTCGAACTGGATAGCACCAGCCGGACTGCGAGTCTGGACCCACTCATATTTGAACAGGTTCTCGAAGAAATAGTTGCTCCACTGGGTCGGCGTTTGCGTCCAGACCACTTCCAGGCCGGAAGTAATCGCGTCTGCACCCGCGCCACTACCATAGCTGCTGGCCCAGCCTAAGCCTTGCGCTTCAATCGGCGCGGATTCAGGATCGGCCCCAACATGGGAAGCTGCTGCTGCGCCGTGGGTTTTACCTAACGTATGACCGCCGCCAATCAGCGCCACGGTTTCTTCGTCGTTCATTCCCATGTTACCGAAGGTCGCGCGAATCGCCGCGGCCGCAGAAAGCGGTTCGCCGCTATGATCCGGCCCTTCCGGGTTCACATAGATAAGACCCATTTCGGTTGCGCCCAGCGGCGCTTTTGCCAGTTCTTCCGGGTGACGGTGGGTCAGCCAGGCTTTTTCATCACCCCAGTTTACGTCGAGATCCGGTTCCCAGACATCTTCACGACCCGCGCCAAAACCGAAGGTACGGAAGCCGGAGTTTTCCAGCGCCACGTTGCCCGCGAGGATAAACAGGTCGGCCCAGGAGATTTTCTGGCCATATTTCTGCTTGATTGGCCACAGCAGACGACGCGCTTTATCCAGGCTGACGTTGTCCGGCCAGGAGTTCAGTGGTGCAAAACGCTGTTGTCCGCGACCCGCGCCACCGCGTCCATCGATGGAACGATAGGTCCCTGCCCCGTGCCATGCCATACGGATAAACAAACCGGCATAAGAGCCCCAGTCAGCAGGCCACCACGGTTGAGATTCGGACAGAAGGGCTCTGAGATCCCCTTTCAGGGCAGAGTAGTCAAGTTTGCTAAATTCTTTGCGGTAGTCGAAGTCCTCACCCAGCGGGTTCGAACGATTGGAATGTTGGTTCAAAAGATCAACGCGGAGTTGATTAGGCCACCAGTCGCGGTTACTTCTTCCTGCTCCCGCGCTGTGATCCGGCCCGCCCTGATGGAAAGGACACTTACCGGCAGTTGATGCGTTCTGGCTATCGTCGGACATGCTCATCTATATGCTCCCTTTACAGTGTTATGACTACGATATACACCACCAAAGATTAGATATAGTCGAAATAACCCACAGATTCGATAGCCAGATCCTTTTATATTTTTAGTTACAGAGATGTAGATCAAAATGATCAATAAAAAACCCTCCGCAGAGGGCTGACGTACTAATTATGCCGGTCTTACTCCCAGCGTGTGACAAATTGCGTAGCTCATTTCGGCACGATTGAGAGTATAGAAATGGAAATCTTTCACCCCTTCGCGGCTGAGAATTTTCACCATATCCATGGCAATGTTTGCGCCCACCAGCTTGCGGGTTTCCGCATCGTCATCCAGGCCAGCAAACATGGTCGACATCCATGCCGGAATGCGGACGTTGGTCATGTCGGCAAATTTTTTCGCCTGTTTAAAGTTAGATACCGGCAGGATGCCCGGAATAATTTCCACATCGATACCCGCTGACACGCAGCGATCGCGAAAACGCAGATAGCTTTCTACATCGAAGAAAAATTGGGTGATCGCGCGGTTCGCACCGGCATCAACCTTACGCTTCAGGTTCAGCAGATCGGCCTGAGCGCTCTTCGCTTCCGGGTGCACTTCCGGGTAAGCCGCAACGGAGATATCAAAGTCCGCAACGTCTTTCAGCAGAGTCACCAGGTCAGAGGCATACATATCCGGTTTACCGCTTCCTGGCGGCAAGTCACCGCGCAGGGCAACAATATGACGAATACCGTTATTCCAGTAGTCCTGAGCAATAGTGCGCAGCTCATCGCGGGTCGCATCAATACAGGTCAGGTGCGGTGCCGCTTCAAGTCCGGTGCGATCCTTAATCCCTTTAATAATGCTATGCGTGCGGTCGCGCTCACCAGAGTTTGCACCGTAAGTGACTGAAACAAATTTCGGCTTCAGGCTGCTCAGGCGATCGATAGAGTTCCACAGGGTTTGCTCCATTTCACTGGTGCGCGGCGGGAAAAATTCGAAAGAAACGTTAATCTGCCCCTGTACTTCGGCCAGACTCTGATTCAGCGCTTCCCGCTGGTTGGCGTGAAAAAAGCTCATACCTTACCTCATCAATCTTTTGTCGTTATATGTTGTGTTGTGAACTGCTATACGTTTAGACGTCTAGATGTAAAAATGACGGAAAAGCACGCTGGCGTCAACACAAAAATCATCGTTAAAGGTGAGGAATACTCAGTCAACGTGAAAAAAATTCACATCAACCTGAAAGACCGAGAGATTGGTTCGCAACCGTCTGCAACCACTGCAACGTTGCTTCGCTCTCAGGCAGCATTACCAATCCCACGTGGATACGTAATGCGGAATCGGTAAGCGGCAGGAATATCACGCCCTGACGCTGGATAGCGGAAAAGGAGGCCGGGAGTAAACTCAGACCGTCGCCATGGGCGATCCGCGCCAGCAGCACGTCATGTTCCAGCGGCTCTTCAATACAGGCGGGAGAGTAACCGGCGCGACGAAAAATATGTCGGGTGTAATCAAAAAAGGCTGGGTTCCGTTCGCGTTTAAACCAGAACAGTGGCCGGTGGTTCAGCGTCGTTAATGAGAGTGACGGCAGGCTCGCCTCTGGCCAGATCGCGGGTAATGCGGCAATCATCGGCTCTTGCCAGCCAAGTTGCATAGCGGTAAGCCCAGGAGTCTCAAGCGGTAACGCCACCAGCGCTGCATCCAGTTTTCCCCGACGAACCTGCCGCACCAGCTCAGGCGAACCATGACGAACAATATGTAGTTTCTCCGTACACCCGTGTAGCTGCGATTCAAGCGAAGCAAAAACACCTTGTTCAAACGCCGTACTTAGCCCCAGGCGCAAAGAGTGCTCCCCAGCTTGCGCTAACTGACTCAACGTCGCGCAGGTTTCTTCGTACATCGTCAGCAGCGGACGCACTATTTCCAGTACGCGCAGACCATCTTCCGTCAGCGTCAAACCACGGGTATGACGGACAAAAAGCGTCATCCCCAGACGTTCTTCAAGCTGGCGAATATGGCGACTCAGCGGCGGCTGCGACATAAATAAACGCTGCGCCGCTCGGCTCATATTGTTCTCTTCCGCCACTACGGAAAAGTAACGCAGCAGGCGAATATCCAGAGTGTGCAAAGGCGATGTTGTCATACCGAAAAGGTATCACGGAAACGGTATTATCCCAATCATTCTGCACGCTTTATCCTCAGACCATATACCAGACAAATGAGGAAGAGATTATGCATTCAGAACGCTTTATTACCGGTCAGAAGATGCTGCAAAAAGTGGATGGTAAAGGGGGCGATGCGGTCGTCGAAAGTCTGCAAGATATTGCGCCAGACTTCGCCCGCTACCTGCTCGAATTTCCTTTTGGCGACATCTATTCAAGACCGGGTCTGGATTTACGCAGTAGAGAGATTGCTACCGTCGCGGCGTTAACGGCGCTGGGTAATGCCGCCCCGCAATTGAAGGTGCATATTGGCGCAGCATTACACGTAGGCTTAACGCAGGATGAGATCGTCGAAGTGATTATGCAGATGGCCGTATACGCTGGCTTCCCCGCGGCACTCAACGGCTTGTTCGCCGCAAAAGAGGTGTTTGCCTCCCACAGAGGCTAAAACAACAGGCCAGCGGATTGTCTGCTGGCCTGAACGTGTTACTTTTTCACATCTTCCACACGCATGCCTTTCAGTTGCTCATCCGTCAGCGTATTTCCCGCTTTGAAATAATCAACCACGGCATTAGAGACATAGTAACCGCCGGATGTATTACGCGCGGTGCCTTCGGTGAATGCCGTAAAACCATCACCGCCGTCTGCCAGGAAGCTATTGGTGGCAATGTGATAAATCACAGCGTCCTCAATTGGCTTACCGTTCAGCGTCAATACGGTGACCCGTTGGCCAACCGGTTTGCTGCTGTCGTACTTCATCTCAAACCCTTTGGATACCTGCAGTACGCCGTTGCTTAAACCCGCGCCGTGCTCCATCAAACTACGCAGTTGCTTACCGGTAAGATCCATCGTAGACAGCTCGTTCGGGAACGGGAAGGTACTAATAACTGCGCCCATCGTAATAGCACCTGACGGGATTTCATTACGAATGCCGCCTGAGTTGGTAAGCGCTAACTGGGTATCTTTACCCGCCGCAGCCAGTAATGCATCCGCCGCCAGATTCCCTAACGAGGAGGATTCCCCGTAAGCACGCGTCAGCTCAACCGGCGAGTTGGCAACCGTCTGTTGCACCACTTCATCAAGCTTTTTATTCCAGCCATCAATCACCTGTTTCGTCTGCGGATCGGGTTTCCACTCATCGGCGTAGATAGTCTTTAGCTCGAAATTCTTCACGGTAAATTGATGCGGTTTTTGCTGGTAATCCAACACCAGTTTACCGACATCAATACCGCCGCTGTCGGTGGAGAGAATTAAGGTATTACCGACTTTAATCGGCTCTGGCGTGCCCACATGCGCATGGCCGGTGATCAGGATATCCAGGCCATGCACCTGACCTGCAGTCTGGATATCTTTATCCAGCGCACGACGCACATCTGTACTTCCCTGGCTGGACTGACGCGCCGGTGTACCTTCGTGGATCAACGCCACCGTCAGATCCACTTTGCCTTTCAGTTCATCGATATAGCGTTGCAGCCACTTCACCTCATCTCGCGCCTCAATGCCCACGCGCGTCGAAGCAGAAACCGTATCATCAAAAGCAAACACGCCGTGCAGGCCAATAACGCCAATCTTCACGCCATCTTTTTCAATGATGGTCCAGGGCTTATCCCAGAACATTTTGCTGCTGTTCTGGTAAAAGATATTGCCCTGCACAATGGGGAATTTCGCCTGACTCAGTTGCAACAACGTATTATCCCATCCGTGATCGAACTCATGATTACCCATAGTGACGGCATCGAAGTTCATCGTATTCATGATATCGATAATCGCCTTGCCCTTTGTCAGGCTGCTGATGTACGGCCCGGTGAAGTAATCACCCGCGTCAAAGAACCAGGTCGCGCTATTTTTCGCTTTTTCCTGCTTCACCATCGTCGTGATATTGGCCCAACCGCCAATATCGCGTGTGC
Organism: Citrobacter sp. wls615; assembly: GCF_005281355.1. NCBI lineage: Bacteria > Pseudomonadati > Pseudomonadota > Gammaproteobacteria > Enterobacterales > Enterobacteriaceae > Citrobacter > Citrobacter sp. wls615. Next base: position 98,730 of record NZ_SZXM01000086.1, on the reverse strand, counting down.
CATTAGCAATCCACGGGACTTTATAAGGTTCGACGTGGGCATGGAGATCGTTGGTATAGATAATCGTGACGTCTTTCGCTGACGCCCATAACGGCAGCGATACCAGAACACCGACAGCAAGCATTTTTAACTTCATAATCAATCCCTTTCAGTCATATAAAGAATCGCTACGTTACGTTCTGAAAGGTTTTTTTATGTGAGAAGACTCACACCCATCGGTAATAGTTGCAGGGCAAAATCAACGACCATTGAAAATCGTTGGTAATGCGATGACTTCTCTGTTCACCATCAACTGCTGCAAGTCTTTTGGCTGCAAAAATCTGGGGCTGGCAAACTCAGTTGATTACAGCTGGCCCGATTACCGGCTGGGCTACGCCGCCCTGCACTGCCGGGCATGCGGAAGTTATCCCCCGCTGTTTAACGCTGAACATTTCCGCGAGTGGTTGGCCGCCTGTTTTACACATTTTGCAATTAACAGCGGTCTTTTTTGCCCAAATTGCTACCAGCGGGAACCAATCCGTTATGGACATAACCCACAGGGAACCCAGCGCGTACAGTGCCGGAGCTGTAGAAAAGTCTGGACCCCCAGACAACCGCCATCGACGACTATTGATCCGCCAGAACAAATAGTGACGGTGCCGCTTATCGTCCCTTTTCAGGGCGCAAGTGCAGATCAGAAACTTTATGTATTACTCAGTTTTGATGCTATTCGCGGCAATATTTTGCATATTTCCAGCAACTTCTCCCCTCATTCTGTTGGCGAGTCATTAGTTTACCGCTGGCGCGGGACGGTCGAGGCCACAGCGAATCATGACGATGTTATCCAGCGTGTAAATCAGCGAGAAACGCAGTTTTTACGCCGTAGCCAGTTTGACGAAATTCAGTACGGCAGCGCGATGCTCAAACGTAACGCCAGCGGTGAGATTTTACGCCCGGTCATTACCGCGCATGGGCATTTCCGCGTCCTGAGCCATCTCTGGCCAACGATTAAAATGCACATCATCGCCCACGAATGCTTTCTGCGCGGCGCTGTGATTACCGCATGGTCGGAACAGTTTCGCGAACATCACACCTCGCTTTGGTTTGTGGATGAAGAAATGGGTGACGATCAACACACCAGGTCCTGGCAATTACTGGGCAAAAGTTATCAGGGATGGTGGCAAAACCAGTGGCAGATTTGGCAACAGAGCAACAGGCGTAAAATGGTGTGTTTGTTAACGGAGGGACAGGTTGAAAAAGGGGCCTCGATAACCCTGAGGGCAAGTCATCATTTTATCGCCTGGCTACAGCAACAGCCGGAATTTCGGGATAGCGCCCGTTACTCGGCCCATTCGGTGTTTCAGACGATAAGGACGCTGACGGAGAAATACAACACCCTAATCACCCAGAGCGATTTGCCCGGTGGCGCTGCCGCTTCCCGGGCCTACGGTTGGTGTCATAGCCAGGCCGGATAAGCGTAAACGCCATCCGGCATCGCAAACTACAGCAACTGCGCCAGGCGGTTGATGTCGGACTGAATGGCTCCGGCAGTCACATCACGACCCGCACCCGGCCCACGAATCACTAGCGGGTTATCGCGATACCAGCGGCTTTCAATGGCGAAAACATTATCGCACGGCAACAATGCCGCCAGCGGGTGCTCAGAACGTACCGCTTCAACACCCACACGTGCTTTACCGTTAGCGTCAAAACGCGCCACATAGCGCAGCACCAGCCCCATTTCACGCGCCGCTTCCAGACGCTGCACCATCTGCTCGTTCAGTTCATCGCCATTTTCAAAGAAATGGTCAATAGAGCCTTCTTCACAATGCGCAGGCACCAGCGACTCCACGCGAACCTGATCCGGCTCGATGTCGTAACCCGCTTCACGCGCCAGAATCACCAGCTTACGCATCACATCCTTGCCGGAAAGATCCACGCGCGGGTCTGGTTCGGTCAGCCCCTGCTGCCACGCCTGATCCACCAGGTCGGTGAAAGGCACCGTGCCATCAAATTGCAGGAACAGCCACGACAACGTGCCAGAGAAGATCCCGCTGATCGACAGAATGGTATCTCCGCTATCAATCAGATCGCGCACGGTATGGTTGATCGGCAAACCTGCGCCCACAGTGGCGTTGTACAGCCAGTGACGACCGGTTTTTTCAAACGCATCATGAATTTGGCGATACTTATTACTGCTGCTCGCACCTGCCAGTTTGTTGGCGCTGATAACATGGAAACCGTGACTGGCGAAATCCAGATATTGATCCGCCAACTGCTCGCTGGCGGTTACGTCCAGCACCACTAAATCATCATACGGGTGGGCGCGCATCCACAGGAACAACGACTCTTCATCCTGTTCCACTGCCTCATCATCAAAGAAAGCCAACGCGCGGCTGGCATCCAGCCCTTCATAATTCAGCAAGCTACGGCGGCTATCAACCACGCCTGCCAGCACGAACTCTAATCCGGTACGCGCCGAGAGCGTACTTTGCTCACGGGCGAATAGCTCCAGCCAACGTGATCCAATATTCCCCTTCCCGAACAACACCAGGCCAATACGTTTTTCCGCGCGGAAAATTGACTGATGCAGACCTTGGATCAGGCTCTCCGTCGGTCCAGTACGCAGTACGGCGACCAGGCTGATGCCCTCCTCCGACTGCCAGGTGAATTCGACCGGTTGTCCTTTCAGTTGCTGCCAGAAGCGGTGGCAGTGCAGCGGGTTACGGGTGACGCCCGCCCCGACCATCGCCACCAGCGCCAGCCCTTGACGCAGACGCAGCTCTCCCGGCAATCCGGCCTCATCAAGAATTCTCAACGCGCCGTCAGCGACTTCGGAGGTATAGCAAAATTGCAGCAGTTGGCGATCGGGATGCACACCCACCGCCAGCGGACGCACCTGGGTGCGTTTTAAAATCTGGTCGACCTCTTTGTGGGCCAGCTTAAAGTCCTGACCGGTGGGAACCTGAAACTCAATCAGGCAGACGTCGTCATGACTGGTCACGATACGCGCCCCGGTCCCGGAAGCCAGCACGCGTTCAATACGCGTTGAACCTTGCTCCGGCGTATAGCTACAACGCAACTGGAGATCAATATCACTGCCGGAAACCGGCTGTAAGGTACGGGCATGGAGGACCGGAGCCGCCAGACGCGCCAGTTCGCTGGCTTCATCCAGACGCAGCAGCGGTAGCAGACAGGCATCTTTCACTTTACGCGGATCCGCGCTGTAAACCCCGGCGACATCGCTCCAGATAGTTACGCGGGAAACCCCGGCCAGCGCGCCAACCTGCGTCGCCGAGTAGTCAGAACCATTACGCCCCAGCAGTACCGTTTCACCGGCGTTGCTACGGCTAATAAAGCCGGTAACGACCAGGCGTTTACCCGGATGTTGCGCCAGCAGTTGCTGCAGCAATGGGTAAGAGAGACCTTCATCCACCTGCGGCTGAGCGCTACGCTCCGCACGTAAAAAATCGCGCGCATCCAGCCAGGCCGATTCCATACCTTGTTGGTTAAGGACGGCGGACATCAAACGCGCCGACCATACCTCACCGTGTCCGACAACTTCAGCATAAACGGCATCGTTCACGCCGCTGTCGAGTAATCCGGCCAGACGCTCCAGGTCGTGAATAAACGCACCGATCAGGCCGTCGGCCACTTCTGGTGGTAACAAACCGCTAATCAGCTCGCTCTGATAGCGACGTAACGTCTGCTGAACCTGATGCGCAGAAAGACGATCGGTCTGGCTTAACTTCAGCCAGCTAATCAACTGGTTAGTGGTGCTGCCTGCGGCTGAAACAACCATCATGTCATCAGGCTGCGAGTACTCCGCCATAATGCCTGCGACACGCAGATAACATTTCACATCAGCCAGACTACTACCACCAAATTTGTGCAGTTGACGACCCTTCGCCCCTGCCTGCGCAATCACACTCATGTTTACCCCTTGTTTGCAGCCCGGAAGCCATTTTCCAGGTCGGCAATTAAATCTTCGCCATCTTCAATACCGGTGGAGATACGCAGCAGCGTTTCCGAAATCCCTGCTGCCGCGCGCGCTTCTGGTGCCATTCCCGCGTGTGTCATGGTTGCAGCGTGGGAGATCAGACTTTCAACGCCTCCTAACGATTCCGCCAGCGTAAACAATGACAGCCCGCCAAGGAAGCGACGCAGCGTTTGCTCATCGCCATCCAGTTCAAAACTCAGCATCGCGCCAAAGCCTTTTTGCTGACGCGCGGCAATCTCATGCCCCTGATTATCCGGCAATGACGGGTGATACAATTTTTTCACCAGCGGCTGCGTTTGCAGATAATCAACAATCGCCTGAGCATTACGTTGCGCCACCTCCATACGCGGTGACAGAGTACGTAGGCCGCGCAGCAGCAGATAACTATCAAACGCGCCGCCGGTCACGCCAATATTGTTCGCCCACCACGCCAGTTCAGTGACCGTTTCCGGATCTTTCGCTATCACCACGCCAGCCACCACGTCTGAGTGACCGTTTAAATATTTCGTGCATGAATGCAACACCAGATCGGCGCCCAATGCCAGTGGATTTTGCAGTGCCGGGCTTAAAAAAGTGTTGTCTACCACGCTGACTGCACCAGCTTCACGCGCCAATTGACAGATTTTCGCAATATCCACCACGCGTAGTAGCGGGTTGCTGGGGCTTTCTACCAGCACCAGCTTCGGTTTTTCCGCCAGCGCCGCCTGCAATGCCCGCTCATCGCCTTGATCGACAAACAGTACGCGATAACAGCCACGCTTTGCCAGACTGTCAAACAGGCGATAGCTGCCACCGTAACAGTCGTGCGGCGCGACCAGCAGATCGCCAGGTTTCAGGAATACCGTCGTCACCAGATGAATCGCCGACATACCGGTATTGGTTAGTACCGCGCCCGCGCCACCTTCCAGTTCTGCCAACGCGCGCTGAACCACATCGCGCGTCGGGTTACCGCGGCGTGAATAGTCATGGGCGCGAGGTTCATTAAAACCGGTAAAGTTATAGGTACTGGAGAGGTGAATCGGCGGGACAACGCAACCGTACTGTTCGTCGTCATTTAATCCGCTACGCACTGCGATGGTGGCCTGTTTACGCGTCATATTGAGGAGATCCTGGCTGAGTCGGTGAAAAGTCAGGCACCAGATTAATCATAGTTACAATAGACGTCAATACATCTGGACATCTAAACTTCTTTGCGTATAGATTGAGCAAACCGCAAATAGCCGTTAAAATTATATGCATTAGCGTACATCCGCGTCGGCTTACTTCGTGTCAGGGCCGCGCCACTACGATAAACTACGCGCAATTATGGTCCGGGCTCAGGTTCTGGCCTCAATATTAATGACGAAGAGGATTAGGTATCTCATGGCTGAATGGAGCGGCGAATATATCAGCCCATACGCTGAGCACGGTAAGAAGAGTGAGCAAGTAAAAAAAATTACGGTTTCCATTCCTCTGAAGGTGTTAAAAATCCTTACCGATGAACGCACGCGTCGTCAGGTGAACAACCTGCGCCACGCCACCAATAGCGAACTGCTGTGTGAAGCGTTTCTGCATGCTTTTACCGGGCAACCACTACCCAACGATGACGACCTGCGTAAAGAGCGCAGTGATGAAATCCCGGAAGAAGCAAAGGTAATCATGCGTGAACTGGGTATCAACCCGGAAACGTGGGAATACTAATTGTTGAAGAAAGATGAAAGAAGGCGGGATTGCTCCCGCCATCTTTCACAACGCTACTTACTAATTCCATTGAGTTTATTCAATGTTTCTTCCATTTTGAGCGTTTCTTTACGGTTCAATGGATAGCAATAAATCAGAATGACCGCCGCCAAAAACAGGCACAAAGCCGGCAGGAGATTCGCCATCGTATAAATATTTTCCTGCACGATGCTGGTTTGCACAGCCCCACCCGTTGAGGAAGATTGATAACCAATGATGGCCAGCATAAAGCCGCCAATAGCCCCGGCGCACGCCTGACCAACCTTGCGGGCGAAGAAGTTCACGCCATAAACGGTACCATCCTCACGATCGCCAGTGACATACTGGTGATAATCACAAACATCAGTCATAAACGCCCATATCATCAGGTTGAATAACCCCGCACCCAGCGTCGCCAGAAACAGGAAAACCAAATAGACTTTCGCGTCGGTAATGTGGACGAAGTACATAATCAGATACATCGCTACCGCAAAGAGCAACGCGCCTACACTTGCTTCTTTTTTACCAAACCGCTTCGTGAGCCAGGATGCCGATGGCGCCAGCAAAACCAGAGAGCCAAAGGTAAACAGCAATGCAACGGACATGGCCTCTTTGTTATGGAAATAGTCATTAAACAGGTAGGTCATATTGGTCCCGGACAACCCCTGATTAATCACAATCAGCAGATCCACCACAACCAGAACAATCAGTGCCTTGTTGCGTAACAACCCCTTCAGTAACACCGACACGGGCATGCTCTCTTTTCTCTCCACACGCACGCGTTCCGTCGTTAGCTGACAGGTTAGGGTTAAAAAGATAAAGCCCAGCACTGCGCAACCAATGGCAATCCAAAAGAAATGCTGCCCGGAAATCACCTGGCTTCCGTCCACCAGGGTGGTGTACATCAGAATTGGAATAAAAAAGCCGGTTGCCCCGCCGCCGATGGCAGACCCAACGCTGCGCCAGGTTGAGAGCGAAACACGATCTTCCGGGTTCGAGCTGATCGCCGCAGACATGGCACCATACGGGATACTGACCGTCGATAACAACGAACCGTAGATAAAATAGGAGCAGCAGATGTAGATAATTTTCGCCGTATAAGAGAAATCATTCACAAATGGCAGGAACAGGACGACCGCAATGATGCAGAAAGGATACTTCATACGGCGCACCCACGGGTTAAACCGTCCATGCACCGTTAGTTTAGAGGTATCACATAAACGCCCTACGCCAACATCGACAAACGCATCAAAGAGTTTGGTCACAAAATAGAGCGAGCCAACAATAACGCCGGAAATACCGAGTACGTTAGTGTAATAAATCATTAGAAAACTGTTCACCAACCCAAGAATAAAACAGGTTCCGAGGTCACCACACAAATAACCAAATTTATCTCTTAATCCGAAAGGCCTGACAGCAATACTTTGATTACTTCCGATTATAGTTCCATCATTAGACATGATGTCAACTCCTTAGACTCATTATTCACGCAAACTATATGTATATACCGATGCTCAGCGTAATAAACCGCAATGAAGAGTATTAATGGTCAGAAGTTATAACCGAGACCGACACGATAACGAGTCTGGCGATCGTCTGTGGTGGTGGTGTTATAACCGGAGGAAACGTTACCCACCTCAACAAATGGAATCCAGGAACCTATTTTATAAGCCACACGGAAGTTATATTCATAATCGTCTTTGCGGTTGTTATATAAATCTTCGCTATCGGCAATTTTATAAATACCGTTAAGCTCAAACATCCAGTCATGAATGTTATAACCGAGCCATGCTTCCGGACGATAGACCATGCGGTCATCCTTGCCGTCAGTGTTTCTGCGCATGTACTCCTGACGATAGCGGAACGCAGTCCACCAGTTGTCATTGATATTGTACTGTACACGGATATAAGGTTTATAAATCGTGATGTTATCGCCCGTTTCAATCGCAATACCCGGCTGCCAGATAAGATCCCGCCAGGTAAATTGGTAGCTTGCCGTATACTCGTTGCCATTACTTTCCATATTATTCCACGCATCATTAGATTGCGTATCTTCGGAACGTGAAATGGCTTCAACGGCCACACCAAAACCAGTCGCAAAACGATGAGACATATAAACACGATCGTAATTACGCCCATCGTCATAATATTCATGACGATAATCAACATAACCCGCTTGCGCGGCCACAGAAAATAATGGAATCAGTAATAACGCAGATTTAAATTTCATGACCATCCCTCTTCACACTAAATCAAGGAAATTACCCATCTCGTTCCGTCCATTAATGGGAAACGATGAAGGATTAAGAATAATTTTATATTTCGACAAAAGTGTATTTTAGAAAGAAAGCAGAAACCTTTGGTATTTTACCAACAATTAGCATGAGTGGCAAAAACCAGAAGATAAAAAGGACGCAGATCACCAGTAGAAACATTTTACCTAAAAAATAAAAACACTGTTTTATTTATTAAATAAAAGACACTATTCAACACATCAATATAAATTTCAGTCTTCAGGCGCAGATACAAAAAAAGCGCCGTAAGGCGCTTTTTTCTGACAGCTGAAACTTACTTGCTGCCTGGGATGCTGAAACGCTTGTTGAAGCGATCAACACGGCCACCGGTAGCAACATCACGCTGCTTGCCAGTATAGAACGGGTGGCACTTGCTGCACACGTCGAGGTTCAGATCGTGACCGACAGTAGAGCGGATTTTAATGACGTTACCGCAAGAGCAGTTTGCAGTAATTTCTTCGTATTTCGGGTGAATATCTTTTTTCATGGGAAAACCTCGGTTTAAGGCCGCGTCGCTCTTCCAGCCCTAACGCCAGACACCACGCGATGTTAATTATTCCCCGTCACCTTTCACACTGCATCAACAGCTTGAAATTCTCGGGTAATGGTCATTGTTTGACGCAATCAATTTGCATCAAAGGCGGCGAATCATACAGAAATTAACCTGCTCATGCAAACTGATCCGCATTCTACCCCTCACTAATGTGTATACTAACCCGCCAGATTTCAAGTCAGGATGATTCAATGCCCGTTGCGCACGTTGCCTTACCCGTTCCACTACCTCGCACCTTTGACTACCTCCTGCCGGAAGGCATGAGCGCCAAAGCCGGGTGTCGTGTACGCGTGCCTTTTGGCAAGCAGCAGGAGCGCGTGGGCATCGTCCTTTCCGTTAGCGAGCACAGCGAACTACCTCTCAACGAATTAAAAGCCGTTCTCGAAGTGCTGGACAGCGAACCGGTCTATTCGACCTCCGTCTGGCGTCTGCTGTTGTGGGCAGCTGACTATTATCATCATCCTATTGGCGACGTGCTGTTTCATGCCCTGCCGATTCTGCTACGCCAGGGACGCCCGGCTACCAACACGCCCATGTGGTACTGGTTTGCCACTGAAGAGGGCCAGGTTATTGATCTCAACGGCCTGAAGCGTTCTCCCAAGCAGCAGCAGGCGCTGGCAGCATTACGCCAGGGAAAAATCTGGCGCGACCAGGTGGCAGAGCTGGAATTTAATGACGCCGCCTTGCAGGCGCTGCGTAAAAAAGGCCTGTGCGATCTGGCAAGCGAAACGCCAGGATTTAGCGACTGGCGTACACACTACGCGGTTTCCGGTGAGCGTCTGCGGCTGAATACCGAACAGGCTACCGCCGTCGGGGCGATCCACAGCGCTTCTGACAGTTTTAGCGCCTGGCTATTAGCGGGCGTGACGGGATCGGGTAAAACAGAGGTCTATTTAAGCGTACTGGAAAATGTGCTCGCCCAGGGCAAACAAGCACTGGTAATGGTGCCGGAGATTGGCCTGACGCCGCAAACTATTGCCCGTTTTCGCGAGCGCTTCAATGCGCCGGTCGAAGTCCTGCACTCGGGTTTAAATGACAGTGAACGTCTTTCGGCATGGCTGAAGGCGAAAAATGGCGAAGCGGCGATTGTTATCGGCACTCGCTCGTCGCTGTTTACGCCGTTTAAAAATCTGGGCGTGATTGTCATCGACGAAGAGCACGACAGCTCTTATAAACAGCAGGAAGGCTGGCGCTATCATGCGCGCGACCTCGCGGTTTATCGCGCCCATAGCGAACAAATTCCCATCATTCTCGGCTCAGCCACCCCAGCACTGGAAACGCTGTGCAACGTGCGGCAGAAAAAATACCGCATGCTGCGCCTGACGCGCCGCGCCGGGAATGCCCGCCCAGCCACTCAGCACGTGCTGGATCTGAAAGGTCAGCAGGTGCAGGCCGGACTCGCCCCTGCGCTTATCGCCCGTATGCGTCAGCACCTGCAGGCGGATAATCAGGTGATCCTGTTTTTGAATCGCCGGGGCTTTGCTCCTGCCCTGCTGTGTCACGATTGTGGCTGGATTGCTGAATGCCCGCGCTGCGATCACTACTACACGCTGCATCAGGCGCAGCACCATCTGCGCTGCCACCACTGCGACAGTCAGCGTCCGATACCGCGTCAGTGCCCTTCCTGCGGCTCAACGCATATGGTTCCGGTAGGACTCGGCACCGAACAGCTTGAGCAGGCTCTGGCGCCTTTTTTCCCCGGCGTGCCAATCTCACGCATCGATCGCGACACGACCAGCCGTAAAGGCTCGCTGGAGCAGCATCTGGCGGAAGTACACCGCGGCGGCGCGCGGATCCTGATCGGCACGCAAATGCTGGCAAAAGGCCACCATTTCCCGGACGTCACCCTGGTGGCTCTGCTGGACGTTGACGGCGCGCTGTTCTCCGCAGATTTCCGGTCGGCAGAACGCTTCGCCCAGCTCTACACGCAGGTTTCCGGTCGTGCCGGTCGCGCCGGGAAGCAGGGCGAAGTGGTACTACAAACGCACCACCCTGAACATCCGCTGCTGCAAACCTTGCTGTATAAAGGTTATGACGCCTTTGCCGAACAGGCGCTGGCCGAGCGACAAACGCTCCAGCTTCCCCCATGGACCAGCCATGTCATCGTGCGGGCAGAAGATCACAACAACCAGCATGCGCCGATGTTCTTACAGCAGTTACGAAATCTGATTCAGGCCAGTCCGCTGGCCGATGAAAAACTGTGGGTGTTAGGCCCGGTTCCTGCCCTGGCACCCAAACGTGGCGGTCGCTATCGCTGGCAAATTTTGTTGCAGCACCCGTCGCGAATTCGCCTGCAGCATATCGTCAGCGGCACGCTGGCGCTGATTAATACATTACCCGATGCACGTAAGGTTAAATGGGTGCTGGATGTCGATCCCATCGAGGGATAATCCCTCACGATGCGAGGCGGATCGTAAAATTAAATATCCATCACACTTTTTATGAAAATTCTGTAACCGCTTCCATTCACTATCTGATAAAAATGTTTCAGATGAAGGTTATCCAGGGACGAGTCTGTGCCAGCCGCCCTGGCGAGGAGAAAGAGTGAAACCGAATAAGCAGGTTGCCGCCGCTACGATGAAAGATGTTGCTCTGAAGGCGAAAGTCTCAACGGCAACCGTATCCCGCGCATTAATGAACCCAGACAAAGTTTCGCAGTCAACCCGTAACAAGGTTGAGCAGGCTGCTCTGGAAGTGGGATATCTACCTCAATCGATGGGACGCAACGTAAAGCGTAATGAGTCACGTACCATTCTGGTGATTGTGCCCGATATCTGCGATCCGTTTTTTAGCGAAGTCATTCGTGGCATAGAAGTCACCGCCGCAGAACAGGGATATCTGGTGCTTATCGGCGATTGCGCGCACCAGAATCAGCAGGAAAAGACCTTTCTTAACCTCATTATCACCAAGCAGATCGATGGTATGGTGCTGCTCAGCTCGCGCCTGCCGTTTGATGCCAGCGTGGAAGAGCAGCGTAATTTACCGCCGATGGTTATGTCCAACGAGTTCGCGCCAGAGCTGGAACTTCCCACCGTGCACATTGATAACCTCACCGCCGCCTTTAACGCGATGAACTATCTGCTGGAACTGGGACATAAACGCATTGGCTGTATCGCCGGACCAGAGGATATGCCGCTGTGCCATTACCGTCTGCAAGGTTACGTTCAGGCACTGCGCCGCAACGGAATTACGGTCGATCCGCATTTCATCGCGCGCGGGGATTTTACCTATGAAGCGGGAGCCAATGCGCTTAAACAGCTCCTGGCGCTACCACAGCCGCCTACTGCGGTCTTTTGCCACAGCGATGTCATGGCCCTTGGCGCCCTCTCTTACGCCAAACGTCAGGGCCTGAAGGTGCCCGACGATTTATCGATCATTGGCTTTGATAACATTTCGCTCGCGGAATTTTGTGATCCACCCCTGACAACCGTCGCACAGCCGCGTTTCGATATCGGACGTGAAGCTATGCTGTTACTGCTCGATCAATTACAAGGCCAGAACGTCAGCAGTGGCTCACGTTTACTGGACTGCGAGCTTATTATTCGGGGTACAACCCGGGCACTGACGTAAAGTAAAGTGCTTTCGGACTCCCCTGTCTGGTCAAAGGCCCGCCGCTTAAGTAACATGGCGGGCTGACGAACGAATAAATACAGCGAAACGATAGTGGCACAACGAGATTATGTACGTCGCGGCCAACCGGCACCTTCGCGGCGCAAAAAGAGCACATCACGGAAAAAACAACGCAATACGCCTGCGGTATCGCCCGCTATGGTTGCTATTGCTGCAGCCGTACTCGTGACCTTTATCGGTGGTCTGTACTTCATTACGCATCACAAGAAAGAAGAGTCCGAAACGCTGCAAAACCAGAAAGTCACCGGCAATGGCATTCCACCAAAACCGGAAGAGCGCTGGCGATACATCAAAGAGCTGGAAAGCCGTCAGCCTGGCGTACGCGCTCCTACCGAACCGTCCGCCGGCGGCGAGGTGCTGAACGCCGACCAGTTAACCAATGAGCAACGCCAGTTATTGGCGCAGATGCAGGCTGACATGCGTCAACAGCCAACGCAGCTCAACGAAGTCCCGTGGAACGAACAAACGCCTGAGCAACGCCAGCAAACGCTGCAGCGTCAACGTCAGGTGCAACAGCAGCAGTGGAACACTACGCAGCAGCAGGCTCAACAGCCACGCCAACGGGCAACGGAACAGCCTTACCAGCAGCCGCAAACGCGTACGGCGCAAACCGCACCGGTACAACAGCCGAAACCGCAGCCAAAACCGGCGGCGCAACAGCCTTATCAGGATCTGCTGCAAACGCCTGCGCATACCACCGCCGCTCAGCCGAAAACGCAACCGGCCGCGCCAATAACGAATGAAACGCAACCGCCAAAACAGACGGCGGAGAAAAAAGATGAACGCCGCTGGATGGTTCAGTGCGGGTCATTTAAAGGCGCTGAGCAGGCAGAAACCGTGCGCGCGCAGCTGGCCTTTGAAGGGTTCAACTCGCGTATTACCACCAATAACGGCTGGAATCGCGTGGTCATTGGTCCGGTCAAAGGCAAAGAGAATGCCGACAACACCATCAGCCGCCTGAAGGTTGCTGGTCACACAAACTGCATTCGACTCGCCACTGGGGGTTGAAACCCCCAAAATCCCCCCCATCTATACTTGCATTACGCCCCGCATCCTGTGCGGGGCCTGTATTCTGCATTTGTAACCAAGGGGTCTGCTCGTGACAACAATAGTAAGCGTACGCCGTAACGGCCATGTGGTAATCGCCGGTGATGGTCAGGCCACACTGGGTAACACCGTAATGAAAGGCAACGTGAAGAAAGTCCGCCGTCTGTATAACGACAAAGTCATTGCGGGCTTTGCAGGCGGTACTGCGGATGCATTCACGCTGTTCGAACTGTTCGAACGCAAGCTGGAAATGCACCAGGGTCACCTGGTGAAAGCGGCCGTTGAACTGGCAAAAGACTGGCGTACCGACCGTATGCTGCGCAAACTCGAAGCGCTGCTGGCCGTCGCAGATGAAACGGCATCACTCATCATCACTGGTAACGGCGACGTCATCCAGCCAGAAAACGATCTGATTGCCATCGGCTCCGGCGGTCCCTACGCCCAGGCTGCTGCACGGGCTCTGCTGGAAAACACCGAGCTTGGCGCGCGCGAGATTGCTGAGAAAGCGTTGGATATTGCAGGGGATATCTGCATTTATACCAACCACTTCCATACCATCGAAGAATTGAACTCCAAAGCGTAAGGATCCCCCATGTCTGAAATGACCCCACGCGAAATTGTCAGCGAACTGAACAAACACATCATCGGCCAGGATAACGCTAAGCGTTCCGTGGCGATTGCCCTGCGTAACCGCTGGCGCCGTATGCAGCTCAACGAAGAGCTGCGCCATGAAGTGACGCCGAAAAATATTCTGATGATTGGCCCGACCGGCGTCGGTAAAACCGAAATCGCCCGTCGCCTGGCAAAACTGGCCAACGCGCCGTTCATCAAAGTTGAAGCAACCAAATTCACCGAAGTTGGCTATGTTGGTAAAGAAGTTGACTCCATCATCCGCGATCTGACCGACGCTGCCATTAAGATGGTTCGCGTTCAGGCAATTGAGAAAAACCGCTTCCGCGCTGAAGAGATGGCGGAAGAGCGCATTCTCGACGTGCTGATCCCACCAGCTAAAAATAACTGGGGGCAGTCTGAACAACCGCAGGAACCTTCTGCTGCGCGTCAGGCGTTCCGTAAAAAACTGCGCGAAGGCCAGCTCGACGATAAAGAGATCGAAATCGATCTCGCCGCCGCACCGATGGGCGTTGAAATCATGGCGCCTCCGGGCATGGAAGAGATGACCAGCCAACTGCAGTCCATGTTCCAGAACCTGGGCGGTCAGAAGCAAAAACCGCGTAAGCTGAAAATCAAAGACGCGATGAAGCTGCTGATTGAAGAAGAAGCGGCCAAGCTGGTGAACCCGGAAGAGCTGAAACAGGAAGCTATCGACGCCGTTGAGCAGCACGGGATCGTGTTTATCGACGAAATCGACAAAATCTGTAAGCGCGGCGAATCCTCTGGTCCGGACGTGTCCCGTGAAGGTGTACAGCGCGACCTGCTGCCGCTGGTTGAAGGCTGCACGGTCTCCACCAAGCACGGCATGGTGAAAACCGATCACATTCTGTTTATCGCTTCTGGCGCATTCCAGGTCGCGAAACCGTCTGACCTGATCCCGGAACTGCAGGGTCGTCTGCCGATTCGCGTTGAACTCCAGGCGCTGACCACCAGCGATTTTGAGCGTATCCTGACCGAACCGAATGCCTCCATCACCGTTCAGTACAAAGCGCTGATGGCGACCGAGGGTGTGGACATTAACTTCACCGAATCGGGCATTAAACGCATTGCTGAAGCGGCCTGGCAGGTTAACGAGACCACCGAAAACATCGGTGCGCGTCGTCTGCACACCGTTCTCGAGCGTCTGATGGAAGATATTTCCTATGATGCGAGCGATTTGAACGGCCAAAGCATCACAATTGATGCCGAATATGTGAGCAAACATCTGGATGCGCTGGTCGCAGATGAAGATCTGAGCCGTTTTATCCTATAATCGCGTTCAATGCATTTTCATCACTGTTGATGGGGCTGATAAAGCCCCATTTTTATTGGCGCTAAATATGACTGAACAACAACAAATTAGCCGCTCACAAGCCTGGCTGGAAAGTTTACGACCTAAGACCTTACCGCTCGCCTTCGCGGCGATCATCGTCGGTACGGCATTAGCATGGTGGCAAGGATACTTCGATCCGCTGGTTGCTCTGCTGGCATTAATTACGGCGGGACTGCTGCAAATTCTGTCCAATCTCGCTAACGACTATGGCGATGCCGTCAAAGGCAGCGACAAGCCCGACCGCATTGGACCACTGCGCGGTATGCAAAAAGGGGTTATCACCCAACAGCAGATGAAGCGCGCGCTGATCGTCACCGTGGTGTTGATCTGTCTGTCTGGTCTGGCCCTGGTTGCTGTGGCCTGTCACACGCTGGCAGATTTTGTCGGTTTCCTGGTGCTCGGGGGGCTGTCGATTATCGCCGCAATCACTTACACCGTGGGTAATCGCCCTTACGGGTACATCGGTCTGGGCGATATTTCCGTGCTGGTATTCTTCGGCTGGCTCAGCGTGATGGGAAGCTGGTATTTGCAGGCACATACGCTGATTCCGGCGCTGATTCTGCCTGCCACCGCCTGCGGTCTGCTGGCAACCGCCGTGCTCAACGTCAACAACCTGCGCGATATCAACAGCGACAGAGAGAACGGCAAGAACACGCTGGTCGTGCGTTTAGGCGCCGTCAATGCCCGCCGCTACCATGCCTGCCTGCTGATGGGTACGCTGGTCTGCCTGGCGCTGTTTAACCTGTTCTCGCTGCAAAGCCTGTGGGGATGGCTGTTTATTCTCGCCGCTCCGTTGCTTTTCAAACAGGCGCGTTACGTGATGCGTGAGATGAACCCTGAGGCAATGCGCCCGATGCTGGAACGCACCGTAAAAGCGGCACTATTAACTAACCTGCTGTTTGTCGTTGGGATTTTCTTAAGTCAGTGGTCTCTTTAACTGACAAATATCAATTAACAATTGATGATTTTGCCAACAGTACACATAGCGCGATATACTAAAAATTCTCGCAGCAACTAAACGTTAAGCCTATGAAATACGATACATCCGAGCTTTGTGACATCTATCAGGAAGATGTCAACGTCGTGGAACCGCTGTTCTCTAACTTTGGGGGACGGTCGTCGTTTGGCGGACAAATCATCACGGTAAAATGTTTCGAGGACAACGGGTTGCTGTACGATCTGCTCGAACAAAACGGCCGTGGTCGCATTCTGCTGGTCGATGGCGGCGGTTCTGTCCGTCGCGCGCTGGTCGATGCCGAACTGGCAAGACTGGCCGTACAGAATGAATGGGAAGGTCTGGTCATCTACGGCTCAGTACGCCAGGTAGACGATCTGGAAGAACTGGATATTGGCATTCAGGCAATTGCCGCAATTCCGGTAGGCGCTTCCGGTGAAGGCATTGGGGAAAGCGATGTGCGCGTCAACTTTGGCGGCGTGACCTTCTTCTCCGGCGACCACCTGTACGCCGACAACACCGGGATAATCCTCTCCGAAGACCCGCTCGATATCGAGTGATCAAAAAGGCACCGCAAGGTGCCTTTTTTTATGCGTTGTCGCTGATTGCCGGATGTCGGCTCACGCCTTATCCGGCCTACAAACAGGGGCGATTACGCGAAAGATAAAGCGTAATTAGACTTCTTCCATACGGCCTAAAAGGGCATGCAGACGATCCTGCCAGCCGTTCTGCTGTTCTTTCAGGTTGTTGTTCTCACGCTCCAGTTCTTCACGCTGCTGCTGTGCAGACTGAACTTCCTGCGACAGTGAGTTGTTCTTTTCTTTCAGCTCTTCGATTTCCATCTGCAACAGCGTGATGGTATCAATCGCCTGCTGTACTTTTGCTTCCAGTTTCTCAAACACTTCTAATGACATCGTCATACCTCTCCTGAATTGCAAGGCGTTGATGGATAAAAATCCTCGTCCCGATAACCGGCGACGCCTTAATAAAAACGAGCGCACTCTACTTAACACCGATTGTATGAAGCCGCGTCATCCCTGTCCAGCGGCATCCCGCGCAGATTGCGGTTTGCAACACTTTTAGTCTTTCTCCTGGTGACATGACTGTCATAACGCTTAAGTGTTAAGAGATTGATCGGTGAAATGATTCAGCTCACACTATTTTTGTATAACAAATACCGCGCAATGGCGCGAAAACGCTCATTTTGTTGATGCAGTACACACATTTTAATTTCGATATTTCTCGTTTTTGAGCGTTAACGATAAATTAACAGTGTGCCTACCGGCTCCGGGGATGTCAGTGACCTTCTCGCACACAATAAACATTAAACTCTCTTCAGGATCCGATTATGAGTCAAACATCAACCTTAAAAGGCCAGTGCATTGCTGAATTCCTCGGTACCGGGTTGTTGATTTTCTTCGGTGTGGGCTGTGTCGCTGCACTCAAAGTGGCCGGGGCAACTTTTGGTCAGTGGGAAATCAGCATCATCTGGGGTCTGGGGGTAGCAATGGCTATCTATCTGACCGCAGGCGTTTCTGGTGCACACCTGAATCCAGCGGTCACCATCGCACTCTGGCTGTTTGCCTGTTTTGATAAACGCAAAGTCGTCCCTTTTATTATTTCGCAAATTGCCGGCGCCTTTTGCGCAGCGGCACTGGTTTACGGGCTTTATTACAATCTTTTCCTCGATTTCGAACAAACCAACCATATCGTGCGTGGCAGTACGGAAAGCCTGGGTCTGGCGGGTACTTTCTCCACCTATCCGAACCCGCATATCAATTTTGTGCAGGCCTTCGCGGTTGAAATGGTCATTACCGCTATTCTAATGGGGCTGATTCTGGCCCTGACCGACGATGGTAACGGTGTACCTCGTGGTCCGCTGGCACCACTGCTGATCGGCTTACTGATTGCCGTTATTGGTGCTTCCATGGGGCCGCTAACCGGTTTTGCGATGAACCCGGCGCGTGACTTCGGACCGAAACTGTTCGCCGGACTGGCCGGATGGGGTGAGATTGCCTTCACGGGTGGTCGTGATATCCCTTACTTCCTGGTACCAGTGTTTGGCCCAATTACTGGCGCAATTTTGGGCGCATGGGCCTATCGCAAACTGATTGGTCGTCATTTACCGTGCGATGTCTGCGCGATTGAAGAGAAAGACGTTGCGGCCAACACTCAACAAAAAGCTTCGCAGTAATGTGACTACGGGACAAAAAATTATGACTGAAAAAAAATATATCGTTGCGCTCGACCAGGGCACCACCAGCTCCCGCGCGGTCGTAATGGACCACGATGCGAATATCGTTGCCGTTTCACAGCGCGAATTCGAGCAAATCTACCCGAAAGCAGGTTGGGTAGAACACGACCCAATGGAAATTTGGGCGACCCAAAGCTCCACGCTGGTAGAAGTGCTGGCGAAAGCCGATATCAGTTCCGATGAAATTGCCGCGATCGGTATTACCAACCAGCGTGAAACCACCATCGTCTGGGAACGTGAGACCGGTAAACCTATCTATAACGCCATTGTGTGGCAGTGTCGTCGTACCGCGGATATCTGCGAGAAGCTCAAGCGCGACGGTATGGAAGAGTACATTCGTAGCAACACCGGCCTGGTGATTGACCCGTACTTCTCCGGTACCAAAGTGAAGTGGATCCTCGACCACGTAGAAGGCTCGCGTGAGCGCGCTCGTCGCGGTGAACTGCTGTTTGGTACCGTAGACACCTGGCTTATCTGGAAAATGACGCAGGGGCGTGTACACGTCACCGATTACACCAACGCCTCACGTACCATGCTGTTCAACATTCACTCCCTGGACTGGGACGACAAGATGCTGGATGCGCTGGATATTCCGCGCGCCATGCTGCCGGAAGTGCGTCGTTCTTCTGAAGTGTACGGTCAGACCAACATCGGTGGTAAGGGCGGCATTCGTATTCCTATCTCCGGTATCGCCGGTGACCAGCAGGCGGCGCTGTTCGGCCAGCTGTGCGTGAAAGAAGGGATGGCGAAAAACACCTACGGTACCGGCTGCTTCATGCTGATGAACACCGGCGATAAAGCCGTTAAGTCCGAAAACGGGCTGCTGACCACCATCGCCTGCGGACCGACCGGGGAAGTGAACTACGCCCTGGAAGGCGCGGTGTTTATGGCGGGTGCCTCTATCCAGTGGCTGCGTGATGAAATGAAACTCATCAGCGATGCATTCGACTCTGAGTATTTCGCCACCAAAGTGAAAGACACCAACGGCGTGTACGTCGTTCCGGCATTCACCGGTCTGGGCGCACCGTACTGGGACCCGTATGCGCGTGGCGCCATCTTCGGTCTGACCCGTGGCGTAAACTCCAACCACATCATCCGCGCAACGCTTGAGTCTATCGCTTACCAGACCCGTGACGTACTGGAAGCGATGCAGGCTGACTCCGGCATTCGTCTGCACGCCCTGCGCGTCGATGGCGGTGCGGTCGCCAACAACTTCCTGATGCAGTTCCAGTCGGATATTCTCGGCACGCGCGTTGAGCGTCCGGAAGTCCGCGAAGTCACTGCGCTGGGTGCGGCGTACCTGGCCGGTCTGGCGGTCGGCTTCTGGCAAAACCTGGATGAGCTGCAGGAAAAAGCGGTCATCGAGCGTGAATTCCGTCCTGGCATCGAAACCACCGAACGTAACTTCCGTTACAGCGGCTGGAAAAAAGCAGTCAAACGCGCCATGGCGTGGGAAGATCACGACGAGTAATACGTCATTGCCGGATGGCGACGCTAAGGTGTCTTATCCGGCAATATCTTCGTGCGGGGACAACCCCGCACACACATCAATAATCTCGCCCCCTCCCCTGTGCTACACTTCGCGCCATTCCTTTCAGCTACGAGTTTGCAATGAGACGAGAACTTGCCATTGAATTTTCACGCGTGACCGAAGCGGCCGCGCTGGCTGGCTACAAATGGCTGGGCCGCGGCGATAAAAATACCGCTGACGGCGCGGCGGTGAACGCCATGCGTATTATGCTCAACCAGGTCAACATCGACGGCACCATCGTGATTGGCGAAGGTGAAATCGATGAAGCGCCGATGCTGTTTATCGGTGAGAAAGTCGGTACGGGTCTTGGTGATGCGGTAGACATCGCCGTCGATCCTATCGAAGGCACGCGTATGACGGCAATGGGCCAGGCAAATGCGCTGGCGGTACTGGCCGTGGGCGACAAAGGCTGCTTCCTGAACGCGCCGGACATGTATATGGAAAAGCTGATTGTCGGCCCAGGCGCAAAAGGGTCCATTGACCTGAACCTGTCGCTGGAAGCTAACCTGCGTAACATTGCCGCCGCGCTGAACAAACCCCTGAGTGACCTGACCGTCACTATTCTGGCGAAACCTCGCCATGATGACGTTATTGCAGAGATGACGAAACTGGGCGTGCGCGTATTCGCTATTCCCGACGGCGACGTCGCGGCCTCAATTCTGACCTGCATGCCTGACAGTGAAGTTGACGTGCTGTACGGCATTGGCGGCGCACCGGAAGGCGTGGTCTCCGCCGCCGTTATCCGCGCGCTGGATGGCGATATGCAGGGCCGTCTGTTGGCGCGTCATGACGTCAAAGGCGACAGCGAAGAAAACCGCCGCATTGGCGAACAGGAACTGGCCCGCTGCACTGCGATGGGCATTGAGGCGGGCAAAGCGCTGCGTCTGGACGAAATGGCGCGCAGCGACAACGTTATTTTCTCTGCCACCGGCATCACCAAAGGCGATCTGCTGGAAGGCATTAGCCGCAAAGGTAATATCGCGACCACCGAAACGCTGCTGATCCGCGGCAAATCACGCACAATCCGCCGCATTCAGTCGATTCACTATCTCGATCGCAAAGATCCCGATGTGCAGGCGCACATCCTGTAATTGATTTGATCAATAGAGCCTTCCAGCCCATCCGGGCTGGAAATCTTTCGTCCAACGAACGAAGATAAGGCAATCAAAGCAGACAGGAGAAAACCATGGCAGATTGGGTAACAGGCAAAGTCACAAAGGTGCAGAACTGGACCGATGCCTTATTTAGTTTGACCGTGCGAGCTCCAGTTCTTCCTTTTACTGCTGGCCAGTTTACCAAGCTTGGCCTGGAAATCGACGGCGAGCGCGTCCAGCGCGCCTATTCCTACGTCAATGCGCCCGACAATCCCGATTTAGAGTTTTATCTGGTGACGGTTCCCGACGGCAAACTCAGCCCTCGTTTGGCCGCGCTGAAACCTGGCGATGACGTTCAGGTGGTCAGTGAAGCCGCTGGCTTCTTCGTGCTGGATGAGGTCCCCGATTGCGACACGCTATGGATGCTGGCGACCGGCACGGCTATCGGCCCGTATTTGTCGATTTTGCAGTTAGGCAAAGATCTGGATCGCTTTAAAAATCTGGTGCTGGTCCACGCCGCGCGCTATGCCGCCGATTTAAGCTACCTGCCATTGATGCAGGCGCTGGAAAAGCGCTACGAAGGTAAATTACGTATCCAGACCGTTGTTAGCCGTGAAACTGCGGCAAATTCGTTGACCGGGCGAGTGCCGGCGCTGATTGAAAGCGGTGAGCTGGAAAAAGCGGTAGGTCTGCCAATGGATAAAGAAACCAGCCACGTAATGCTATGTGGAAATCCACAAATGGTACGCGACACGCAGCAACTGTTGAAAGAGACCCGGCAGATGACCAAACACCTGCGCCGTCGACCAGGCCATATGACCGCTGAACACTACTGGTAAGGGCTTGCCGGATGGCGACGCTAACGCGCCTTATCCGCCCTACGAGTCAGCTCTGTACTTTACGTCCTGCGTATCTTTACCATATTTATTTTCGTCCTGGGTGCCGACAAACGCGCCCAGATCGATAAGCATGCCGACCAGAATCAGCGTCGGAAGAAAACGGCCTACCGCCCATTGCCAGACGCCAGGTAACATCGCCCAGTTTCCGGCCAGCAGCATCCACGCCAGAATCATCAGCAACGCCCACGCCCCTGAACGCCCTCGGTCATGCAGACGCTTTACCGTCACCGCCGCCGTCGGCCATAGCAGACACACCAGACAAAATGCCGCGGTTTGAATATCGAGTAATTGCTTACTCGCCAGTGAGAACAACGCCAGCATACTGACGAGCCACAGACCGATCCAAATCCAGAAATCACGGCGTCCAATACGCCCTTTAAATGAGAATAACCACTGCTGTATGGTCATGTAGGTTCCTTTATTATTACCTTCCAGGACAGTTTACCCTTTTGACAAGCCGGACGGTTACCGTTTTAATCGTGAGCAGTGAGAATGAAAGGTACAATTGATGAAGCAAGGATTTACACTGTTTTTATTACTGTTTTCAGCCTTAACCGTAAGCACTACGGCGCAGGCGGAAGAGCCATCGACGGCAATCACGGCCCCCTATTTGTTGGCGGGCGCGCCAACTTTTGATCTATCGATTAGCCAGTTTCGTGAAAACTTTAATACACAGAATCCGAAGCTTATCCTCAATGAATTCCGTGCCATCGACAGCAGTCGCGATCGGGCGAATCTCACCCGTGCCGCCAGCAAAATCAACGAAAACCTGTATGCGTCCTCAGCCCTTGAGCGCGGTACATTGAAAATCAAAAGTATGCAGATCACCTGGCTGCCGATTCAGGGGCCAGAACAAAAGGCGGCGAAAGCGAAAGCGCTGGAATATATGAGCGCCGTCATCCGCACCGTCGCGCCGCTGCTGACGAAAGAACAGAGCCAGAAAAAGCTGCAAAAATTGCTCGCCGCAGGCAAAGGTAAGCACTATTACGCCGAAACAGAAGGCGCTATTCGCTATGTCATAGCAGATAACGGTGAAAAGGGGCTGACCTTCGCTGTTGAACCGATTAAGCTGGCTCTATCTGAAAACCTCGAAGGGTCGAATAAGTGACAAAAAGCAAAGCCTTTCTGGGGATGAATCTCTATACTGTTTCACAGACCATGCTGCCCTGACGGGCGGCCATATTCCTTAATTCGCTGACAAGCGTGGAGAAATGAAATGCGACATCCTTTAGTGATGGGTAACTGGAAACTGAACGGCAGCCGCCATATGGTAAACGAACTGGTTGCTAATCTGCGTAAAGAACTGGCTGGCGTTGCTGGCTGTGCAGTAGCGATTGCTCCGCCGGAAATGTATATCGACCTGGCGAAACACGCCGCTGCCGGTAGCCACATCATCCTGGGCGCGCAGAACGTTGACCTGAACCTGTCTGGCGCATTCACCGGTGAAACAAGCGCTGAAATGCTGAAAGATATCGGCGCACAGTACATCATTATCGGTCACTCTGAGCGTCGTACTTATCACAAAGAGTCTGACGAGCTGATCGCGAAGAAATTCGCTGTGCTGAAAGAGCAGGGTCTGACTCCAGTTCTGTGCATCGGTGAAACCGAAGCAGAAAACGAAGCGGGCAAAACTGAAGAAGTCTGCGCACGTCAGATCGACGCCGTTCTGAAAACTCAGGGCGCTGCGGCATTCGAAGGCGTAGTCATCGCTTACGAACCAGTATGGGCTATCGGTACCGGTAAATCTGCAACTCCGGCTCAGGCTCAGGCTGTTCACAAATTCATCCGTGACCACATTGCTAAAGCTGACGCGAAAATCGCTGAACAGGTTATTATCCAGTACGGCGGTTCCGTAAATGCGGGCAACGCGGCAGAACTGTTCGCTCAGCCGGACATCGACGGCGCGCTGGTTGGCGGTGCTTCTCTGAAAGCAGACGCTTTCGCAGTCATCGTTAAAGCAGCAGAAGCCGCTAAACAGGCTTAAGTTGTATGGCGGGAGGAGCACTCCTCCCGTCGCATCAGGTTTACCAGTATCCCAGCCAGTGCCACCAGAAGGCGCCGGTCACACCCCAAATGGTCAGGTTGACCACACTCATTACCAGCCCCGTTTTCCACCACTCCGCCAGCGTGACATAGCCCGAACCAAAGATAATAGGCGCAGTACCCGTGCCATAGTGCGTGAGCGACATCATCAAGGAGGAGGAGAAACCGAGCATTAAACCAAGCAGCGCTGGCGGCGCGCCGAGGCCTAAACCTGCAGCGAAGAACGCAGCGAACATCGCCGTAATATGCGCAGTTGTACTGGCGAAAAAGTAGTGCGAATAGACGTAAAGCAGAATCAACAACAGCGTCGCAATGCTCCAGTGCACACCCAGATGGTCGATTGCACTACCCACGCTGGTCGCCAGCCAACCAACCAACCCAAGCTTGCTGAGAAAATCCGCCATCATTACCAGCGCCGCGAACCAGACTATGGTATCCCACGCTCCACGGCATTTAAGAATGTCTTCCCAGCTTAATACTCCC
Source organism: Citrobacter sp. wls615 (assembly GCF_005281355.1). Lineage (NCBI taxonomy): Bacteria > Pseudomonadati > Pseudomonadota > Gammaproteobacteria > Enterobacterales > Enterobacteriaceae > Citrobacter > Citrobacter sp. wls615. The sequence continues at coordinate 74,286 of NZ_SZXM01000086.1, read as the reverse complement.
GCCATCAACAGAATCGACAAACCAATTAACGCGGCGCTTGTGGGGTTTACGCTCCAGGCGCTGCCCATCAACATCGCGGGCACTCCCGCCCACAGGCAGAGCAGCAAAATGAAGACGGCCAGGGTAATTTTCTCTGCCAGTGAAAGCGGACCTAGCGCCTCCAGTTTTTGTCGTGCGAACTGCGGCGCATTTGGCGTGCGCGTGATAGCTGGCGGATAGAGCCACCAGATTACAATCGGCATGACGACCAGCGAGACCACAGCGGGAAGCAGCGCCGCAATAGCCCACATTCCCCAGGTCATGTTCAGCACGCCATCCGTCCCCTTCGTTAAAAAGCTAACGATTAAGGGGTTAGGTGCGGTCGCGGTGATGAACATTGCCGAGCTGATGGGGTTAATGTTGTAATTCACCAGCGCCAGATAGCGACCCGTTGAACCATTCTCGTTGTTTCCCGGTTGCGATCCGAGGCTTTCCGCAATCGCCCGCATTACTGGGTGGATAATACCACCGCCACGCGCCGTGTTGCTGGGCGTAACCGGCGCAATCAGCGTTTCCGCAAGGGTTAATGCCCACGCAATACCCAGCGTTCTTTTACCAAACAGCGCAATAAACCCGTAGCCAATTCGCGCCCCCAGGCCGGTCTTTAACAGACTTTGCGACAGCATAATGGATAAACCAATCAGCCAGATTAACTGGTTAGAAAAGCCACTCAACGCATCGTTCAGTGCGGCCGAGGGTTTACCGGGGTTAGTGACGCCGGTCATCGCCACCAGCATAATCGCCACAACCGCAATGGCGCCAATGGGCATGGCTTTACCGATAATCGCTGCGATCGTACCTATGAACAACGCCAGCAGATGCCACGCTTGCGGAGTGACATCAGGCGGACACGGGATAACAAACCAGATGGTCAGCGTGATCGCGAGCGAAATGATGGCAGGCCAACAGCGGATAGGGGTCAAACTGTCCATGAATCAATCCTTGAGTTTCCAGTGCACAAATCTGCGCCCCGGTATTAACCGCCATCAGCCCAAATAAAACAATTCATCATCTCACAAAACAAAAAATTAACATTTAGATACAGTTATAATTTACCCAGCATACTGAACCAGAGGTAATCCAACGGCAGAAGCACCAGATACGTTGCCGCCGCCAGCGCAATACACAGCAGCATCCCCGCCCTCGCAGGCACTTTCCCAAGCGCCATCGCCACAACAATGGGTGAAGCCTGATACGGAAGTAGCGGTGTGGAATATCCCAGTACCTGAATCATAATCACCGACAGCAGCGGGAATCCCGTCGCATCGGCAAAGCTTTGCGCCAGCGTGGTATATAGCGCCGGAACGCCGTTTGCCGTCATAATAAAATTGAGTGCGGTGGTAATGCCAGTCAGCGCGAGGAAGCTGGTAAACGGTTTTTCCGCGTCCAGCGGCATCACCTGTAACAGCGCCTCGCCCACCGCACTGCCAATACCGGTCTGCGTGACGGTGATCGCCAGCCCCAGAATACCCGCCACATAGATACAGGTACGGATATTGACCCCACTGGAAAACTCCTCGCCATTAATAAAGCCAACCCGAGGTAGCAGCGTGATAACCGCCGCCGCCAGTCCGGTCCACGCTGGACCAATGCCGTGCCAGCTTTCGCTTACCCACAAAAACAACACCACCGCTAACATCCATGCCAGACGTTTTTCATCCCGGCTCATCGGCTCAGGCGGCGTCAGATCGCGCGGTGCATGGGGCTTACCAGGAAACAGCCAGCAGATAAGTACGATGAGTACCGCGCCCTTGAGCCAGCCCAGAACCGGCGTATGTAACAGTAAATAGGGCAGATAATTCAGGTGGATACCGTAAGAACCTTCCGCTGCGCCGCTCATCACCAGATTCGGCACGTTAGCGGGTAAAATCGTCGCGGAAAGCTGGAACGTCCCAAACCCGACGGCTAGCGCCAGACCATACCAGGCTCGCGTGCCGTCGTTAATTCCCGCCCGTTTCGCCATCGCCGCGACAATCGGCATCAGCAGCGCAATGCGCCCCATATTGGACGGCATTACAAACGCCAGCGCATAACTTAGCAGTACCACACTCGCTACCATTAACGGCCAGGAGTCGGTCAATCGCGATGACAGCGCCCTCGCCGCCCTGTCCGCCAATCCCGTTTTACGAATCGCGATACCCAGCACGAAGCCACTGAAGACCAGCCAGAATGCCGATGACGCAAAGCCGCCAAAAATCACATCCGGTGGCGCTATTTTGGCCACCATCGCCACGGCAAAGAACAGCAGCGCCGTTATAAATTCCGGTAGTAGCGACGTCGCCCAGAGAATAATGGTGATGCCAACCACCAGAGAAGGAATAAACAGAGGGTGTGAAAGCCAGAGCGACATGCCTGTCTCCTGTTGTTTTTTTCAACAAGAATACGGGGGCAGGCATGCGGAGTAAACGCCAGATTAGGTAGGGTTAGCGCAGAATATCACATTGATGATCCTGAATTTCCTCAGCAGAGGCGAGATTCAGCGAAAGCAAGTTACGCTGAGTCGCCAGCAGGACAAAAGACTCATCGCTTTGGCGCACCATCGCCAGCGCATAGCGGCCCATATGTTCTCGCGCATCCGGTACTTCTTCCGCCAGCATAATAAACGGGCTGCGTTGCGCCAGTTCGTTTTCCGTGACGCGACGCGCCAGATATTCATGCCCGCGTAATCCACCCGGCAAAGGCAACCAGCGGGTGCTGATTTTCGCCATGTTGTCATCCAGCTGCTTTCTGACATCGGTTCGCAGGCAGGAGATATGAATGTGCAGGTGATTTTGCGTACGCCCGCTACGCGAGTTAATGGTCAGCGATACCGCTTTGTCAGGGATCTCCTGACCGTATTTTTGGCTCATAAAGCTACGCGCCTGCCAGGCCAGCCAGAAAAAGTTCGGCGTGCCTGATTCCAACAGCAACGGGCTTTCCGTACCATTGATACGGTAACCAGGCATCAACAGATATTGCAGCGGACCGTTACGATCTTTGTACACCACATATCCGGCGTCTGGTTTCACTTCCGCGCACGGTGCGGGATCCTGCTGCTGCAACTGGTGCGGCAAGCATTGCTGAAGAACAATCTGGCGTAACGCGTCCGGGTTGCCGGTGAATTTCCAGTAACCAATGCCAGCAGCGGCAGCCACCACAATCACCGCCAGTAAAAGATAGCCTGCTTTTTTCATTACGCGTTCCCTGTATCCTATTGAGGGGCAAGAGTAACGCAAAACCATGACAAATAAAAAACCCGGTCGCGTTATGCCACCGGGTTGGTAACTCACAGATTTATTTAACGCTTGCTGATCTGGTCGAACGTACCGCCGTTAGAGAAGTGCTCTTTCTGTGCTTTCGTCCAGCCGCCAAACTCTTCGTCAATGGTGAACAGCTTCAGCTTCGGAAAGGCATTTTCGTATTTCTTCGCCACTTCAGCATCACGCGGACGGTAGAAGTTTTTCGCTGCTATCTCCTGACCTTCCGGCGAGTAGAGATACTTCAGGTAGGCTTCCGCTACCGCTTTGGTGTCTTTCTTTTCCACCACTTTGTCGACCACGGAAACGGTCGGCTCCGCGAGAATAGATTCACTCGGGGTGACTATCTCGAATTTATCTTTACCCAGTTCGTTCGTCGCCAGTAGCGCTTCGTTTTCCCAGGCAATCAGCACATCACCGATACCGCGTTCAACGAAGGTATTGGTTGAGCCACGCGCACCGGAGTCCAGCACTTCAACGTTTTTAAACAGGGCTTTGACGAAGTCCTGGGCTTTGGCCTGATCGTTATTGTTGTGGTGCAGGGCGTAGCCCCATGCTGCCAGATAGTTCCAGCGTGCGCCGCCTGAGCTTTTCGGGTTTGGCGTAATGACAGACACACCCGGTTTGACAAGATCGTTCCAGTCATGAATTTGTTTTGGATTGCCCTTGCGGACCAGGAAAACGATGGTGGAAGTGTAAGGTGCTGAGTTATCCGGCAGACGCTTGATCCAGTTTTTATCGATACGACCACGTTCAGCAATAGCGTCCACATCGTAAGCCAGCGCCAGCGTCACGACATCGGCTTCAATGCCGTTAATGACGGAAGTCGCCTGTTTACCCGAACCGCCGTGCGATTGGCGGATCACGACGTTGTCGCCGGTTTCCTGCTTCCAGTGCGCGCTAAAAGCTTTGTTGTACTGCTCGTACAGCTCACGCGTTGGATCGTACGATACGTTAAGTAACTGAATATCCTTTGCCAGAACGCTGGTCGATGCCAGCAATAATGTTAACCCTACGCCCCATTTGTTCATCGCCCAGCTCTCTTATGTGGTGTTGTGATGAGCAAAGCGTGCCAGAAAGCGATCCAAACATTAAAGAATAAAAAAAGATTTGCTATAACTGCGAGGAATAAATCTGAGGGATTGCCGGATGGCGGCTAGCGCCTAATCCGGCCTACACGTTTCTGCAACCTGTAGGCCTGATAAGCGTAGCGCCATCAGGCGCGCAAAAAACAATCAGTACAGTTTTTTCGCGCAGTCCAGCCAGTCACCTTTGAAAGGACGCTTCATGTTTTCGATAGCGTCGATGATGTCATGGTGAACCAGTTTTTCGTTCTGAATACCTACGCAACGGCCACCGTGACCTTCGAGCAGCAGTTCAATGGCATACGCGCCCATACGGGACGCCAGAATACGGTCATAAGGAACCGGAGAACCACCACGCTGGATGTGACCCAGTACGGTTGAACGCGTTTCACGGCCCGTTTCTTTCTCGATGTAATGCGCCAGTTCGTCAACGTCACACATGTGTTCAGTGATCGCTACAATCGCGTGTTTTTTACCTTTCGCGATACCGGCTTTGATTTCAGCAACCAGATCGTCACGGCTGAATTCTACTTCCGGAACCACCACGAACTCACAACCGCCGGCAATCGCTGCCGCCAGAGTCAGATCACCACAGTAGCGGCCCATCACTTCAACGATGGAAATACGCTGGTGAGAAGAAGAGGTATCACGCAGACGGTCAATCGCTTCGACTACAGTACCCAGCGCGGTGAAATAACCGATGGTGTAGTCGGTGCCCTTGATATCGTTGTCGATAGTGCCCGGCAGACCGATGCACGGGAAGCCCATTTCAGTCAGGCGTTTCGCACCCATGTAAGAACCGTCACCGCCGATAACAACCAGGGCGTCGATGCCACGTTTCTTCAGGTTTTCGATAGCCACCGCACGCACGTTTTCGTCGCGGAATTCCGGGAAGCGGGCAGAACCGAGGAAGGTACCGCCACGGTTGATCATGTCGGACACGCTATAGCGGTCGAGCTGGACCATACGGTCTTCATACAAACCCAGGTAGCCATCATGGATCCCCATGACTTCCAGCCCTTCCGTCAACGCTGCACGTACAACACCACGGATTGCTGCGTTCATGCCCGGCGCATCACCGCCGCTTGTCAACACACCGATTTTCTTAATCATGACTACCTCTGAACTTTGGAATGCAAAATGAAATCTGCTGCCGGAAGTCGATTCCGCATATCGAAACGATCCAACGAATATGCAGATAGTATAACAATCACTTCCTGCTGAATTGATTCAGGTCAGGCCAAATGGTGGTAATTTATACACAAAATGCTGGCCTGGTTCACTTTTTTTACAACGAATTATGAAAGCTCAAACATCTTGCCTTCCTTGGGTACGACGGAACAGGGATCCTGATGAATAATGACATCCGATCCCGGGAAACGTCGCAAAATTGCCTGCTCGACCTGCTCAGCCACTACATGCGCCTGAACGAGCGGCAGATTATCTTCCATTTCCAAATGAATCTGAATAAAGCGGGTCGGCCCTGACTGCCGCGTGCGAAGATCGTGAGCGCCGCTGACTCCCGGCCATGACGTCACGATATCAATAATTTCCTGACGTTCTTCATCGGGTAAAGCGCGATCCAGCAATGACTGCACCGCCTCATACCCCATGCGTAATGCGCTATATAAAATATAGATGCCAATTCCGAGTGCAAACAAGGCATCTGCGCGATGCCAGCCATACCATGCCAGCCCAAGCGCAATGAGAATCGCACCGTTCATCATAACATCAGACTGATAATGAAGCATATCCGCCCTAACGGCCTGACTTTGCGTACGCTTCACCACCCAGCGCTGAAACGAGACCAGTATGATGGTGCACACTAACGCAATGATGGTGACAATCACCCCGACGCCGGGATCTTTCATCGGCGTGGGTTGGATAAGATGCTGAATCCCGGTCAGGAATAAAAACAGCGCTGAGCCGGAAATAAACATACTTTGCGCCAACGCCGCCAATGATTCCGCTTTACCGTGTCCAAACGTGTGTTCATCATCGGCCGGTTGCAATGAATAACGCACCACCAACAGGTTGGTTAACGACGCCGCGATATCCACCAAAGAATCCACCAGTGCAGCCAGAATACTGACCGATCCGGTGTACCACCACGCAAAAATTTTGATCAAAAGTAACAGCGATGCCATCACGGTCGCCGCGATTGCCGCCCGGCTAACCAGCCGCCCATAGGTTTGATTCATAAACACTCCTGCCAGGATATGCCGCTAGTATAACGGATGAAGTAAAACAGTCAGGCAATTACCGAGTGACAAATTTTGGGCAAAAAAAACCCCCACATCATGTGGGGGAAGACAGGGATGGTGTCTATGGCAAGGAAAACAGGGTTACTACTGGGAACGTGAGTTGCTACTACTCAATAAATTCAACGATGAGCTTTTTTGCCAGTGCGCGACGTCGCGCAGTTGCTCCATTCGTTGTTCATGTTTCTCATTTAAAACCGCTTGCTGCTCGGGCGTTAACAGGCGATACATCTGGTTGCGAACCTTGGCTATTTCAACCTGGCGGGCAACCTGTTCCTGCGCCATTCTTTCTGCCTGAGCGCGCACAGCGCTTTCATCAAATTTCTCTGCGGTGACAAGGCGATGCATTGTCTCCATTTCGCTAACATTAACAGGAGGCTGTTCGTGTCTTGCCTGCTGCATTAAATCTCGCATCTGTTGACGTTGATGTTCGGTTAAACTGATACCGTCAAACATGTGGCTCTGTACGCTGCGTTGCGAGGAGACTTCACCCAGGTGCCAGTGATCGCCTGTGACGACTTCAGCTGCATGGCTTAAAGTACTGAGTGCCAGCGTTGAGGCCATGACGGCAGCGGTTACTTTGCCCATCACTTGCTCCCAAAATCTTTTCTGTCGCGATTCAACGAGAGACAGTTTACGATTCGGGCTGCAAACATGCGTCAGGGGGTGTAAAACAACGTAAAGTCATAGATTAGCGACGCCTGATGACGTAATTTCTGCCTCGGAGGTACGTAAACAATGAATAAAATCCTGTTAGTTGATGATGACCGAGAGCTGACTTCCCTGTTAAAGGAGTTGCTCGAAATGGAAGGTTTCGATGTGCTGGTTGCCCATGATGGGGAACAGGCGCTCGAGCTTCTGGATGACAGCATCGATTTACTTTTGCTCGACGTCATGATGCCAAAGAAAAACGGCATCGATACACTGAAAGCGCTTCGCCAGACACACCAGACCCCCGTAATCATGCTGACCGCTCGCGGCAGCGAATTGGATCGCGTTCTCGGCCTTGAACTGGGCGCGGACGACTATTTACCTAAACCGTTTAACGACCGCGAACTGGTCGCGCGCATCCGCGCTATTCTGCGTCGCTCGCACTGGAGCGAACAGCAGCAGAGCAGCGACAACGGCTCACCGACTCTGGAAGTGGATGCGTTAAGCCTCAACCCGGGTCGCCAGGAAGCCAGCTTCGACGGGCAAACGCTGGAGCTAACCGGCACCGAATTCACCCTGCTCTATTTGCTGGCGCAGCATCTCGGCCAGGTGGTTTCGCGTGAACATCTGAGCCAGGAAGTGCTGGGCAAACGCCTGACGCCTTTCGATCGCGCGATCGACATGCATATCTCAAACCTGCGTCGTAAGCTGCCAGAGCGTAAAGATGGGCATCCGTGGTTTAAAACGCTACGTGGTCGCGGCTACCTGATGGTCTCCGCTTCATGATAGGGAGTTTAACCGCACGCATCTTTGCCATCTTCTGGTTGACGCTGGCACTGGTGTTGATGTTGGTACTGATGCTACCCAAGCTCGACTCACGTCAGATGACCGAGCTACTGGACAGCGAGCAGCGCCAGGGGTTGATGATTGAGCAACACGTTGAAGCTGAACTGGCGAACGATCCACCCAACGATTTAATGTGGTGGCGTCGCTTGTTTCGGGCGATAGACAAGTGGGCGCCGCCAGGACAGCGGTTATTGCTTGTTACCACGGAAGGACGCGTGATCGGCGCAGAACGCAATGAAATGCAGATCATTCGTAACTTTATTGGTCAGGCCGATAACGCCGACCATCCGCAAAAGAAAAAATACGGTCGCGTGGAGATGGTCGGGCCTTTTTCCGTCAGAGACGGTGAAGATAACTACCAGCTGTATCTCATTCGACCTGCCAGCAGCTCGCAATCTGACTTTATCAACCTGCTGTTCGACCGACCGCTGTTGTTGCTGATCGTCACCATGTTAGTCAGCTCTCCGTTATTGCTCTGGCTTGCCTGGAGCCTGGCGAAACCGGCGCGTAAGTTGAAAAATGCAGCGGATGAAGTGGCCCAGGGCAACCTGCGTCAGCATCCGGAACTGGAAGCCGGTCCGCAGGAGTTTCTGGCGGCGGGCGCCAGCTTTAACCAGATGGTGACGGCGCTGGAGCGGATGATGACCACGCAGCAGCGCCTGCTGTCGGACATCTCTCACGAGTTGAGAACGCCGTTGACACGTCTGCAACTGGGTACCGCTCTGCTGCGCCGTCGTAGCGGTGAGAGCAAAGAGCTGGAGCGCATTGAAACAGAAGCGCATCGGCTGGACAGCATGATCAACGACCTGCTGGTGATGTCACGTAATCAGCAGAAAAACGCGCTGGTCAGTGAAACGGTGAAAGCCAATCAGCTATGGGGCGAAGTACTGGATAACGCCGCCTTTGAAGCCGAGCAGATGGGTAAATCGCTCACGGTGAATTTCCCGCCGGGTCCGTGGCCGCTGTACGGCAACCCAAATGCGCTGGAAAGCGCGCTGGAAAACATTGTGCGCAACGCCCTACGCTATTCACACACGCAGATTGAAGTGGGCTTCGCGGTGGATAAAGACGGGATCACCATCACCGTTGACGACGATGGTCCGGGCGTCAGCCCTGAGGACCGGGAGCAGATTTTCCGTCCGTTCTATCGTACCGATGAGGCGCGCGATCGCGAGTCTGGCGGAACGGGTCTGGGTCTGGCGATTGTGGAAACCGCGATCCAGCAGCATCGTGGCTGGGTGAAGGCCGAAGACAGCCCGCTGGGTGGTTTACGGCTGGTGATTTGGTTACCGCTGTATAAACGCGCTTAACAGGCTTCCCCGGTCACGTATCGCCGGGGAAGCACTCACATCATGCAGTTGCGGTCGCAGCCGCTAGCTTTTGCTTTTTGATCCGCTTCACCAGAATTGTCGAACAGATAAAGCCCATTAAGCTGAACGCAATCATCACGCTAAAAACATAGTTGTAGCCTGTGATGCCGCTATTGGTGTCCAGCAAATATCCGTATAACGTGTACGCAAACATGGCGGGCATATAACCGATGATGCAACCAAACGCCATTGCCGAACCGGCATACTCACGTGGCGTACCAATCTCATCCATCGGCGCGAAGAAAATCGCACGCTGTGAGAAGATAATCGCCCCAAATCCTAATGTCGCGGCCATACCGATATACACGTTCATTGTTTGATGCGGCAACTGCATGAAAACCAGCATCGCAACGGCAGAGATCAGAAAGGTCCATTTCAGGTACACCGTAGGCGATTTAGCAACCTTATCCGCCAGCAGCCCACCAATCGGCCCTCCTACCATTTTTAACGCATATTGGTTAATGATGCCGTACGCGCCGACCAGTGCTACCGGCAACATGTAGATGTCTTTTAAGAAGGGGATAAAGTAAGTCAGCCCACAATATGCGGCGTAAACGAAGAAAATCCCTAAAGAAGCCAACCAGACGTTAGGACAGGACAAAACATGTTTAATCCCCTTTAACACTTCCATATTGGCACTGGTATTCTCGCCGCCTTTCACTTTGTCGTCATCGACAATAAAGTACGTCACAATACCTGCCGCAAGCGTAATGACCGTATAAAACAACAGACCCGCCTGCATTCCCGCTTTGCCTTCACCAAACTGAACGAAGACAAACAGAGCGCCAGAAGCGACGATGACATCCACCACGCCACGTCCGGCTTCTAAAAAGCCAAACATGCGGCCTTGTTCTTCTTTCGTACCCAGCAGACGTACGGCTTTCAGCAATACCGGCCAATACACCACATCGGCAAAAAACGCCATTGCGGCAAAGCAAATGAGATAACCGGTAAATGACGGTAGCGTTGCCAGATATAAACCGCAAAGCCCAACGCCGATCAGACCAAAGGGTAATAATATTTTCTTAGAATAACGGTCTGCAATATAGAGCGAAAGAAACAGGCCGGTTGTCTGAACAATCGTATAAACCGTAAAACTCAAGCCAATCTGCGTATTGGTTAAACCCCAGTCATTTTGCATTGGCACATAGAAAACATCTTTCATACTTGAAAGTTTGAATATTGTGCCGCCGCCTAAAATCAAAAAACAAAGCCTTGCCCATTTATTCATGAACATGAGTAAACCCTCATTGCTTGTTGAGAGAAATATTTAGATTAATTTATATAATTAATAAAATTGTAGAGTTATTTTCATAACCCTGTTCGCATTTAGTAAGATTTTAAAAAGTTATTGATTACCTATAAATTTATTACACAAGTCACGAATATATTTTATTTGAGCCAGAGCATGTTCTTTTTCCTGCGCCAGTCGCGCATCAATCATGTCAGCGTCGGGTAGCGGCGTATAACTTGCATCGCGCCATGGGATCCAGGGATTATCACCTTCATCATCGAAACGAAATGCCGGAGCATAATATTCAACTTCTTCTTCCAGACCAAAAGCATGTACTTGTGGTTTATCTTCACCTAAGAGTAATAATGCCTTGAGCATCTCCTCCATGGGTAAGTCGCCGTATCCTGAACGACAAGCCTCATGCCCCCAGCCTTTACCTTCTTTAATAATTTTAGCGTCTTTAATATGTACCTGAGTGATCCAAGGAGACATGACCTCTAACGCAGAAAGCGGCTGCTCATTAGCGTTAATCATGTTGCCAAAATCAAACAGAATAGAGAGATTCTTCATCCCACTATTCTTAACCAGCGTCACCAGTTCATGACCTTGCAGATCTTCATGCTGTTCGATGGTAAAGCTTAGGCCGCAGTCATCATGCTGAGACAACCACGCAATATCATTAGCGATCTTCGCCATAACATCGTTGAGATGCCCTTCATAGCGCGGGTAGAAACGAACTGACGTTGCGCCAGTTGCCATGGCAATACGGATCGCATCCGTCAATGTCGCCTGGTCCGATGCGCTGGTTTCAATATGCACATCCAAATTATATTTTTTGGCCTTTTCTTTAAAATCGTGTAACTGCCGATCGTTTAGTTTCTGCAGTGACTGGGACTCGCCATCCTCAACATGTATTTTTACACCTTTTAATTTTTGCTGATATGCAATATCCAGAAGATCGCCAGGGAGGACTCTCTCATAGCGCATATTCAGATGAAAGGCATAAGCATGTAGGTACAGCGGTATATTTCTCGCGCGTTCAGCGAGAAGTTCCTGGTTATATTTTCCCATAGTTTTCTCATTCATCACGAATAACAAGTTCCACTGATTCAAGTCGCCAGTATTCAAAATCAACCTGAACCACTTTTTTGTCTCGGGTTGCCCGATGTTTTTCTACTAAAATTCCATAAGTATTTGGCGCAACGCCCAGTTCTTTGCAGGCCACTTCCGGCATATTGACCGGTTTAAAAATCATCTCTTTGATATTTAAAACATGACCGAACGCATCTTCCCAGACGCTGGCAAAAGACTGATTGCCAAGTTTATTTATAAATCCCGGTGCAACATCGGCATCAATATAGGATTCATGGTAAAACACTTTATGTGAATCAAGACCACACCAGCCGGTAACTAAATAACGATCGCCGGAGGAGAGAAAAACATCATCAACATGGTGCGGAACCGTCTCAATCGTTTCCTTGGTCAAATAATCCCAAAAAGGTTTACGCCCTTGGGCACAGGCCTCGGCATTGAAGCTGGAAAGTGATTTCGGGTTATAAATGAATCGCTTCGATGAAATAAACCACCCGCTACGGTTCTTGCGGAAAATACGTGCATCAATCTCCAGCTCGATCAGAACCTGACGTAAGGTCATGCGCTTTGCATCCAGCAGCTCACATAGCTCTCTCTCCGAAGGCAATTTGGAGCCCGCTGGCAAATTATTCTCGTTTAACCAGCTTTCAAAGCGCTCTCTGAGCACATCAACATTGTTTTTCTTTTTCATCTCACTCAATCTGGTTTAAACCAATTTGAAGCTAAGATATTTGAGTGCACGAAATACTCAAGTTTTTTTTCAACGCAGCGTTTCTTTTTGTGGGCCAGGTATCAAGAATGGCCTGGACACATGGCGCGACAGGCAGGTTTTAGTACGTGAGGAGATGAACCATGAGGAAGATAAATCAGGTGTCGCCACCTGATTTAATGGCAAGCTAAAGGTGAGAGTTATTTCCCCCACAAACGGCGGGAATTATCTTCGATCTTGCCGCTTAAACGGCGCTTTTGCATCGTTCTGGTCCAGCTCTTCGATAACCCGGCAGCCGACAGTAAACGGTGATACTGCGAGTCATCAAACGGCATATGCCAGGCAATGGCAATCGCCTCGCGCACGCTGACATCGCTCACGCGTGACGCCAGGATCAACGGCGCGTCTGCCGACACCTGACCGGGAGCGATGACGCTACACAGCCAGCCCGTCTTGCCCGCATCCTGCATCTGGCTGGCCATATCGCTGATGCCAAAATGGAAATTCAGCTTAAAGCACGGCGAGCGCGGCTGTGTGACCTGAATCAGCGCGTCTCCCCACTGGAAAATGTCGCCAATATACACATTCTCTTCTGTCAGCCCCTCAGTGGAGAGGTTTTCGCCAAAAGCGGGGGCAACAAATAACTCCGCCTGCTCCGGAAACTCTTGTCTCCAGTGCTGATAGTGTTCACGCGGATAGTGGCACAGCGCGCGATCCGGCCCGCCGTGAATTTTCGTTTCCGCCTGTTCATCCCCCGTCAGGCCCAGTTCGGTCAGCATCAGCTCACCATCGACCTGAACTTTAGCAATCGCGCTGGGACGGCTTCCCGTGTAGTCCCGAATCTTGCCTGTAAAAACATCGACCGGATATCGCATCTGTTCCCTCTCCCGATAAATTTCCCCCATTACACCATATTTATTTTATCCCAGTCGCTCAAAATGAGAGCACGGTTCACATGAAGCTTAGGGACACATGCTATCAATGTAAGCTGGTTTTGAAACATCATTTCAAATAAGGAGTCGACTACGTGACTGGTCAATCGCAATTTGCTGGCGTCTGGTGCCCTTCCATTACGCCAATGGATAATGACGGCAAGATCGATCTCAACGGTCTGAGCCAGCATCTCAAACGTTTAACCGAGGCCAAAATCGACGTGATTTTGCTGATGGGCAGCATCGGGGAGTTTGCTTCCTTTACGCTCGAAGAACGTCTGCTGCTGATCCGTGAAGCCCGGGCCATGAGCTCGCTGAAGATGGTCGCCAACGTCTCATCCACCTGCCAGAAGGATGTTCTGTTGATGGCGCAGGAAGCATATCGCGCAGGTTATGATGCCGTGATGATCCTGCCGCCTTACTACTACGGACAAACGGCGAAACAGTTGCTGAGCTACTTCCGCCAGTTGGGACAGAAACTCAGCGGTAAATGGTTTGCCTATAATTTCCCGGCGCGTACCGGCTGTGATTTAACGCCGGAGCTGGTTGCCACTCTCGCTGCCGAGTTCCCAAATTTCGCCGGCATCAAAGATACCGTCGACTGTCAGTCACATACCCGCAGCATGATTCAGACAACGCGCGCCGTGCGGGAAGATTTTGCCGTACTGTCCGGTTATGACGAATACTACATTCCTAACCTGCTGGCAGGCGGGGCGGGGATTATTTCAGGGTTGAACAACGTTATGCCGGAACTGTTTGTCAGTGCGCGGGAGGCGTTTAAGCAGGGCGATCTGGCGACGCTTCGCGATATTCAGGACCAGATTGGCACCTATATGTCCATCTACGCCATTGGCGAAGATTTTGTCACCACCATCAAAACCGTGGTATCGCGTAAGTTTGGCTACTGCACCGGTGTGTCACGTAATGCTGGCGGAGAGTTGAATGAGGGGGAATGTCGGACTATTGATGAGGTGTTCGTCGTCAAAGGTTAACTGACTAAGCCGGATGGCGCAGACCATCCGGCAAAAGAGGCTTACTTCACGGTACCACGAAGATCAATTTCCTCCGCCCTGGCTTTGACCTTTTTCGACCAGATGGACGTGATAATCGGTACCAGAATGGAGGTCACAATCACCGAGGTCGCCACCAGAGAGGTTGCCGCTGGCGCCATCGGTTTAAATGCCGGAACCATTTCAGCAATCAGTACCGGCGTGGCAACCGCCGCACCCGCTGAGCTGGAAGCGGCAATCCCCGCTGTTCCATCGCCGCCGCCAATCAGTTTATCGGCGATAATCAATGGGATCCCGGTGATGATAATCACCGCCACGCCCAACAGAATCCCCAGCACGCCGGTCTGCGCAATCACGCTCAAATCAATGGTGTTACCCAGCGCGAAGGCGAAGAACGGGATCAGAGTCTGCACAGCTTTGCTGAAGAACTCCCGCAGTTCAGGGTCCAGATTACCCAGCGCAAAACCAATCAGGAAGGGTAATACGGCCCCCACAAACACGTGTGGTTCAAACGAAGCAATCCCCGCGGTACCCAGAATCACCATGGTCATCAGCGGGCCTGATTCCAGAGACATCAGGACAAATGCCCCGGCCTCTTCTTTGGTGCCATACTGCTGCATAATCGAGGCGTACAGCCCACCGTTGGTCATATCCATGGCGGCCACCAGCGCCAACGTGGACAACCCGGCGAAGAACCCGACTTCCACACCGTGTTCCGGCAGGATGCGTGAGGCAATTGCCGCCACCACCCACGCCACCAGAATTTTGGTGATGACTAACGTGCCTGATTTACGCAGCACAGTGCCGGTTGCACTTAGCTTAATCGATGCGCCCATACAAAAGAACCAGACCGCCAGAATAGGCACCGTACCGGTGATCATACCGTTGGTAAATGAGCCGAAATATTTCCCGGCGCCGGGTGAAAAGGTGTGACATAACGCGCCGAGGAAAAGCGGCACCAGCATCATCCCGCCAGGGATTCTCTCTATCGTACGTTTGATCTGCATTTCCATCACCTGTAGACATAAAAATGGGGCAATTTTTATGGGCGATTGCATCTTGCTTTTGAGATGCGCCCGTCTTGATGAACAGAAGATAGACATTCAGAGGAATTATAAAAGTGATCTCACCCGCACAATAAAACATTGTTTCAATTTAAATGGATCAATGTTCCTATGTTGATTTTGATCACAAAAAAGCCCCCACAAGCAGCGCTTGCAGGGGCATTATTTAAGCGTAGAACTTATTTTTTAGCGGCGAAACGCGCTGCAGCTTCGTCCCAGTTCACCACGTTCCAGAACTCTTTAATGTAGTCCGGACGGCGGTTCTGGAATTTCAGGTAGTAAGCGTGTTCCCACACGTCCAGACCGACGATCGGGAAGCCGGAAGCGCCAGAAATTGCTTCACCCATCAGCGGGGAATCCTGGTTAGCGGTGGAAACGACAGCCAGTTTGTCACCTTGCAGTACCAGCCACGCCCAGCCGGAGCCGAAGCGGGTGGCCGCTGCTTTTTCGAATTCAGCTTTGAAGTTGTCAACAGAGCCGAAGTCGCGTTCGATAGCCGCTTTCAGATCGCCCTGCAGCGTAGTGCCGGTTTTCAGGCCTTTCCAGAACAGGCTGTGGTTAGCGTGGCCGCCTGCGTTGTTGCGCAGTACGGTTTTCTTGTCCGCTGGCAGTTGATCCAGTTTGGTGATCAGCTCTTCAGCCGACAGGCTGGCGAATTCAGGCAGACTTTCCAGCGCAGCGTTGGCGTTGTTTACGTAAGTCTGGTGGTGTTTGGTATGGTGAATTTCCATCGTCTGCTTATCGAAGTGCGGTTCAAGGGCATCATAAGCGTACGGCAGGGATGGCAGTGTATAACTCATAATCATCTCCAGTGTTGTCGGGCGGCCAGTGTTAACGCCGCGTAAGCAGTTGGGTCATTATAGTTAATTAAATGATATTGAAAATGATTATCAATGCCGTACTTTTTACAAGGTTTTAATCGTTCAGTCTATTGCAAAAGTTGTGAACCGAATCACCCACTTAACGTGATGATTGCCAACATGCGCAAAATGGCGGCAAGCGTTAAAAGGTTAACACCTTGCGTAATTTTTAAACTCGTTAGGTCGGAGGGGTCATTACCGACGATAAAAAATAACGAGGATTAAGTCATGAGTAACGCGATTACGATGGGTATCTTTTGGCATTTGATAGGCGCAGCCAGTGCCGCCTGTTTCTATGCCCCGTTCAAGCAGGTCAAACATTGGTCATGGGAAACGATGTGGTCGGTGGGCGGGATCGTCTCCTGGCTTATCCTTCCGTGGACTATCAGCGCTATGTTACTTCCCAATTTCTGGGCCTATTTCAGCTCCTTCAGCCTTTCCACACTGGCCCCGGTATTTCTTTTCGGGGCGATGTGGGGGATTGGCAACATTAACTATGGCCTGACTATGCGTTATCTCGGTATGTCGATGGGTATCGGCATTGCGATAGGTATTACGCTGATTGTCGGCACACTGATGACCCCGATTATCAACGGCAACTTTGATGTGCTGATCAACACCTCCGGCGGACGCATGACGCTGCTTGGCGTACTGGTCGCACTGATTGGCGTGGGCATTGTTACCCGTGCGGGTCAATTAAAAGAACGCAAAATGGGCATCAAAGCCGAAGAGTTTAATCTGAAAAAAGGGTTAGTTCTGGCGGTCATGTGCGGCATTTTCTCCGCAGGGATGTCATTTGCGATGAACGCCGCGAAACCGATGCACGATGCCGCCGCCGCATTGGGTGTGGATCCGCTGTATGTCGCCCTGCCCAGCTATGTGGTTATCATGGGCGGTGGTGCACTCGTCAACCTGGGTTTTTGCTTCATTCGTCTGGCAAAAGTGAAGAACTTGTCGATAAAAGCCGACTTCTCGCTAGCTAAACCGCTGATCATCAGCAACGTGCTGCTCTCCGCGCTCGGTGGCTTGATGTGGTATCTGCAATTTTTCTTCTACGCCTGGGGCCACGCACGTATTCCGGCACAGTATGACTATGTAAGCTGGATGCTGCACATGAGTTTTTATGTCCTGTGCGGCGGAATTGTTGGTCTGGTATTGAAAGAATGGAAAAATGCGGGTCGCCGTCCGGTCAGCGTACTGAGCCTCGGCTGCGTGGTGATTATCGTCGCGGCAAACATTGTTGGTCTGGGAATGGCCAGCTAAGCATGCTGGGTACTGAGATGACGCCACTGGCTCGGCGTCATCCCGGTTTCCCGCGTAAACACTACCGAAAAGTAGTTACTATCCTCAAAGCCACAGCGCATGGAAATCTCACTAATCATTAACCGGCTATGCTTGAGCAGATATTGAGCATGGCAGACCCGCACCTGGCGGAGATACTGGTTGATGGTCATCCCGGTCTGGCTACGAAACTGCTGGCGCAAAACGCGCTCGCTGCATTGTTCGCGCTCGCAAAATTTATCCAGTTCGAAAGCATGCTCATGGCTCCCGGCTAACGCGGTAATGAGTTTATCCAACAGCGTTTCACTCGACGTTGCCGGGAGCGTATCTGTGGCATAACGATGGCGTTTAAGGAGTGTCACCAGTTGCCCGAATAGCAGTTCCGCCATGCTAAAAGCCTGCGCATCGCGTTGATTACTTTCATGCTCAAGCTGGCTTATCACCTGCCGGGCCTGCGTCATGCCAACGCTGCCGAGTCGCCAGTGCGGCTGCCGCGGCGTACCGTTAAATCCGGGGATCGCCCCTTCCCAGTCAACATTCAGCGTCAACCGCTCCGGGCAGTAGATGATATTTTGCAACACAAGGTCGTTTACGGAAGTGTAGGAATGTTTGTCTTCGGCGCGAATGTAAAACAGATCGCCACGGGTTATTCGGTATGGACGATCGTTAAGGACATGCAGACCATTGCCGCGCCAGACCAGGACCAGCTCGCAAAATTCATGGGTATGCTCCGCAAAGACATCCTGCGGATAGCGGTCAGCCACGGCAACAGCCTGCTGCTCATGCGCAAAAAAATCTGATTTCAGAAGGATTAGCTGATTCGCCACCGCATTACCTCAACCTGGACACTTGCCGGATAAGGCGCAGCCGCCATCCGGCATGAAAGGGTATGATTATCAGCAAACGGGCGGTAAAAAACGTTGATAGCTTTCGCGTTACTGCAGGCTGCTTCCCGCCATGAGATCGCGCCCCTGACGAATATCGCGTGGCGACCACTCGAACTCACGGCGAAAAAGCGTCGAAAAGTGATTACTGTCGCCGAAACCGCAGAGATACGCGATATCGGTCACGCTGTCATCACTGTGGCGAAGCAGATGTCTCGCTTTAATAAGCCGCAGACGGTTAAGGTAGCGCTGGGGCGTCAATCCCGTTTGTTGTTTAAGCTGGCGGTGCAGTGTGCGCAAAGAGAGCGAAAACTTCTCGGCCAGCGCCTCCCAACACACCTCGTCAGCAAAGTTATCTTCCAGCCACGCCATCAGAAGGTTAAGCCGCGCGTCGTTATCGGTTGCCGCTGCCATCAGGCTGCTTTTACGCAACACGACCAGTAGCTGCATAAACAGAATTTCACGATTTGCTGCCGTTGGCGTATCCATCCCGTCACCAAGCGCTTCCATTTGCCCCACCAACTGTCGGACCTGCTGTAATACCCCCTGGTTTACCCGCCAATGGGATGGATACTGCCCATTCTGTTCCTGAGGTAAAAGCTGATTCAGCCCAGCTAAAAATTGAAACGCATCCGGGGATCGATACAAGACATTGGTCAGACACAAATTGTCCGTATGCTCATATAAATGCCGGTCATGATCGCGGACGAAACACACCGTACCACCGCTGATGGTGTAAGGCTGTCCGTTGAACACATGGATTCCCGTACCATGCTCGACCACCACAATTTCATGAAAATCATGATGATGTTCAGGAAACGCGGGTTGAGGAAGCCGTGGTTCAATAGCCACTGGCGCTTTACCTGTCGGAAAAAAGTCTACGCAATGCAGTACAGTCATGACGGCTCCCCCTGTTTAGCGAATATGGCTGAATAGTAATTAAGGGTTACTACCCTCACCTTAAATTTTTGACGCCAAAGTGCGTAAACACGGTCAATTCTTCAAGATAAGGCGGGAAAGATCGGGAATTGCGGAAGGCGTCACATCTGCCCGAATCCGCCCCATGAGTAGAAACTGTGAACATCATCACGTTCACCTTTGCCATGTTGCCAGCCGCTAATTATGCCTGTCACTGTTGAGAAGGTACGCCTTATTGGGGGTTCTTAGACTGAGTGCAATAAAACTCAGAAGGACCTCGCTATGACTTTTCGCCATTGTGTCGCTGTCGATCTCGGCGCATCCAGCGGGCGCGTAATGCTGGCGCGTTACGACAGTGAACACCGCACCCTGACGCTACGTGAAATCCACCGCTTCGTTAACAGCCTGCAAAAAACGGACGGTTTTGACACCTGGGACATCGACAGCCTGGAAAACGACATTCGTCTGGGTCTGAAGAAAGTCTGCGATGAAGGCATTCGGATAGACAGCATCGGCATTGATACCTGGGGGGTGGATTACGTGCTGGTCGATAACGCCGGTCAGCGCGTCGGTCTGCCGGTCTCTTACCGTGACAACCGCACGACGGGCATTATGGCGCAGGCGATGGAGCAGCCGGGTAAAAATGAAATTTACCGTCGTAGCGGTATTCAGTTTCTCCCCTTTAACACCTTGTATCAACTGCGCGCGCTGGTTGAACAGCAGCCAGAACTGATTCCGCAGGTAGCGCATGCCCTGCTGATCCCCGACTACTTCAGCTTTCGCCTGACCGGTGAAATGAACTGGGAATACACCAACGCCACCACCACCCAGTTAGTCAATATCAATACCGACGACTGGGATGACACGCTGCTGGCGTGGACCGGGGCAGACAAAGCCTGGTTTGGTCGCCCGACGCATCCGGGAAACGTCATTGGCCACTGGATTTGTCCGCAGAAAAATCAAATTCCGGTCGTGGCGGTTGCCAGTCACGACACAGCCAGCGCGGTCATTGCTTCGCCGCTCGCCGATAAAAACAGCGCATATCTCTCTTCCGGCACCTGGTCACTGATGGGGTTTGAGAGCAGAACACCGTATACCAACGATGCGGCGTTGGCGGCGAATATCACCAACGAAGGCGGCGCGGAAGGGCGCTACCGGGTACTAAAAAATATCATGGGGCTATGGCTGCTCCAGCGCGTATTAAAAGAGCGCCAGATCGACGACTTGCCAACGCTTATCGCCGAAACGCAAGCGCTACCAGCCTGCCAGTTCCTGATAAACCCGAACGACGATCGCTTTATCAACCCCGACGATATGAGTGCGGAAATTCAGGCGGCCTGTCGTGAATCTGGCCAACCTGTTCCACTGCAAAACGCCGAACTGGCGCGCTGTATCTTCGACAGCCTGGCGCTGCTGTATGCCGACATTTTGCAAGAGTTGGCAGACCTGCGTGGCGCCGCGTTTAGCCAGTTGCACATTGTTGGTGGCGGCTGCCAGAACGCGTTACTGAATCAGCTGTGCGCGGATGCCTGCGGTATTCGCGTTATGTCCGGGCCGATTGAGGCCTCCACGCTCGGCAACATCGGCATCCAGTTGATGACGCTGGACGAGCTTAACAACGTCGATGATTTCCGTCAGGTAGTGCGCGCCAACTACGACCTGACCACCTTCATTCCCAATCCGGAAAGTGAAATTGCCCGCTACCAGGCGCAGTTTCAATCACTACGACAGACAAAGGAGCTTTGCGCATGACCACTCAACTTGAACAAGCCTGGGAACTGGCAAAACTGCGTTTCGCCGCGGTAGGTATTGATGTCGAGGCGGCCTTACGCCAGCTCGATCGTCTGCCGGTCTCCATGCACTGCTGGCAAGGCGATGACGTCGCCGGTTTCGAAAACCCGGAAGGCTCGCTCACTGGCGGAATTCAGGCTACCGGTAATTATCCGGGCAAAGCGCGCAACGCGACCGAACTGCGTGCCGATCTGGAGCAGGCGCTGAGCCTGATACCGGGACCAAAACGTTTGAACCTGCATGCGATCTATCTGGAATCCGATACGCCGGTTGCCCGCGACCAAATCAAACCGGAACACTTCAAAAACTGGGTTGAATGGGCGAAAGCAAACCAGTTAGGGTTGGATTTCAATCCGTCCTGCTTTTCTCACCCACTGAGCGCCGACGGCTTCACGCTGGCCCACGCCGATGATCACATTCGCCAGTTCTGGATCGATCACTGCAAAGCCAGCCGTCGCGTCTCGGCGTATTTTGGCGAGCAGTTGGGTACACCGTCGGTGATGAACATCTGGATCCCGGACGGTATGAAAGATATCACCGTTGACCGTTTAGCGCCGCGCCAGCGCCTGCTGGAAGCACTGGACGAAGTGATCAGCGAGAAACTCGACCCGGCGCACCATATCGACGCCGTTGAGAGCAAGCTGTTTGGCATCGGTGCCGAAAGCTACACCGTGGGCTCCAACGAGTTCTATATGGGCTACGCTACCAGCCGCCAGACCGCGCTGTGCCTGGATGCGGGTCACTTCCATCCGACTGAAGTGATTTCCGACAAAATTTCCGCCGCCATGCTGTATGTACCGCGCCTGCTGCTGCACGTCAGCCGTCCAGTGCGCTGGGACAGCGATCACGTGGTGCTGCTGGATGATGAAACTCAGGCGATTGCCAGCGAGATCGTCCGCCACAACCTGTTTGACCGCGTACACATCGGTCTCGACTTCTTCGACGCCTCTATTAACCGCATCGCCGCGTGGGTTATCGGCACCCGCAATATGAAAAAAGCCCTGCTGCGCGCGTTGTTAGAACCAACCGAGCAACTGCGTCAGCTCGAAGCCAGCGGCGACTACACCGCACGTCTGGCGCTGCTGGAAGAGCAAAAATCACTGCCATGGCAGGCCGTTTGGGAAATGTATTGCCAGCGCCACGACACGCCAGCGGGCAGCCAGTGGCTGGACAGCGTTAGCGCTTATGAAAAAGAGATCCTGAGCAAACGTAGCTGATTGCGACACCTGATCTGTAGGCCGGATACGACGCCTCGCGTCGCCATCCGGCAATAAATGAAACACGATTGCCGGATGGCGCTGCGCTTATCCGGCCTACGTAAGACCCGATAACCTTCGGGCAATAAACAGGAACACCGAAGATGCAAAACATTACTACTTCCTGGTTCGTCCAGGGGATGATCAAAGCCACATCCGATGCGTGGTTGAAAGGCTGGGATGAACGTAACGGCGGCAACCTGACGCTGCGCCTGGACGAAGCAGACATCGCGCCATTTAGCGCCGACTTTCACGAAAAACCGCGCTATATTGCGCTGAGTCAGCCCATGCCATTGCTGGCGAACACGCCGTTTATCGTCACCGGCTCGGGTAAATTTTTCCGTAACGTTCAGCTCGATCCGGCGGCAAATTTAGGCGTAGTGAAAGTGGACAGCGACGGTGCGGGCTATCATATCCTTTGGGGCCTGGCCCACGAAGCGGTGCCAACCTCCGAACTGCCAGCCCACTTCCTCTCTCACTGCGAACGTATTAAAGCGACGAACGGCAAAGATCGCGTGATCATGCACTGTCACGCCACCAACCTGATCGCCCTGACCTATGTGCTGGAAAACGACACCGCGCTAATGACGCGCAAACTGTGGGAAGGCAGCACCGAGTGCCTGGTGGTGTTCCCGGATGGCGTCGGCATTTTGCCGTGGATGGTGCCGGGTACGGATGAAATCGGCCAGGCGACCGCGCAGGAAATGCAGAAGTATTCGCTTGTTCTTTGGCCGTTCCATGGCGTGTTCGGCAGCGGCCCCTCTCTCGATGAAGCATTCGGTTTGATCGACACCGCAGAGAAATCAGCAGAAGTTTTAGTCAAAATCTATTCGATGGGCGGTATGAGGCAGACCATCACGCGTGAAGAACTGGTCGCACTCGGCAAACGTTTTGGTGTGACTCCACTGGCAAGCGCACTAGCATTATAAGGAGAATAGTGATGAGCTTTATGTTGGCACTACCCAAAATTAGCCTGCATGGCGCTGGAGCGATTGCCGATATGGTGAACCTCGTGGCGAATAAGCAATGGGGCAAAGCGCTGATCGTTACCGATGGTCAACTGGTAAAGCTGGGCCTGCTGGATAGCCTGTTTAGCGCGCTGGATGAACATCAAATGTCTTACCACCTGTTTGATGAGGTGTTCCCAAACCCGACAGAAGAGCTGGTGCAGAAAGGTTTTGCGGCGTATCAGAGCGCAGAATGTGACTACATTATCGCCTTCGGTGGCGGCAGCCCGATCGATACCGCTAAAGCGGTGAAAATCCTGACCGCCAACCCAGGCCCTTCTACCGCATACTCCGGCGTGGGCAAAGTGAAAAATGCCGGCGTTCCGCTGGTCGCCATCAATACCACCGCCGGTACAGCTGCAGAAATGACCAGCAATGCGGTGATTATCGACTCTGCTCGCAAGGTTAAAGAGGTGATCATCGACCCGAACATCATCCCGGATATCGCCGTGGATGATGCCAGCGTGATGCTGGAAATCCCGGCTTCCGTTACCGCCGCAACCGGTATGGACGCCCTGACGCACGCGGTGGAAGCCTATGTTTCCGTCGGCGCGCATCCACTCACTGACGCCAACGCGCTGGAAGCGATTCGCTTAATCAATCTGTGGCTACCGAAAGCGGTCGATGATGGCCACAACCTCGAAGCCCGTGAGCAAATGGCATTTGGTCAGTATCTGGCGGGTATGGCATTTAACAGCGCCGGTCTGGGTCTGGTGCATGCACTAGCGCACCAGCCGGGCGCAACCCACAACCTGCCGCACGGCGTCTGCAATGCCATCCTGCTGCCAGTAATCGAAAACTTTAACCGCCCAAACGCCGAGGCTCGCTTTGCCCGCGTGGCGCAGGCGATGGGCGTCGATACCCGCGGCATGAGCGATAAAGCGGCAAGCATGGAAGCCATTAACGCCATTCGCGCCCTGAGCAAGCGGGTAGGTATTCCAGCCGGTTTCAGCCAGCTTGGCGTGACCAAAGAAGATATTGAAGGCTGGTTGGATAAAGCATTGGCCGATCCGTGTGCGCCATGTAACCCACGCACCGCCAGTCGCGATGAAGTCCGCGAGCTATATCTGGAGGCGTTATGATCCGCAAAGCGTTTGTGATGCAGGTGAATGCCGACGCGCACGTTGAGTACCAGCGTCGTCATAATCCCATTTGGCCTGAGCTGGAATCAGTACTGAAACAACACGGCGCCCATCACTACGCGATTTATCTTGATCAGGAGCGTAATCTGCTGTTCGCCACCGTTGAGATTGAGTCCGAGGAGCGCTGGAATGCCGTTGCCAGCACCGACGTTTGCCAGCGTTGGTGGAAACATATGCGTGACGTGATGCCAGCCAACCCGGACAACAGCCCGCTCAGCGCAGAGCTAAAAGAGGTGTTCTATCTGCAGTAAGTCGTGTGCCCGGTGGCGCAAGCTTACCGGGCACACGGTTTTATTTTTTTGTAGGCCGGATAAGCGATAGCGCCATCCGGCAATTTCAATTCTGCTCAGAAACCAGAATCGCCTGGGTGTCAGGCTCCAGTGCTTTAAAGATATGCGCCCGATCGGCGGGGTAACAAATGTAGTCGCCCTCACCTAACTCTTCCGGCGCTTCCGTCAATCCCACCATCGCCTTACCTTGCGTCACGATAATATGTTCAACCGATCCCGGTGGATGCGGCTGTGAAATACGATCCGCGCCCGGTTGCGTCAGCAGCAGATAGATATCCCGCCGCGCGCCCGGTGGGCAGGCGGCCAGTAAAATGGCCTGATAGTGGGCCTGTTCCGCCACGACTTTTGTCCCTTCGCCGCGGCGAATCACCTGCGTTTTTTGCTCTTGCGGCTCCAGCAGGCGCGCAAAAGGGATATCCAACGCCACACACAGCGACCACAGCGTTTCCAGGCTAGGATTGCCATTACCCGCTTCCAACTGTGAGAGCGTCGATTTTGCAATCCCCGCGCGGCGGGCAATCTCTGCCAGTGACAAACCGGTGCGCTGACGTTCACGCACCAGGCTTTTCGCGATCATACTGATGGGCTGGGTCATTCACGACTCCATGTTTTTTATATCGAACGAATCGTTCGACTTGTAAAGCTAAATGGTTGCGTTCATTATAATGGAAATTCGTTCGATATGGCTAAAATGGTATGAAACATTATTTTTCCTGTCTCAAAGGCGACACGCTGAAAGCAATATTTCTCGTCTGTCTGGCCGTCGGCGTTGTCGGCATGTCATATGGCTCGCTGGCGATGGCCTACGGTTTCCCGCTGTGGGTACCGTTTGTGCTTTCTATTACGGTGCTGGCGGGCGCATCCGAGTTTATGTTTATCGGCATCGTCGCCAGCGGCGGTAACCCACTGGCGGCTGCGGCTGCCGGTTTACTGGTGAACGCCCGACACGTACCTTTTGGCGTTACGGTGCGTGACCTGGTGGGCTCTCGTGCCGCCAGCCTCCTCGGCTGCCATATCATGAACGACGAAAGCGTGGTGTTTGGCCTGTCGCAAAAAACGCCGGAACAGCGTAAAGCCGCCTACTGGCTATGCGGTCTGGGCGTCGCCCTATTCTGGCCGATTGGCACGCTGATTGGCGCAGGTGTCGGCAAACTGCTCCCGGCCCCAGAAACCATCGGTCTGGATGCCGTTTTCCCTGCCATTTTGTTGGCCTTAGTGGTCCCGGCCTTTAAAAACCGCACCACGCTGATCCGCGCCTGTAGCGGTGCCGCGCTGTCGCTTGCCGCCATTCCCTTTGCGCCGGTGGGTTTACCGGTTCTGCTCTCACTGTTTGGCTTACTGACGAGGAAAAAATAATGGGCAACATGACGCTGTTTATCGTTGGTATCGCCATGTTATCTCTGGGAACGTATTTAATGCGTTTAGGGGGAGCGAAGCTTGGGAGCCGTTTAGCGTTTTCAGAACGCTCGCAGGCGCTGCTTTCTGATGCCGCAACGGTATTGCTGTTCTCCGTCGCGCTGGCGACTACTTTTTATGAAGGTGAACACTTTGCTGGAATGGCACGCGTTCTTGGGGTTGGCTTCGCGGTCTTTCTCGCCTGGCGTAAAATGCCGTTGATCGTGGTAATCATTGCCGCGGCCGTGGTGACGGCGCTGTTGAGGATGGCGGGAATACATTAATAATATAACTACCCTGACGAAATATTCATCAGGGTAATCGCCTGTAGCATTGTGTGTTTTACCCCACAAAACCACGCGCTAACTCGGCCTCAAATTGTCACTGCGCGCTGACATATTGCCGCTCATCTCTTCATCGTCTCACCGTTAAAATCGTATGAAACAGGTTTTAACGGAGTCTCACCATGGCAGCCCTTACAGCTAACTGCATTGACCTGAATATTCAGGGAAATAGCGTTTATTCCATCCTCAAACAGCTGGCGAATATCGCTTTTGATAACAGCTACGTCAGCGATCGTCATCAGTTTTTGCAAACGCTGCTGCTGCGCGAAAAGCTGCACTCCACCGGCTTTGGTTCGGGCATTGCCGTCCCGCACGGCAAAAGCGCCTGTGTTAAGCAGCCTTTCGTCCTGTTCGCGCGTAAATCAGAAAACGTCGACTGGAAGGCCAGCGACGGCGAAGACGTCAACTGCTGGATTTGCCTCGGCGTGCCGCAAACCGGCGAGGACGATCAGGTCAAAATCATCGGCACCCTGTGCCGCAAAATTATCCATCAGGATTTCATCAACCAGCTGAAACAGGGCGACGTCGGTCAGGTGCTTGCCCTGCTCAATCAGACCTTAACCTCATAAGGAAGCGGCTATGGAGTCATCCTTGCGTTTAGTGGC
Organism: Citrobacter sp. wls615; assembly: GCF_005281355.1. Lineage (NCBI taxonomy): Bacteria > Pseudomonadati > Pseudomonadota > Gammaproteobacteria > Enterobacterales > Enterobacteriaceae > Citrobacter > Citrobacter sp. wls615. The sequence continues at coordinate 46,984 of NZ_SZXM01000086.1, read as the reverse complement.
GATCACCAACTGTCCTGCGGGAATCGCCCACACCTATATGGTGGCGGAAGCGCTGGAGCAAAAAGCGCGTTCGCTTGGCCATACGATTAAAGTCGAAACCCAGGGTTCAAGCGGCGTGGAAAACCGTCTGACCAGTGAAGAGATTGCCGCCGCGGATTACGTGATTCTGGCAACAGGCCGCGGCTTAAGCGGTGAAGACCGCGCGCGCTTCGCCGGGAAAAAGGTCTACGAGATCGCCATTTCTCAGGCGCTGAAAAATATCGACCAGATTTTTACGCAGTTGCCTTCACATTCGCAGCTGTTTACCGCCGATAGCGGCGTAAAGCTGGGCAAACAGGATGTGCAGCAGGGTAGCGTGATGAGTCACCTGATGGCGGGCGTCTCCGCCGCGCTGCCGTTTGTTATCGGCGGCGGTATTCTGGTCGCCATCGCCAATATGCTAGTGCAGTTTGGTTTGCCCTATACCGACATGTCAAAGGGCGCGCCGTCGTTTACCTGGATCGTCGAATCCATCGGCTATCTGGGCTTCACCTTTATGATCCCCATAATGGGCGCGTACATCGCCTGGTCTATTGCCGATAAACCGGCGTTCGCCCCGGCGTTCCTCGTGTGCTATCTGGCGAACGATAAAGGGCTACTGGGGACGCAATCCGGCGCGGGATTTCTCGGCGCGGTCGTGCTGGGGCTGGCAATCGGCTACTTCGTCTTGTGGTTTCGCAAGGTGCGCCTCGGCAAAGCGCTCCAGCCGCTGCTCGGCTCGATGCTGATCCCGTTTGTCACACTGCTGGTGTTTGGCGTACTGACTTATTACGTCATCGGCCCGGTGATGTCCGATATCATGGGCGGCCTGCTGCACTTCCTGAACACCATTCCGCCATCAATGAAAATGGGCGCAGCCTTTCTCGTCGGCGCGATGCTGGCGTTCGATATGGGCGGGCCAATCAACAAAACCGCGTGGTTCTTCTGTTTCTCGCTGCTGGAAAAACATATCTATGACTGGTACGCCATCGTCGGCGTGGTGGCGCTGATGCCGCCCGTCGCAGCAGGTATCGCTACCTATTTAGCGCCAAAACTGTTTACCCAGCAGGAGAAGGCAGCCGCCAGCAGCGCGATTGTGGTGGGGGCAACCGTCGCCACCGAACCGGCTATTCCTTACGCGCTGGCCGCGCCGCTGCCGATGATTACCGCCAATACGCTCTCCGGCGGTATTACCGGCATGCTGGTGATCGCCTTCGGAATCAAACGGCTCGCGCCGGGGTTAGGTATCTTTGATCCACTGATTGGCCTGATGTCGCCAGTGGGGTCATTTTATCTGGTGCTGGCTATCGGTCTGGCGCTGAACATTTCGTTAATTATCATCCTGAAAGGGTTGTGGCTGAAACGTAAAGCCGCGCAGCAGGAGCTTGCCCATGAACATTGAGTTACTACAGCAGTTATGCGAAGCCAGCGCCGTCAGCGGCGATGAGCAGGAAGTTCGCTCCGTTCTCATTAATGCGCTGGAATCCGGCGTCGATGAAATCACCTTTGACGGCCTCGGCAGTTTTGTCGCCCGCAAAGGTGAGCGCGGGCCGAAAGTGGCCATCGTCGGGCACATGGATGAAGTCGGCTTTATGGTGACGCATATCGACGAGGGCGGTTTTATCCGCTTTACCACCATCGGCGGCTGGTGGAACCAGTCGATGCTTAACCATCGGGTCACTGTTCGCACTCGCGCGGGGGCTAAAATACCCGGCGTGATCGGCTCCGTTGCGCCACATGCCCTCACGGAGAAACAAAAACAGCAGCCGTTCTCTTTTAATGAGATGTTCATTGATATTGGCGCGAACAGCCGTGAAGAGGTAGAAAAACAGGGAGTTGCGGTCGGCGATTTCATCAGTCCGGAGGCCAATTTCGCCCGCTGGGGCGATGATAAAATCGTCGGCAAAGCGCTGGATAACCGCGTCGGCTGCGCCCTGATGGCGGAGCTATTACAGGCAGTGGATAACCCGGAGATCATCCTGTACGGCGTCGGCAGCGTGGAAGAAGAGGTCGGGCTGCGCGGGGCGCAAACCTCGGCGGAGCATATCAAACCCGACGTGGTTATCGTGCTGGATACGGCGGTGGCGGGCGACGTTCCCGGCATTGATAGCATCAAATATCCGCTGAAGCTCGGCGATGGTCCGGGGCTGATGCTGTTTGATAAGCGCTACTTTCCCAATCAGCGACTGGTTGCCGCGTTGAAAGAGAGCGCTAAGCTCAGCGGGGCTCCTTTACAGTTCTGCACCATGAAAACCGGTGCGACGGACGGCGGACGCTATAATGTGATGGGCGGCGGTCGTCCGGTGGCGGCGCTGTGCCTGCCGACCCGCTATCTGCACGCCAATAGCGGTATGATTTCGGCGAAAGATTATGACGCGCTGTTCACTCTGGTCCGCGAGCTGCTGGTCTCGCTGACGGCGGATAACGTTAAAGCCTTCACCGATTTTCGCGAGTCAATCTGATGCTCAGTGAACGCCAGTTGAAAATTGTCGATCTCCTCGAACAGCAGCCGTATTCGTTGGGCGAGTTGGCGCGGCAAACTGGCGTTTCGGGCAGAACCATCCTGCGCGATCTTGACTACCTCAATTTTACGCTCAGCGGTAAGGCCCGCATCCAGCCAGGGGGCAGTGCGGGATATCAGTTGGATATCGTCGACAGGCGCGGTTATTTTCAGCTTCTGCAACGCCATGATAATGATGACCGACTGCTGGCGATATTATTGCTGAACCCTTTTACCCCCCGCCTTCAGCTCGCCTCGACGCTGAATTTACCCGAAACCTGGGTTGCCGACAGGCTGCCGCGTCTCAAACAACGCTATGAGCGCGCCTTTTGTCTTGCCAGCCGCCCAGGCGTCGGTCATTTCATTGATGAACCGGAAGAAAAGCACATTATCCTGCTGGCGAATCTGCTGAAAAAAGATCCGCTGTTGATTCCGCTGCCGGGTATTACCCGCAACAATATCGACAGGCTCAATGCAGCATGTGAAAACCTTAATGAATTTCCGCTCATCTCAGGAGAGTACCTGGCAAGCCTGGTGCTGGCAGTCTACGCCCTGCGTAATCAGCTCTGCGGATCATGGCCAGAATGTCGGTATGCATCACTGAAAAACGCAGTGGAACAAGGAGGTGTTTACCTGGGTGAGAACGCCTTCAGAACACTGATCGGCCTTCTGGAAATCAGACAACGACAGGCCATGACCATCTCGACCGGGACGGTGACTTCGTTATTAAAAAGTGTTCCCGGCATCGCCGCGCTGAACGTTATCGATAGCCAACTGGTTGATAATATTACCGGTCATCTGCTGAGATGCGTCTCTGCCCCGATTTGGGTTCCGGAACACCGCCAGAGCAGTATGCATAACCTGAAGTCTACCTGGCCTGCCGCCTTCGATTTAAGTCTGCGTTTTATTGCCCTGTTGCGCGAAAAACTGGATATTCCGCTGTTCGATAGCGATCTCATCGGACTTTATTTCGCCTGTGCGCTGGAGCGGCACCAAAACGAGCGTCAGCCGGTCATTTTGTTATCCGACCAGAATGCTATCGCCACTGTTAACCAACAGGCCATTGAGCGAGACGTACTGAATTGTCGGGTGATCATTGCGCGAAATATGAGTGAGGTCAGCGCCATCAGTGAAGAAATTACCCCGCTGTTAATCATCAATAATAGTCACTATTTGCTTGATGAATCTCTAAAAAATACATTAACTATCAAAAACATTATCACCGCGGCGGGTACCGAGCAGATAAAACACTTCCTCGCAACGGCCTTTATACGCCAGCAGCCCGAACGATTCTTTTTACAGCAGGGCAGTTTTCATTACGCCAATATGAGCGGCGAAAGCTGGCAGAGCATCATTGGCCGGATCTGCGGCCAACTTGTAGCACAGGGCCACATCACCGAGGACGAAGCGCTACGCATTTGCGCCCGGGAACATGAAGGTGAAAACCTGATAGTGAATCGTCTGGCAATTCCTCACTGCTGGAGTGAACAGGAACGTCGCTTTCGTGGTTTCTTTATCACCCTCGCGCACCCTATTTTGGTGAATAACGAACCGGTCAGCCATGTGCTGATCGCCTGTGCCGCCGCCGAAGCACGACATGAACTAAAAATCTTCAGTTATTTATCCAGCGTGTTGAGTAGCCATCCGGCAGAGATTATTGCAGGGTTGAAAGACTATAAAGCGTTTATCGCATTGCTCGGGCAGTGAATGCCGGAAATGAAAAAAGCGCCTCAAAGGCGCTCTTTCTACAGTACTGAGGTATCTTATTTCAGCAGTTCAGCGGTCATGTGCACGCGGTTACCGGTGTAAGCCTGGGTGATTTTATAATCGCTGGCGCCTGCACGTTCAGCCTGAGCGGCAATGTTTGCTTCAGCGCTTTCCAGTGTAGAACCGGTTGCAGTAACAGTCTGAGCAGCGAATGAACCGAAAGAAGTAGCCAGAGCGATAACTGCGACAAAAGTTTTGATGCTTTTCATGATATAAACCCTTTAACTTAGTTGTTTGAGTAAGGCACCGTGCCTTGATGTGATAAATAATAGCCATCTCATCACACAACTAAAAGCGGAAGGATTTGCCTGTCTTATTCAAATTATTTGAGAAATAAAATGGCGCTTAATCACGAACAACAATGGTTCGCAGGTAGCAGAAGAAAAGCGCAACCGGCTAGCAGTTGGTTGCTTCGTCAGGGCGAGGCACAAAGTAAAATTCATCTTTTACATCATGGCGTTGCACGTGCGGTGTACCACGCAAACAACGGCGTAGAAAGGGTTAAAGAGTTTTACTTTGCCGGGGAATACTGCTTTCTGTACCTGAACTGGCTGACCAAAACGCCTGCTGATTACAGTCTGCAAATGATTACCGCAGGAGAAACCAGTGAAATTTCTTTGGCTTTGCTGGATGCGCCGGAAAATCAGGATATTAAGACCCAGCTACTGATTCAGCAATTGATCTACAAAGAGAAAAAAGAGCAAATGCTGCTGCTCAATACCCCAGAGCAGCGCTACCGGTATGTACAAACACACTTCCCGGACTGGGAGTCGCAGCTCACTCAGCGCGATCTCGCCAACTATATCGGTATTAATCCCGTTAGCCTGTCTCGTATTCGCCAGCGTCTTAACAAAAGCTAACGCCTTATGTGAATGCGTCGAGTATTGTCCCGCCACTCTGCAACGGTTGGTGCACATTATGAACGCATTTCTTCTCTCTCAGATTCTGGCCGGTATCAGCTTCTTGCTGGATATTTCCGCTTTTCATTTTCAACGCCGGGCCATCACCTTATCTCTGCTCACCACCTCCACTTCCCTGCTCGCTATCCATTTCTATCTTTTGGATCAAGATGCTGCGGCTGGGTTAATGGTCATCGCCGCATGCCGGTACGCGACGGCCATCGTCACGTTTCATCGCTGGGCTATGTGGGGATTTATGCTGGGGTCGCTGATGTGTAGCGTTTATCTTTGGCAAAATCTGTCGAGTATTTTGCCGCTGATGGGAAGCCTGCTGATGACCTTTGCGTCGTTTCAAAAACGCAGCGGGAAATTACGCGGATACACATTGTGCGGCAGCCTGTGTTGGCTACTGAACAATGTGATTGTCGGCTCGCCCGTTGCCGTAATAATGGAACTGGCATTTTCAGGCAGTATCCTGGCCGCCTGGTGGCGTCACTTCGCGATCAGACGCTCCGGATGCGTATAGATCGTCGCCCTGCCTGGTTTGCAAAAACCCACCAGCGTCAGGTTACAGCGTTCGGCAACTTCCACAGCGAGCGTTGTCGCCGCAGAAACGGCAAACAGGATCTCCACGCCGCACATTGCCGACTTCTGCACCATCTCATAGCTGGCGCGGCTGGAGACTAATACCGCACCCTGTTGCCAGGTTTCCCCTTCGAGCGCCCGACGCCCCAGCAGTTTATCCAGCGCGACATGACGCCCAACGTCTTCATGTCCGCCCGCCAGATGACCTGCAGGCTGCACCCATGCCGCCGCGTGCGTGCAGCCTGTCAGTTGACCCACGGGTTGAAAATCATTGAGATGTCGTAAAGCGTTATCAAGATTCGCCAGATCGAATGTCTGGGTAAACGGCAGCGGCTGGACCGGCTTGCCAATATCATTGAGCTGCTCCACGCCGCAAACACCACAACCGGTGCGCCCGGCCAACGCGCGACGACGTTCCTTCAATCCCATAAAACGACGGCTGGACAGCTCAACCTGAACTTCTAATCCGTTGCAGGAAGGAACCACGTCCATCCCGTAAATATCCTGCGGGGACTCAATAATGCCTTCAGAAAGTGAAAAACCCATCGCGAAATGCTCAAGATCTTTCGGTGACGCCATCATCACCACGTGTGAAATTCCGTTATAGACCAGCGCAACAGGCACTTCTTCAGCGACTTCATCAGGCTGAGGATGTTGTAAATCCTCGCGCTTCCAGAGAGTCAATTGACGCGATCCTGTCGTAGATGTCACATTCTTAATGTTTTCTTGAATAATCTTATTCACTTTCTTTTAACCATATTGGAACACGCGTACCAACATTGTGGTATTCTTTACAAATCCCTCCTGGACGGAGGGAAATTCACCCAATTCTGGACCTTTGCGGTCCCGTCCGCAAAGAAAAATAACAACCACTTCCCACGCGTTGGCATGGCAGAAATGCGAAGGGAACGTGACAATGTCGAAACAAGGAGCAAACCATGCAGGTCAGCAGAAGGCAGTTCTTTAAGATCTGCGCTGGCGGTATGGCAGGCACCACGGCAGCGGCACTGGGCTTTGCACCCGGCGTAGCGCTCGCGGAAACACGGCAATATAAACTGCTGCGCACCCGCGAAACCCGTAACACCTGCACCTACTGTTCCGTTGGCTGTGGACTGTTGATGTACAGCCTCGGTGACGGAGCAAAAAACGCCAAAGCATCCATCTTCCATATTGAAGGGGACCCGGATCACCCGGTGAACCGCGGCGCGCTGTGCCCGAAAGGCGCAGGTCTTGTGGACTTCATCCACTCTGAAAGCCGTTTGAAATTCCCGGAATACCGCGCACCAGGCTCAGATAAGTGGCAGCAAATTAGCTGGGATGAGGCATTCGACCGCATCGCTAAGCTGATGAAAGAAGACCGCGACGCTAACTACGTTGCACAAAACGCCGAAGGCGTAACCGTTAACCGCTGGCTTTCCACCGGGATGCTGTGTGCATCCGCTTCCAGTAACGAAACCGGCTATTTGACGCAAAAATTCTCCCGCGCGCTGGGTATGCTCGCGGTCGACAACCAGGCGCGTGTCTGACACGGACCAACGGTAGCAAGTCTTGCTCCAACATTTGGTCGCGGTGCGATGACCAACCACTGGGTCGACATTAAAAACGCCAACCTCGTTGTGGTGATGGGCGGTAACGCCGCTGAAGCTCACCCGGTCGGGTTCCGCTGGGCGATGGAAGCGAAAATTCACAACGGCGCTAAGCTGATTGTCATCGATCCTCGCTTTACGCGAACCGCAGCGGTGGCTGATTTCTATGCCCCAATTCGTTCCGGTACTGACATTGCCTTCCTGTCAGGCGTCATGCTGTACCTGCTGAATAACGAAAAATTCAACCGCGAATATACCGAGGCCTATACCAACGCCAGCCTGATCGTGCGCGAGGATTTTGGCTTCGAAGATGGCCTGTTTACCGGCTACGACGCGGACAAACGCAAGTATGACAAAACCAGTTGGAACTATGAGCTGGATGAAAACGGCTTCGCCAAACGCGATGTGACTCTGCAACATCCACGCTGTGTATGGAACCTGCTCAAACAGCACGTCTCCCGCTATACGCCGGACGTCGTAGAAAATATCTGCGGTACGCCGCAGGCCGATTTCCTGAAGGTCTGTGAATACATCGCAGAAACCAGCGCCAAAGACAAAACCGCATCATTCCTGTACGCGCTGGGCTGGACGCAGCACTCCGTTGGTGCGCAGAACATCCGTACGATGGCGATGATCCAGTTGCTCCTCGGCAATATGGGCATGGCTGGCGGCGGTGTTAACGCCCTGCGTGGTCACTCCAACATTCAGGGACTGACCGACCTTGGTCTGCTGTCACAGAGTCTGCCGGGTTATCTGACGCTGCCAAGCGAAAAACAGACCGACCTGCAAACCTACCTTGCCGCCAACACGCCAAAACCATTGCTGGAAGGTCAGGTAAACTACTGGGGCAACTACCCGAAATTCTTCGTTTCGATGATGAAAGCCTTCTTTGGCGATAAAGCGACAGCAGAAAATAGCTGGGGCTTCGACTGGCTGCCGAAGTGGGATAAAGGGTACGACGTCCTGCAGTACTTCGAGATGATGAACCAGGGCAAAGTGAATGGCTATATCTGCCAGGGCTTTAACCCGGTCGCCTCATTCCCGAACAAAAACAAGGTTGTGGCTTCACTGTCCAAACTGAAGTATCTGATCACTATCGACCCGCTCAACACAGAGACCTCCACCTTCTGGCAGAACCATGGTGAGTCGAACGATGTTGATCCGTCAAAAATCCAGACCGAAGTATTCCGTTTGCCGTCCACCTGCTTCGCCGAGGAGAACGGTTCGATCGTTAACTCCGGACGCTGGCTGCAGTGGCACTGGAAAGGCGCGGATGCCCCAGGGATTGCCGCAACCGATGGCGAAATCCTCGCCGGTATCTTCCTGCGCCTGCGCAAGATGTATGCCGAACAAGGTGGTGCAAACCCGGAACAGGTGCTGAGCATGACCTGGAACTACTCCACACCGCATGAACCGGCTTCGGAAGAAGTGGCGATGGAGAGTAACGGTAAAGCGCTGGCTGATATTACCGACCCGGCAACCGGCGCGGTAATCGTCAAGAAAGGCCAACAGCTCAGCTCGTTCGCACAACTGCGCGATGACGGCACGACCTCCAGCGGCTGCTGGATTTTTGCCGGTAGCTGGACGCCGGAAGGCAACATGATGGCGCGTCGCGATAACGCCGATCCGTCTGGCCTTGGCAATACGCTGGGTTGGGCCTGGGCGTGGCCGCTTAACCGCCGCATTCTTTATAACCGTGCTTCCGCAGACCCGCAGGGGAATCCGTGGGATCCGAAACGTCAGATCCTGAAATGGGATGGCGCGAAATGGAGCGGGATGGATATTCCAGACTACAGCGCCGCCGCACCGGGTACTGACGTAGGGCCGTTTATCATGCAGCCGGAAGGGATGGGACGCCTGTTTGCTATCGATAAGATGGCGGAAGGGCCGTTCCCGGAACACTACGAGCCGTTTGAAACGCCGCTCGGCACTAACCCGCTGCACCCGAACGTTATCTCTAACCCTGCCGCGCGTATCTTTAAAGGTGACGCGGAGGCGCTGGGTAAAGCGGATAAATTCCCGTATGTCGGTACAACTTATCGTCTGACCGAGCACTTCCACTACTGGACCAAGCATGCGCTGCTAAACGCTATCGCCCAGCCGGAACAGTTTGTGGAAATTGGCGAGAAGCTGGCGAATAAGCTCGGTATCTCTCATGGTGATACCGTCAAAGTCTCCTCTAACCGCGGCTATATTAAAGCCAAAGCAGTGGTGACCAAACGTATTCGCACGTTGAAGGCCAACGGTAAGGATATCGACACTATCGGTATTCCGATTCACTGGGGCTACGAAGGTGTGGCGAAAAAAGGCTTTATCGCTAACACGTTAACGCCATTCGTTGGTGATGCGAATACGCAGACGCCGGAATTTAAGTCCTTCCTCGTGAACGTGGAAAAGGTGTAACGGAGACGACCTATGGCTTATCAATCGCAAGACATCATTCGTCGATCCGCCACTAACGGTTTCACCCCCGCGCCTCAGGCGCGGGATCACCAGGAAGAGGTGGCGAAACTTATCGACGTCACTACCTGCATCGGCTGTAAAGCCTGTCAGGTGGCGTGTTCCGAGTGGAACGACATCCGTGATGAAGTGGGCAACAACGTTGGGGTGTATGACAACCCGGCTGATTTGACCGCGAAATCCTGGACGGTGATGCGCTTCTCGGAAGTGGAACAGAACGACAAACTTGAGTGGCTGATCCGTAAGGATGGCTGTATGCACTGCGCCGATCCGGGCTGCCTGAAGGCGTGTCCGGCTGAAGGCGCTATCATTCAGTATGCCAACGGTATCGTCGACTTCCAGTCCGAGCAGTGCATCGGCTGCGGCTACTGCATTGCTGGCTGCCCGTTCGATGTGCCGCGCCTCAACCCGGAAGACAACCGCGTGTACAAATGTACGCTGTGCGTCGACCGTGTAGTGGTCGGGCAAGAACCGGCCTGCGTGAAAACCTGCCCAACCGGGGCGATTCATTTCGGCACCAAAGAGTCGATGAAAACCCTGGCCGGTGAGCGCGTGGCGGAGCTGAAAACGCGTGGTTACGATAACGCGGGTCTGTACGATCCGGCAGGCGTTGGCGGTACGCACGTAATGTACGTATTGCACCATGCCGACAAGCCGAATCTGTACCACGGTCTGCCGGAGAACCCGGAAATCAGCGCCACCGTGAAGTTCTGGAAAGGCATCTGGAAACCGTTGGCAGCAGTCGGCTTCGCAGCGACATTTGCGGCCAGTATCTTCCACTACGTCGGTGTGGGTCCAAACCGTGCGGAAGAGGAAGAAGACAATCTGCATGAAGAGAAAGACGAGGTGCGCAAATGAAACGACGTGACACCATCGTGCGCTACACGGCGCCGGAACGCATCAACCACTGGATAACCGCCTTCTGCTTTATTCTGGCGGCAGTGAGCGGGATGGGTTTTCTCTTCCCGTCTTTTAACTGGCTGATGCACATCATGGGCACGCCGCAACTGGCGCGAATTGTGCACCCGTTTGTCGGCGTGATCATGTTTGCCTCTTTTATCATCATGTTTTTCCGTTACTGGCACCACAATCTAATCAATCGGGATGATATCTTTTGGGCGAAGAATATTCGTAAGATTGTCGTCAACGAGGAAGTAGGTGACACGGGACGTTATAACTTCGGCCAGAAATGCGTATTCTGGGCGGCGATTATCTTCCTGGTGCTGTTACTGGTGAGCGGAGTGATCATCTGGCGTCCGTATTTTGCGCCTGCTTTCTCAATCCCGGTGATCCGATTCGCGTTAATGCTGCATTCATTTGCCGCAGTAGCGTTAATTGTGGTTATCATGGTGCACATTTACGCCGCCCTTTGGGTGAAAGGCACCATTACCGCGATGGTGGAAGGATGGGTTACTAAATCGTGGGCGAAGAAACATCACCCACGCTGGTACCGAGAAGTCCGCCAGAAACAGGAAAAGTCATCTGAATGAGTATTCGCATAATCCCGCAAGATGAGCTGGGTTCGAGCGAGAAACGCACGGCGGATATGATTCCGCCGTTATTGTTCCCCAGACTCAAAAATTTGTATAACCGTCGTGCTGAACGTCTGCGCGAGCTGGCCGAAAACAACCCGCTGGGCGATTATCTGCGCTTTGCCGCGCTGATCGCCCACGCACAGGAAGTGGTACTGTACGATCATCCGCTGCAGATGGATCTGACCGCTCGTATCAAAGAAGCGAACGATCAGGGCAAGCCGCCGCTGGATATCCACGTCCTGCCACGTGACAAGCACTGGCAAAAACTGCTGCAATCGTTAATTGCTGAGCTGAAGCCAGAAATGAGCGGCCCTGCGCTGGCGGTGATCGAGAATCTGGAAAAAGCCTCAGAGCAGGAGCTGGAGCTGATGGCCAGCGCGCTGTTTGCCTCTGATTTTGCCTCCGTCAGTAGCGATAAAGCCCCGTTCATTTGGGCCGCACTGTCGCTCTACTGGGCGCAGATGGCAAGTCTGATCCCCGGCAAAGCGCGCGCTGAGTACGGTGAACAGCGTCAGTTCTGCCCGGTATGTGGTTCGATGCCGGTCTCCAGCATAGTGCAAATCGGTACGACTCAGGGGCTGCGTTATTTGCACTGCAACCTGTGCGAAACCGAGTGGCACGTGGTGCGCGTGAAGTGCAGCAACTGCGAACAGAGCCGTGACTTGAACTACTGGTCGCTGGATAACGAGCAGGCGGCAATTAAAGCCGAAAGCTGCGGCGACTGCGGGACTTACCTGAAGATTCTCTACCAGGAAAAAGACCCGAAAGTCGAGGCCGTGGCCGACGACCTCGCGTCACTGATGCTGGACGCCCACATGGAGCAAGAAGGCTTTGCCCGCAGCTCCATCAACCCGTTCTTATTCCCGGGTGAAGGGGAGTAAAACCCCAGTACTGCCGGGCGACGCTGGTCGCCCGGACTATAACGTATACGGTGTGACCACACCGGATATGCTTGCAAAATCTTTGGTATTACGCGTAACCAGTGTCAGATGATGAATCTGCGCAGTAGCCAGGATAATGGCATCCGGCAATTTCATCCCGTATTCTTGCCTGATATTCACGCTTCGCTCAGCAATATCCTGTGAAACTCCAATAATGTTAAAAGCGCCTAGCGCAATGCGAGTACGGGCCTCCTGATGGTATTTTTTTGCGCCTACCATCACCTCCATCCAGGTAATGAGACTGATTGCGTTCTGTGGCGGCCATGTTTCTATCGCCAGTTTTGCTTCACTTCGCCCGCTAAACAGGTCGATGAGGATATTGGTATCAAAAAGCGCAGACCCTTTGACCATTACCATTCCTCACGAAGTTTACGTTGGTATTCAACGCCATCTTCCTCACAGCCTTGCCAGAGCCCCAATGCTTTCGAAATTGTGGTTTCAGCCCGATCCTGTCTTTCCAGATATTGCTCAACGGCCTCCCGCAAGAGTTCTGCACGAGGCAGGTTGCGTTGCACCTTGAGATCGTCAAGCCGTTTAATCACGTCGTCTGATAAATCGAGTAAAATTCTGCCCATATCCATCCCAGCCATCATACTCACATATACCTCCAGTATATCATTCGCGCTTATTTTTCAAACAACATACACCTGAGACTGACGAGAAAATAGTTATTACGCGAACGATTTTTATTTTTGCGAGCCGCTTTCCAGAATCGTACGCAGCCCAATTTTCCCATTTTCATTCGTACCAAATCGGGTTATAAAACTGTATATCCATACAGATAAAGGCAATGAAAAATGGCACTGGAAAGCGGGATTGCGCAGTTAGTGGAGGAATTTATCGCGGCGGGACGCCCCTCTTCTCGCGAACAGAATATTGATGACCGGAGGGCGGGCTACATCGCCAGCACGACACTGGCAGGAGAAACAGAAACCCGCGTCCAGGTTGAAGATATTGAACTCGATGCCATGACGTTTCGCGTGGTTTCGCCGCTCAATGCCACAGGAAAATTACCCTGCGTCATTTATTATCATGGTGGCTGCTTTGTCAGCGGTGGCTTTGCTACTCACGATAACCAGTTAAGGCAGTTAGCTTTTTACAGTAATTGTCGCGTGATTGCCGTGCAGTACCGACTTGCGCCAGAGCACACCTTCCCGGCCGCACATAACGATGCCGAAACCGGAGCCAATACTATCTGGAAATATGCCCAGAAACTGGGGATAGACCGCGCGAACATTACGCTTGTCGGCGATAGCGCGGGCGGGCATCTGGCACTGGTCACTGCGCTACGCCTGAAAGCCGCCCGTCAATGGCAACCTGCACAGCTGCTGCTGATCTACCCCATGCTGGACGCCACCGCCAGATTTGAGAGCTACGCCCGTAACGGGCAGGATTACATTATCACGCGTGACACGCTGCTTTCAGGCTATGAGATGTATATGCCGCAAACCGATCCACTGCATCCTGAAGTCAGTCCGCTGTTGCGTGAAGACTTCACCGGTCTGCCACCCACGCACATCATTACTGCCGAATTCGACCCACTGCGCGATGAGGGCGAGGCCCTGTATCAACGGTTCCAGGAACAGGGTGTGGAATGCACTTGCCAGCGCTATCTCGGTGTCATCCATGGCTTTTTCCAGCTCGGAGGTGTGAGCCAGGCGGCACGAAGCGCCATGCGAGATGTGGCCTGGCGTGTTGTAAGTCCATCAACAGGGAAAATAATCTAAAATTCAATTTAGTTTTCAACTTGAAAACCTGATGATGCTGCGCTAAATTGTTTTCAGGTTGAAAACTTTGTAATGGAACTACATCGTGCATGTTATCAGCCGAAAACCATTCAATGAGGCGATGCTCATGTATCCAAACCATGAGCTTGCTCTTGCTGACTTGCTGAATGTTCTGGAGAAAAAGACATTCACCAGGCCTGAGGAGATGAAGCAGTACATACATTCACTGGATAATTTTAAGTACAGAGATAAATGGTGGGTGATTGATGTTTCTGGCAACAGCCTGAGACTCATTTCCTACATAGATTTCAGGTCACATAAGATATTTGTGAAACATATCGTTTCCCATGCCGAATATGACAAACTGACAGCATATTATCGGGGTAATAAAGAATGAGAACTCATCGTCAGATGGATGCAACCAGCGCAAAAAAGATCGTAGATACCTTCAGCGATGCGGTAAAAACCATCCCACTGTTGGGGGAAGACCAAAATGACACTGAGTATCGCAGGGCACTAGCGCTAGTGGAGTTTCTGGTCGACCAGAACGATCTCGAAAACCCACTATTTGAATTGCTCTGTGCCCGGATCAGTGAATATGAAAAACATGCGCCGGAATTCAAAGCACTCAACCAACACCTGGAGAAAACTCCCTCTGGCGTTTCAGTATTGCGAACGCTCATGGATCAATATGGTCTCAAAGCAGCAGATCTTGCCAACGAACTTGGTTCAAAATCGAACGTCAGCAACATCTTAAATGGTCGCAGAGCCCTGACTGTAAGTCACATTAAAGCACTTGCTGAACGCTTTAACCTTCCGGCGGACGCTTTCATTGAGTAGATGATTACATCCTCTGACCTACTCTTCCTCGTTCCCGCCTTCTTCATATGCGCCAAACGGTTTTGCGGGTAGCACAATGTAGGTACCTTCAAACACCACGCCCGGCGTGTCATCGCCAAACACCCCAACCTGCATCTGAACGCGCGCCTTGCGACCTCTTGCCAGACGGTCCAGGTCACCGCTCAGCGAGCCCAGATCGGCGATAGCGGTAGGTTTCCCGGTGATCGGCCTGCTGTATCGGATATGTGCGTCGGCAAGGATTATCGTCCCGCCCAGATGACGCTCACGCAGCATCAGCCAGATAAGTCCCCAGCCCGTTAGCGTCGCCAGGGAAAACAGACTCCCGGCAAACAGCGTATGGTGCGGGTTCTGATTGCCCGTCTCGGGCATCGTGGTGATAAACTTCTGCCCGGTATACTGCTGAATGCGCACACCCATTTTCTCACTCAATGGAATATGTTCGTACCAGGCTTGCTGTAGCTGTCCGCACCAGTCCCCGCGATGGAGAATATCGTCCAGCGTCGCAATAGGCTTAATCATCAAAAAGTGACGCACCGGCGTGGTTTGCGGCGTGGTGATTTCTCCCTGGCTCACAAATCCCAGTTTGGCGAAAAATTCGACCGCATCTTCACGGGCACTACAGGTTACGCGTTTGACTCCTTCCTGACGCGCCACAGACTCCAGGGTCATCGCCATCAGCGTGCCCAACCCTTTCTCCTGCACGGAAGGGTCAACGGCCATAAAGCGTATGGAGGCTTCGTTATCCGCATTGATATACAGACGCCCTACCGCGACCAGATTACCCTCTTCGTCCACCACCATCTGGTGATGCGCCATTGCGTCCCAGGCATCCCGTTCGGAGCCTTTTGGCTGGTGCAACGGTTTACGCAGCATCTCCCAGCGAAACTGGTAGTAACGCTCCAACTCTTCTTCTGTTTGCGGTACTCGAAGGTGATACATAGCTGTACTCTCTCTTGTTGCCCGCGGCCACACCGGTAGCTGGTTCATACTTGTAACCAGAACGTCACGGGGCCATCATTAACCAGAGAAACCTGCATATCCGCAGCGAATCGACCGGTTTGCGTATTCATTTCCTGTTGGCGGCAACGCTCAACAAAGTACTCATACAGTGCTTCTGCCCGATCGGGCGCGGCGCCTTTTGAAAAGCCTGGGCGCATGCCGCGCTCAGTATCTGCCGCCAATGTAAATTGCGAGACCACCAGCACGCTGCCGCCTGACTGCTGCACATTCAGGTTCATTTTGCCTTCGGCATCGCTAAAGATTCGATAGCCGAGTACGCGTTCGCACAGGCGGTTCGCTTTTTGTTCGTCATCATCCCTTTCGACACCTAACAGGACCAAAAGTCCTGGGCCAATTTCACCCGTCACCTCGCCCTCCACGGTGACGCTGGCACGGGTTACGCGCTGAATTAATGCAATCATGGTTGCTCTGCTTCTTCTTGTTCTGCGGCTTGTTTAAGTTTGCGGTATTCCCCGAGAGTGACAGTTATTTCCGCGCCTAGCAAGACGATACACCACGTCCAGTACACCCAGACAAATAAAATGGGGATCACCGCAAGAACACCGTAAATAAGCTGATAAGACGGGAACATCGTGATATAGAGCGCAAATCCTTTCTTTCCGGTTTCGAACAACACCGCGGCCACAAAGGCACCAATAACCGCATCACGGTTAGGTACACGCGTAGTCGGTACGATGCTGTAAAGCAGCCAAAACGAGAGCCAGGAAAGCACCAGCGGGAAAATACGCAGGACGTTATCAATCACCGTGTTGAGATCGCTGGCCCAGCGCAATGACAACAGATAAGAGCTGATCGCCAGACTGGCCCCCGCCAACAGCGGCCCCAACGTTAAAATCATCCAGTAAACGGCGAAAGAGTAAACTTTAGGCCGGATACGCTTGCTGCGCCAGATAGTATTCAGGGCGTTATCAATGGAATACATCAGTAATAACGCTGTCACAATCAGCCCACACGCCCCAACGGCCGTCATTTTGTTCGAGTTGGCGACGAACTGTTCGATATAACGCTGAATGACATCTCCCGTCGCTGGGATAAAGTTTGCGAAAATGAAATGACGTAGCTGGACACTGACGTCAGAAAACATCGGAAATGCGGCGAAAAGTGCAAAAACTACGGCAATAAGCGGCACTAATGAGAGCAATGAGACATAGGCAAGATTCCCTGCCAGCGTCGTCATGTTGTCCTCATCAATGCGCTGCCATAGTAGCTTCAGCCAGGCCCGAACAGGACGCGTATGGTACCTGGCTTGTTGCTGAACATTTTTTAGCATAGCAACTTCGCGAAATAGTCCGGAATGGTCGTTTTATCGACAACCTGGATGCTGGTAATCCCTAACCGATTAGCCCCTTCAATATTATCGGCGTTGTCATCAAAAAATACCGCCTCATGCGCAGAAAAACCTTCAGACTGCAGGACATGCTGGTAAATCCGCGCTTCCGGTTTACGCATGCCCAGATCCTGGGAAAGGTAAATATGGTCAGCAGCCTGACGGATTTCGGGGTATTCGTCCGGCCAAAACGTCGTGTGCAGACGGTTAGTATTCGACAAGACAACCACCCGATGCCCCTGCTCACGCAGCTTTTGCATGATGTCGATGACTTCAGGACGCAAGGCAACAAAAACGGCCTGCCAGCCATGGGAGAACTGCTCATAGCTTAACGGTAGCGCCATGTCATGACATATCGCCTCGGCAAAGGCTTCATCCGTTATTTCACCTCGCTCGTGCTGGTGAAAAGCCTCTCCCATGGTGAAACTTTGCTTTAACGAAGCCAGCGGTACACGGCTCAGATCGCTCCAAGTACCTAACACGCGATTGAAGTCGATATCGACAATCACATTACCCAAATCAAAGATATAGAGCATGCCCTTCTCCTTATTCGCCGTGGATGAATAACTGTAGCGGGAAAGGAGAAGTTTGACTATGCGAGAGTGATGGCTACGAACTTATCGAGCCATCATTGGGAGAATTACACTGCCAGAGCATCATCCTGTGAAGGACTCACTTGCACAATTTCCACCTGCTGTGACTGGAGTAAATTATGCAATGCGGGACCTGGGTATTCATCGGTAAACAGCGCGGTCACCTGAGACACGTTGCCAATCTCTACCGCGGCAGAAGCCGTATATTTCGTATGATCCGCAGCCAACAGAATATGCCTTGAATGGGCCATCATCGTCTTCACCACGCTGGCCTCGTTGACATCAAACTCCAGCAGCGCACCATCATTTTCGATCGCGCCAACGCTGGTAACCAGGTAGTCGGCCCGAAAATCAGCCACAAATGCCGAGGCAGAAGGGCCAATGATGCCGCTGTTATGCGAGCGTAACGTTCCCCCCGGCACCATGACTTCAAAACGTGGGTTGTTATACAGAATGTGCGCCACGCGTAGGCTATTGGTAATAATGCGCAAATGATTATGGTTTAACAGCGCACGTGCTACCTGCTCAACGGTGGTGCCTATGGTAATAAACACCGTTGACCCATCGGGAATGTAGTCAGCCACCGCTTCCGCGATGGCTTTTTTCTCTTCCGTCCAGGAAACTTCACGCTGCTCGAACGCCGTATTCACCACGCTGGAGGCTCTACCCGCGCCACCATGATGACGCGTAATTAACCCTTGCTCGCTGAGTTTACGAATATCGCGACGTACGGTTTGCGTGGACACGTCCAGCAGGCTGGCCAGCTCGTCGATATTCATATAACCGCGCTCGCTAATCAGCATAAGCAGTTGATCGTGTCGCGGGTTACCGGTCAGTTCGGTAAGACTCATGAAATTTCCTCGAAAAACCATTGCCCTGGCATTTTATACAAAAAGTGACAGAAAAGATCGGGTTTGATCACAGTCAGGGATTCCGGCCCTTCCTCCCGGACGCGTGCATTTTAACGCAGCAACTCCGCTGGCAAACCTGACGGCCTCTTCTGGAGCATCGCCCCCAGCCAGGCTGAATGCGAGCGCACCGTGGAAAACATCTCCAGCTCCCGTAGTATCCACAACATCAACTTTAAATCCAGATTGATGCTGCAACGTATTATTTTTTATCCAGTCACAGCCTTCGCTCCCTCGTGTCACATAAACATGACCATTTGTGAGCGTTTTTGCTTGTTTCAGTCCAGCTTCAGAATCATTTATCCCGGTTAAACGTGCCAGACCAGGTTCAGAGAACGCAGCATGATCGCTTAACGCCACCAGCTCGCTGATATCTTGTGGCGTTACGTCACCATCCAGTACCGTCATCACACCCGCCTGACGCGCCAGCGCGAACGCCTGCCTGGCCCCTTCGTGCCAGCGAACATCCGCCAACACCACATCCCACTGGGAAAAATCGATCTCATTGAGCCAATCAGCATCCGGCAATAAATCCGGGCTGGGATAGTTAACGATAATCCGTTCCCCTTGCGCATCAACCATAATTGCCGATTGCGAAGACTTCGCCCCTGCATAGCGCCGGGTGTAGCGGGTATTTACCCCCAGGGATTCCAGCTCCGCCAGCAGGCTATTTCCGGTGTCGTCATCGCCCACACGGCCAATAAAGTCCACCTGTGCGCCCAGCTTCGCTGCAGCCACTGCGGCCGTTGCAGCAGGCCCACCGCCCACTTCCGTATAACGCTTCGCCACATACTTACCCCCCTCAGTCGGTAATCCTTCCACGTAATAGATGCGATCCATCACGGCAATACCTACACAAGCAATACGAATCATGGTCATTCCTTAGGCGTTTCAAGATGGGACCATTTTAATTTCACAAAATGTTTAAAAAGTGACGGCTGTCAATTTTTTGACCATAAATTACAAATACGATCAAAAACAGACAAAAACAAACGACCTTAAATGACAAAAAATGACATCCACGTCTCAGGAGAACGTTATGGCAGTTATAGCATTTATCGGATTAGGTCAGATGGGTTCACCCATGGCGAGCAACTTGCTGAAGCAGGGTCATCAACTCAGCGTCTTTGACGTTAACCCGGATGCCGTTCAGCGCCTGGTGGAAAAAGGAGCACTGCCTGCCAGCAACCCGGCTCAGGCCGCAAAAGGGGCAGAATTTGTCATCACCATGCTGCCAAACGGCGATCTGGTACGCAGCGTACTGTTCGGCGAGCAGGGTATCTGCGAAAGCCTCTCCCCACAGTCGTTGGTGATTGATATGTCCACCATTCACCCGCTGCAAACCGACAAACTAATTACCGATATGCGTGCCAAAGGCTTCGACATGATGGATTGCCCGGTTGGACGCACCTCCGATCACGCTATCGCGGGAACGCTATTGCTACTGGCAGGTGGAACGGCACAGCAGGTAGAACGCGCCACACCGGTTCTGATGGCGATGGGTAATGAATTGATCAATGCAGGGGGTCCCGGTATGGGGATCCGCGTGAAACTCATCAACAACTACATGAGTATCGCATTGAACGCTCTTTCTGCCGAAGCCGCCGTGCTGTGCGAAGCGCTCGGCCTCTCCTTCGATGTAGCTTTGCAAGTGATGAGCGGCACCCCCGCCGGGAAAGGCCACTTCACTACCTCCTGGCCGAACAAAGTGCTGAAAGGCGATCTTTCCCCGGCCTTCATGATCGATTTAGCTCACAAGGATCTTGGCATCGCGCTGGACGTTGCCAACCAACTACATGTGCCGATGCCGCTCGGCGCCGCCTCCCGCGAAGTTTATAACCAGGCCCGTGCCGCTGGCCGTGGCCGGGAAGACTGGACCGCAATTCTTGAACAGGTTCGCGCATCCGCCGGGCTAAATAAACACACAGATAAGTAAGGATTGAGCAATGACGAAGTACACCCTGAAAGATATCACCCGAGCTTCTGGCGGATTTGCCATGCTGGCGGTCGATCAGCGCGAAGCCATGCGCTTAATGTTTGCCGCAGCGGGTGCAAAATCCCCGGTCAATGACAGCGTGCTGACCGATTTCAAAGTCAATGCGGCGAAGATCCTGTCCCCCTATGCCTCCGCCATTCTGGTCGATCAGCAGTTCTGCTACCGCCAGGTTGTAGAGCAAAACGCGGTCGCCAAAAGTTGCGCCATGATTGTGGCCGCTGATGAGTTTATTCCGGGTAACGGTATTCCGGTCGATAGCGTGGTGATTGATAAAAAAATCAACCCGCAGGCCGTGAAGCAAGATGGTGCCAAGGCTCTCAAACTGCTGGTGCTGTGGCGTAGCGATGAAGATGCCCAACAGCGTCTTGATATGGTGAAAGAATTCAATGAGCTATGCCATTCCAATGGCTTGCTGAGCATCATCGAGCCTGTTGTTCGTCCACCGCGTCGTGGCGATAAGTTCGATCGCGAACAGGCCATTATCGATGCCGCAAAAGAACTGGGTGATAGCGGTGCCGATCTCTACAAGGTCGAAATGCCGCTATACGGCAAAGGGACCCAACAAGAATTGCTTAGCGCGTCTCAGCGCCTGAATGAAAACATCAACATGCCGTGGGTCATTCTCTCCTCTGGTGTAGATGAAAAACTGTTCCCGCGCGCGGTCAGCGTAGCAATGACCGCTGGCGCATCCGGCTTCCTGGCCGGACGTGCGGTGTGGTCATCGGTTGTTGGCCTGCCGGATACCGAACTGATGCTGCGTGATGTTTCCGCACCTAAGTTGCAGCGTCTGGGCGATATCGTCGACGAAATGATGGCCCGCCGTTAATCGAGGATCAAAGCATGAAATGGTTTAACACCTTAAGCCACAACCGCTGGCTGGAGCAGGAAACTGACCGCATTTTTAACTTTGGTAAAAATGCTGCTGTCCCTACCGGTTTTGGCTGGCTGGGAAATAGTGGTCAGGTCAGAGCGGATATGGGTACGCATCTGTGGATCACCGCCCGCATGCTGCACGTTTACTCCGTTGCGGCATCCATGGGTCGCCCCGGCGCATATCAGCTAGTTGATCACGGAATTAAGGCGCTGAACGGCGCGCTACGCGACACACGTTACGGCGGCTGGTACGCCTGCGTAAATGACGAAGGCGTGATGGATGCCTCCAAACAGGGCTATCAGCATTTCTTTGTTCTGCTTGGCGCAGCAAGCGCAGTCACTACCGGGCATCCGCAGGCCAGACAATTGCTGGATGACGCTATCGACGTGATTGAGAAGTACTTCTGGAGCGAAGATGAGCAGATGTGTCTGGAGTCCTGGGACGAAGCCTTCAGCCAGACGGAAGATTACCGCGGCGGCAACGCCAACATGCACGCGGTTGAAGCTTTCCTGATCGTTTATGACGTTACTCATGACCGCAAATGGCTCGATCGCGCGCTGCGTATCGCATCGGTCATTATTCACGACGTGGCTCGCAGCGGGGAATATCGCGTCAACGAACACTTCGATTCACAGTGGAACCCAATCCGCGATTACAACAAAGAGAATCCAGCGCATCGTTTCCGCGCCTATGGCGGCACGCCGGGCCACTGGATCGAGTGGGGCCGCCTGATGCTGCATCTGCATGCCGCGCTGGAGGCCCGCTTTGAAACGCCTCCCGCCTGGTTGCTGGAAGATGCCAAGGGTCTGTTCCACGCCACTATCCGCGATGCCTGGGCGCCGGACGGCGCAGACGGCTTTGTCTACTCGGTAGACTGGGACGGAAAACCCATCGTGCGCGAAAGAGTGCGTTGGCCGATAGTCGAGGCCATGGGCACCGCCTACGCCCTCTACACCCTCACCGGCGACAGTCAGTACGAAGCCTGGTATCAGAAGTGGTGGGATTACTGCATCACATATCTGATGGACTACGAGACCGGTTCATGGTGGCAGGAACTGGATACCGATAACAAGGTGACCACCAAAGTCTGGGACGGTAAGCAGGATATTTACCATCTGCTGCACTGCCTCGTGATCCCACGTTTGCCGCTGGCTCCGGGTCTTGCACCGGCAGTTGCAGCCGGTCTGCTGGATATCAACGCCAAATAAGTCACGAGGTGAGCAGTCATGCATAGCGGTGGAAAAACCCTTCATCTTCAGGCTGGCCATTACCAGGCGAAAATCGTCACGGTTGGCGCTGGGTTAGCAGAATTGACGCACCTTGGGCGTCACATCGTTATTCCACATCAGCCGGAAGAGATGCCGCTGGCACATTTGGGAAAAGTGTTAATTCCCTGGCCAAACCGTATTGCAGACGGCTGCTATCAACATAACGGCAAGATCTTTCAGCTTGCCGTTAACGACCTTGTTTCGCATACCGCCATTCATGGATTACTGGCCTGGCGAGACTGGCAGATTAACCAACTGTCAAACACGGAAGTGTCGCTGACGATTTTTCTACCGCCTTCTTATGGTTATCCCTTCGCGCTGCATTCAGAGGTGATTTACCGGCTGGATGCTGCCCGCGGACTGCACGTCTTTATTCGTACACAGAATGTGGGTGACGAAATCGCCCCGTATGGCGCGGGAGCACATCCCTACCTGACCTGCAATTTGCAACCCATCGATAGCTGTGAATTAACGCTCCCGGCGAGTGAAGAAACCTGTGATGAACGCAATTTCACAACGCCGCGCTTAATCGCGCAAACCACTCTCGATCAGACGTTCAGGACCTTACAGCCTGACGCTGAGTGGGAGGTCAGGATGACAAGTCCCGCTCAAAACATGTCGACGTATTTACGCAGCCACCAGCCCTGGCTGCAGGTGTATAGCGGCGAAAAATTAGCACGGCGCGGCCTGGCAGTAGAACCGATGACCTGCCCGCCCGACGCCTTTAACTCCGGGGTAAGCCTGATTCATCTCGCGCCCGGAGAAACGCATCAAATGCATTTTTTAATCGGCAGTGAATAACAGATTTCCGACAAATTACCGAAACACCCTATTTTTACGGAGACGAAAATGAATTCGCTACAACAACGGTCCACCGCATTAGAACTGACGACGTTACAAAATGGATTTACGCTGACGTACCACCAGCGCCTGATCTTACGTCACAGCGCAGAGACCCCTTGCCTGTGGATCGGCGCTGGCGTTGCCGACATTGATATGTTCCGCGGTAACTTCAGCATTAAAGACAAGCTCAATGAAAAGATTGCCCTGACCGACGCCACGGTTAGCGAGTCGCCTGACGGCTGGCGGGTCGATTTCAGCCGCGGTAATACCATCAACGCCACGCTGCACATCTCCACCGATGAACAGGGCCGCCTGAAGCTTGACCTCCATAACGAGGAACGCAGCCATAACCGTATCTGGCTGCGCCTGGCCGCCAGGCCGGACGATCATATTTACGGCTGCGGCGAACAGTTCTCTTACTTCGATTTGCGCGGTAAGCCATTCCCACTGTGGACCAGCGAACAGGGCGTGGGCCGCAACAAAAACAGCTATGTCACGTGGCAGGCCGACTGCAAAGAAAATGCCGGCGGTGACTACTACTGGACCTTCTTCCCGCAGCCAACCTTTGTCAGTACACAGAAGTATTATTGCCACGTTGATAACAGCTGCTATATGAATTTCGACTTCAGCGCACCGGAGTATCACGAACTCGCTCTGTGGGAAGATAAAACGACTCTGCGTCTTGAGTGCGCCGAAACCTACATCTCTCTTTTGGAAAAACTGACCGCGCTGTTAGGCCGCCAGCCGGAGCTGCCGGACTGGATTTACGACGGCGTCACGCTCGGTATTCAGGGCGGGACTGAGGTTTGTCAGAACAAACTGGACACCATGCGTAACGCTGGCGTGAAGGTAAACGGCATCTGGGCGCAGGACTGGTCCGGGATCCGCATGACCTCCTTTGGCAAGCGCGTAATGTGGAACTGGAAGTGGAACAGCGACAACTACCCGCAACTGGACAGTCGTATTAAGCAGTGGAAAGAAGAAGGCGTGCAGTTCCTCTCCTATATCAACCCGTACGTCGCCAGCGACAAAGATCTCTGCGCCGAAGCAGCCAAACACGGTTATCTGGCGAAAGATGCTTCGGGCGATGACTATCTGGTTGAGTTCGGCGAGTTTTACGGCGGAGTGGTCGATCTGACCAACCCCGAAGCCTACGACTGGTTCAAAGAAGTCATCAAAAAGAACATGATTGAGCTGGGCTGCGGCGGTTGGATGGCCGACTTTGGCGAATATCTGCCAACCGATACGTATCTGCACAACGGCGTCAGCGCTGAAATTATGCATAACGCCTGGCCCGCACTGTGGGCCAAATGCAACTACGAAGCGTTACAGGAAACCGGCAAACTCGGCGAGATCCTGTTCTTTATGCGTGCGGGCTACACCGGCAGCCAGAAGTACTCCACCATGATGTGGGCAGGCGATCAGAACGTTGACTGGAGCCTCGATGACGGTCTGGCTTCCGTCGTTCCTGCGGCGCTATCGCTGGCGATGACCGGCCACGGTCTGCACCACAGCGATATCGGCGGCTACACCACCCTGTTTGACATGAAACGCAGCAAAGAACTGCTGCTGCGCTGGTGTGACTTCAGCGCCTTCACGCCGATGATGCGCACCCACGAAGGTAACCGCCCTGGCGATAACTGGCAGTTTGATGGCGATGCAGAGACTATTGCCCACTTTGCCCGCATGACCACCGTCTTCACCACCCTGAAACCGTATCTCAAACAGGCCGTCGCGCAAAACAGCGCCACCGGTCTGCCAGTAATGCGCCCGCTGTTCCTGCATTACGAAGACGATGCGCGCACCTACACCCTGAAGTATCAGTACCTGTTGGGACAAGAGCTGCTGGTGGCGCCAGTTCACGAACAGGGCCAGCAAAACTGGACGCTGTATCTGCCAGAGGATAGCTGGGTCCACGTCTGGACCGGGGAAACTTACCAGGGAGGTGAAATTACCGTTGATGCGCCGATTGGCCAGCCTCCGGTGTTTTATCGCGCGAAGAGTGAATGGGCGTCACTGTTTGCCACTTTACGCAACATCTAACACGGCTCGCCCGCGGGGCAACTCGCGGGCACATGGAGAATAATAATGAGTCAGACTTCCTCTAATCCGGCAACCCTACGCTTGCCGTTCAAAGAAAAACTCGCCTATGGGATGGGTGATTTAGGCTCCAATATCCTGCTGGATATTGGGACGCTCTATTTACTCAAGTTTTATACCGATGTCCTTGGTTTACCGGGAACTTATGGCGGTATCATTTTCCTTATTGCCAAGTTTTTTACCGCATTTACCGATATGGGCACCGGGATTATGCTCGATTCGCGCCGCAAAATCGGCCCAAAAGGGAAATTCCGTCCATTCGTCCTTTATGCCGCATTTCCGGTTACCTTGCTGGCGATTGCCAACTTTGTCGGAACACCGTTTGAAGTCACTGGTAAAACGGTCATGGCAACGGTGCTGTTTATGCTGTACGGACTGTTCTTCAGCATGATGAACTGCTCTTACGGCGCGATGGTGCCTGCAATCACGAAAAACCCGGACGAACGCGCGTCGCTGGCTGCCTGGCGACAAGGAGGCGCAACGCTCGGCCTGCTGCTGTGCACCGTCGGCTTTGTCCCGGTGATGAACCTGATCGAAGGCAATTCACAGCTGGCTTATATTTTCGCCGCCACGTTGTTCTCGCTGTTTGGCCTGTTATTTATGTGGCTGTGCTATGCCGGGGTTAAAGAACGCTACGTGGAAGTGAAACCCGTGGATGCCGCGCAAAAACCGGGATTACTGCAATCCTTCCGCGCCATCGCCGGTAACCGCCCTCTGTTTATTCTGTGCGTTGCCAACCTTTGTACGCTTGGCGCATTTAACGTTAAGCTGGCAATTCAGGTCTATTACACCCAGTACGTACTGAATGACCCAATCCTCCTTTCCTGGATGGGCTTTTTCAGCATGGGCTGTATCTTCATCGGCGTCTTCTTGATGCCAGGAATGGTTAGACGTTTCGGCAAGAAAAAAGTCTACATTGGCGGTTTGCTAATTTGGGTTGCGGGGGATTTGCTTAACTACTTCTTTGGTGGCGGTTCCGTCAGCTTTGTCGCCTTCTCCTGCCTGGCGTTCTTCGGCTCAGCATTCGTTAACAGCCTGAACTGGGCGCTGGTCTCCGATACGGTGGAATATGGCGAATGGCGAACCGGCGTACGTTCTGAAGGCACGGTATACACTGGCTTCACCTTCTTCCGTAAAGTTTCACAGGCGCTGGCAGGCTTCTTCCCAGGCTGGATGCTGACGCAAATCGGCTACGTCCCCAACGTGGTGCAATCTGCAAATACGGTCGAAGGTTTGCGGCAGCTGATCTTTATTTATCCGTGTGCCCTGGCAGTCATCACCATCGTCGCAATGGGCTGTTTCTACAATCTCAACGAAAAGATGTATGTCCGCATCGTTGAAGAGATAGAAGCACGTAAACAACCCGTTTGATAATAATAATGAATAGCGCTCTGCGGGGCGCTATTGAGGAGCGATTATGTCTTTTCATGATCCGCTAACGCTAAAACTGAGCCTGCGTGAAAAATTCGCCTACGGAGTGGGTGACTTCGGCTCAAATTTGATGCTGTGTATCGGCACGCTGTATCTGCTTAAATTTTATACCGATGAACTAGGGATGCCCGCATATTACGGTGGGATTATCTTTCTGGTGGCGAAATTCTTCACCGCCTTTACCGATATGCTGACCGGTGTATTGCTGGATTCAAGGCGAAATATTGGCGCAAAAGGGAAATTCAGGCCCTTTATTTTGTATGCGTCATTTCCTGTCGCAGTCGTGGCCAGCGCCCAGTTTTTAGCGACAGATTTTACGCTCACGGTGAAAACCGGGCTGGCGACGGTGTTGTTTATGCTGTTCGGTCTGTTCTATAGCCTGATGAACTGCTCCTACGGCGCGATGGTGCCTGCAATCACGAAAAATCCACATGAACGCGCTCAGCTCGCCGCCTGGCGTCAGGGTGGCGCCACCATTGGCCTGTTATTGTGCACCGTTGGTTTTATGCCGATTCAGGCGCTATTTGTCAGTTCCCCCTCATTGGGTTATCTGATTGCCGCACTGATCTTTTCGGTCTGCGGACTGTTCAGCATGTGGTGGTGCTTTAGCGGTGTGAAAGAACGCTATATCGAAATCGTGCCGGATCACCATAAGCCCAGCATTCTCAAATCGTTCTGTGCCATTTTCCGTAACCCTCCGCTGCTGGTGCTGTGTGTTGCCAACCTGTGCACACTGGCCGCATTCAACATCAAACTGGCAATCCAGGTGTATTACACCCAGTACGTGCTCAACGATATTCATCTGCTGTCGTGGATGGGTTTTTTCAGCATGGGATGCATTTTGGTCGGTGTGCTGCTGGTTCCTGCGGCCGTGAAACGCTTCGGTAAAAAGCAGGTTTATCTCGGCGGTCTGGCATTATGGGCTATTGGCGATGTACTGAACTTTTTCTGGGGCAGTACGTCATTTTTATTCGTGACGTTCTCCTGTATGGCTTTCTTCGGGACAGCATTCGTAAACAGCCTGAACTGGGCGCTGGTTCCGGATACGGTCGATTATGGCGAATGGAAAACGGGGATCCGCGCTGAAGGCTCGGTGTATACGGGTTATACCTTTTCGCGCAAAATTTCCGCTGCGCTCGCTGGGTTCCTGCCGGGCATCATGCTGACGCAAATCGGTTATATCCCCAACATAACCCAAAGCGATGCAACTTTGCTCGGCCTGCGTCAGCTTATTTTCCTCTGGCCTTGTGGGCTGGCCATTATCGCTGCATTCACGATGGGTTTATTTTATAAGCTCAACGAGACTCGCTTTGCTTTTATTATTGAGGAAATCAGCCAACGGAAGAAAAACAATGCTCTATCGGAGCCTGTTACCACTAAAAATAATACCTCTGCTGTAAACGTATAAAAATAATAGCCGCCTACTCCATCTTAATGGATGGCGGCCTCCCTACGCTTAAAAAATGGATTTATTATGAAAAAGTTAACAACACTAATTCTCTTATCCTCTGTTGCTTCTACTTCTGTTTTTGCGGGTGCCTATATCGAGAACCGTGAGGCATATAATCTGGCATCCGATCAGATAGAAGTGATGATGCGCGTTGGCTATAACTCCGATATGGGCGCAGGTATCATGCTCACCAACACCTACACCATGCAACGTAAGGATGAGTTAAAACACGGCTATAACGAAATAGAAGGTTGGTATCCTTTATTTAAACCAACGGATAAATTAACTATCCAGCCCGGTGGATTGATAAACGATAAGAGTACGGGTTCTGGTGGCGCGGCTTATCTGGATGTTAACTATAAATTTACCCCGTGGTTTAATCTTACCGTGCGTAACCGTTATAACCATAATAACTATAGTTCAACCGATCTAAACGGTGATCAGGATAATAACGATACCTATGAAATAGGTAATTACTGGAACTTTACCATCACCGATAAATTTTCCTATACCTTTGAGCCGCACTATTTTATACGAGTCAATGACTTCAACAGCAGTAACGGAAAAGATCATCACTGGGAAATTACGAATACCTTTAAGTATCGTATCAATGAACACTGGTTGCCCTACCTGGAATTACGCTGGTTAGATCGTAATGTGGAACCCTATCATCGCGAACAAAATCAGATTCGTGTTGGGGCAAAGTATTTCTTCTGATACTCCCGAGATAAAAAAAGCCGCTGATAATCAGCGGCTTTTTTATGCTTACCTGAGAAAGAGCGTTAATTACTCTTCTTTCGCGCCACGCATTGCACGGCGACGATCGTTTTCAGTCAGGTGACGCTTACGAATACGGATAGAGGTTGGAGTCACTTCTACCAGTTCGTCGTCATCGATGAATTCCAGAGCCTGCTCCAGAGTCATCTTAACCGGCGGAACCAGAACCGTTGCTTCGTCAGTACCAGACGCACGCATGTTGGTCAGTTTCTTACCAGTCAGGCAGTTTACGGTCAGGTCGTTAGAGCGGCTGTGAATACCGATGATCTGGCCTTCGTAAACTTCAGCACCGTGACCCAGGAACAGCTTACCGCGGTCCTGCAGGCTGAACAGTGCGAACGCAACTGCTTTACCCTGGCCGTTGGAGATCAGTACGCCGTTCTGACGCTGACCCACATCACCCGCACGAACGTCGTCGTAGTGGCTGAAGGTGGAATACAGCAGACCGGTACCGGAGGTCATGGTCATGAATTCTGAACGGAAGCCGATCAGACCACGGCTTGGGATCACGTAGTCAAGACGTACGCGGCCTTTGCCATCTGGATTCATGTTTTTCAGATCGCCTTTACGCTCACCCAGCGCCTGCATCACAGAACCCTGATGCTGCTCTTCAACGTCCAGCGTTACGTTTTCGAACGGCTCTTGTTTACGGCCATCGATTTCGCGGAAGATAACTTTCGGACGGGAAACCGCCATTTCGAAACCTTCACGACGCATGTTTTCGATCAGAACAGACAGGTGTAGCTCACCACGACCGGATACACGGAACGCATCCGCATCTTCGGTTTCTTCAACGCGCAACGCAACGTTGTGCACCAGCTCTTTGTTCAGGCGGTCAAGGATCTGACGAGAGGTAACATATTTACCTTCTTTACCACAGAACGGAGAGGTGTTTACGCAGAAGAACATGGTTACGGTCGGTTCATCAACGGACAGAGCCGGCAGCGCTTCGACATTCTGCGGGTCGCAGATGGTGTCGGAGATGTTCAGTTCGCCCAGACCGGTGATCGCGATGATATCGCCTGCTTCGGCAATATCACTCTCGATACGTTCCAGACCCAGGTGGGTCAGAACTTTACCGACTTTACCGTTGCGGGTTTTGCCTTCGCTATCAATGATAGTGATCTGCTGGTTCGGTTTAACTTTACCGCGTTTGATGCGGCCGATACCGATAACGCCAACGTAGTTGTTGTAGTCCAGCTGAGAGATTTGCATCTGCAGCGGGCCGTCAAGGTCTACGTTCGGAGCTGGTACGCGATCAACGATGGTCTGATACAGCGGGGTCATGTCTTCCGCCATATCTTCGTGATCCAGACCTGCGATACCGTTCAGCGCGGAAGCGTAAACGATCGGGAAGTCCAGCTGCTCGTCGGTAGCGTCGAGGTTAACGAACAGGTCGAATACCTGATCAACAACCCAGTCAGGACGCGCGCCAGGACGGTCAACTTTGTTGATAACAACAATTGGCTTCAGGCCATGGGCAAAGGCTTTTTTGGTCACGAAGCGCGTCTGCGGCATCGGACCATCCATTGCATCCACCACCAGCAGCACGGAGTCGACCATGGACATTACACGTTCAACTTCACCACCGAAGTCGGCGTGCCCCGGGGTGTCAACGATGTTGATACGGTAGTCATTCCATTTGATAGCGGTGTTTTTAGCGAGGATGGTAATCCCACGCTCTTTCTCCAAATCGTTGGAGTCCATCACGCGCTCTTGGGTTTCAGCACGTGCATCGAACGTACCGGATTGTTGGAGCAGCTTGTCTACCAGGGTCGTTTTACCATGGTCTACGTGCGCGATGATGGCGATGTTACGCAAATTTTCGATCACAACTTTGCCTCAGGCATTTTAGAAATAGCGCGTTATTGTACACGGATTAATCGCAGTACAAAACAGGATCACAAACATCCTCCGCAAACAAGTATTGCAGAGTTTCTTTGTGATCACATTCACGGAGCGTTAAAAGGGGTAATCTGGGGTGCTTTGCACCAATATGGTGCTTAATGTTCACATTAAAGCACTATAATGGTGCAATACATCCTTCATGGTGCAGCCCCTTTGCACGATAGTGCGCATGATAACGCCTTTTAGGGGCAATTTAAAAGTTGGCACAGATTTCGCTTTATCTTTTTTACGGCGACACGGCCAATTTTTTGCAGAATTGAAGACTTCGTTACCACGACGACCATGACCAATCCGGGAGAGTAAGTATGTCCGCTGAACACGTTTTGACGATGCTGAATGAACACGAAGTGAAGTTTGTTGATTTGCGCTTCACTGATACCAAAGGTAAAGAACAGCACGTCACTATTCCTGCTCATCAGGTAAATGCCGAATTCTTTGAAGAAGGCAAAATGTTTGACGGCTCCTCAATCGGTGGCTGGAAAGGTATTAACGAATCAGACATGGTTCTGATGCCAGATGCGTCTACTGCTCTCATCGACCCGTTCTTTGAAGAGTCTACCCTGATCATCCGTTGCGATATCCTGGAACCAGGTACGCTGCAGGGCTACGACCGTGACCCGCGCTCCATCGCTAAACGCGCTGAAGAGTACCTGCGTTCTACCGGCATCGCAGATACCGTTCTGTTCGGGCCAGAGCCAGAGTTCTTCCTGTTTGACGACATCCGTTTCGGCGCGTCCATTTCCGGTTCCCACGTGGCTATCGATGATATCGAAGGCGCATGGAACTCCTCCACCAAATACGAAGGTGGTAACAAAGGTCACCGTCCTGGCGTGAAAGGCGGTTACTTCCCGGTTCCTCCGGTAGATTCTTCTCAGGACATCCGTTCTACCATGTGTCTGATCATGGAAGAAATGGGTCTGGTTGTTGAAGCGCACCACCACGAAGTGGCAACCGCTGGCCAGAACGAAATCGCAACCCGCTTCAACACCATGACCAAAAAAGCGGACGAAATTCAGATCTACAAATATGTGGTGCACAACGTTGCTCACCGTTTCGGTAAAACTGCGACCTTTATGCCAAAACCAATGTTCGGCGATAACGGTTCCGGTATGCACTGCCACATGTCCTTGTCCAAGAATGGCGTAAACCTGTTCTCCGGTGACAAATATGCGGGTCTGTCTGAGCAGGCGCTGTACTACATCGGCGGCGTTATCAAACACGCTAAAGCGATCAACGCCCTGGCGAACCCGACCACCAACTCCTACAAACGTCTGGTCCCGGGCTACGAAGCGCCGGTTATGCTGGCTTACTCTGCCCGTAACCGTTCTGCTTCCATCCGTATTCCGGTGGTAGCTTCTCCGAAAGCGCGTCGTATCGAAGTGCGTTTCCCGGACCCGGCTGCTAACCCGTACCTGTGCTTTGCCGCGCTGCTGATGGCGGGTCTTGACGGTATTAAGAACAAGATCCACCCGGGCGAAGCGATGGACAAAAACCTGTACGACCTGCCGCCTGAAGAAGCGAAAGAGATCCCACAGGTTGCGGGTTCTCTGGAAGAAGCACTGAAAGAACTGGATCTGGACCGCGAGTTCCTGACTGCAGGCGGCGTGTTCACCAATGAAGCTATCGATGCGTACATTGCGCTGCGTCGCGAAGAAGATGACCGCGTGCGCATGACGCCGCACCCGGTAGAGTTTGAGCTGTACTACAGCGTTTGATCGTTTGAGTTGTACTTTCCAGAGAAGGTCGCGTCACGCGTTGGCGCGATAACCTGGAATTGAGTTGCCGTGGAAACTTTCAGCCCATCACACGATGGGCTTTTTTCTCCACTAACAACCTGCTTTCTCGCGCTTTTTATCCATAAAAAGCTATAATGCACTAAAATGGTGCAACACTTTTCAGGAGACTGCTGAATGGCAACCGGCACGCTGCCCGATGCTGGGCAGATCCTCAATTCTTTAATCAATAGCATCTTACTCGTCGACGATGAGCTGTCGATACATTACGCCAACCCGGCGGCACAACAGCTGCTCGCTCAAAGCTCCCGCAAACTGTTTGGTACACCGCTGCCCGATCTGTTGAGTTATTTCTCGTTAAACATCGGACTGCTGCGTGAGAGCCTGGAAGCCGGTCAGGGCTTTACGGATAACGAAGTGACGCTGGTGATAGACAGCCACTCACATATCCTCTCTGTGACCGCCCAGAGGCTGCCTGATGGCTTGATCCTGCTGGAGATGGCGCCAATGGATAACCAGCGCCGTCTGAGTCAGGAACAACTCCAGCATGCCCAGCAAATTGCCGCCCGCGATCTGGTACGCGGGCTGGCGCATGAAATCAAAAACCCGCTGGGCGGGTTACGCGGCGCGGCACAGCTTCTCAGTAAAGCGCTCCCGGACCCGGCGCTGACCGAATATACCAAAGTCATTATTGAGCAGGCCGACCGCCTGCGTAATCTGGTCGACCGTCTGTTAGGACCGCAACAACCGGGCATGCACGTCACGGAAAGTATTCACAAAGTAGCGGAGCGTGTGGTCGCGCTGGTTTCGATGGAAGTACCAGAAAACGTTACGCTAATTCGTGATTACGATCCGAGCCTGCCTGAGTTATTGCACGACCCGGACCAGATAGAACAGGTTTTGCTGAATATCGTGCGCAATGCCCTGCAAGCCTTAGGGCCGGAAGGTGGCGAGATCGTACTGCGTACCCGCACTGCGTTTCAGCTCACGCTGCACGGCGTGCGTTACCGTCTGGCGGCGCGGATCGATGTTGAGGATAACGGCCCGGGTATTCCCTCTCATTTGCAGGACACGCTGTTCTACCCAATGGTCAGCGGTCGCGAGGGCGGTACCGGCCTTGGGTTATCCATCGCCCGTAATTTAATTGATCAGCATTCCGGCAAAATTGAATTTACCAGTTGGCCGGGTCATACCGAGTTCTCGGTTTACCTGCCTATCAGGAAATAAAGGTGACGTTTATGCAACGAGGAATAGTCTGGGTCGTTGATGACGATAGTTCCATCCGTTGGGTGCTAGAACGTGCGCTCGCAGGGGCTGGTCTGAGCTGTACCGCATTTGAAAGCGGTAAAGAGGTGCTGGACGCACTGGCCAGCAAAACACCGGACGTATTGTTGTCAGACATTCGCATGCCGGGTATGGACGGTCTGACGCTGTTAAAACAGATCAAACAGCGTCATCCAATGCTTCCGGTCATCATAATGACGGCGCATTCCGATCTGGATGCCGCCGTCAGCGCCTACCAGCAAGGGGCGTTTGATTATCTGCCCAAACCTTTTGATATTGACGAAGCCGTGGCGCTGGTCGAACGTGCCATCAGTCATTATCAGGAACAGCAGCAGCCGCGTAATGTACAAATCCACGGACCAACGACCGATATTATTGGCGAAGCGCCAGCGATGCAGGATGTTTTTCGCATTATTGGCCGACTTTCCCGTTCTTCAATCAGCGTATTGATTAATGGCGAGTCCGGGACCGGTAAAGAGCTGGTCGCTCATGCCCTACACCGTCACAGCCCACGCGTCAAAGCGCCGTTTATCGCGCTGAACATGGCGGCGATCCCGAAAGATTTGATCGAGTCTGAACTGTTCGGTCATGAGAAAGGGGCGTTTACCGGGGCAAATACCATTCGTCAGGGGCGTTTTGAGCAGGCCGACGGTGGGACGCTGTTCCTCGATGAAATCGGCGATATGCCGCTGGACGTGCAAACGCGTTTACTGCGCGTATTAGCCGATGGACAGTTTTACCGGGTGGGTGGTTATGCGCCTGTGAAAGTGGATGTTCGCATCATCGCCGCCACGCATCAGAATCTGGAACTGCGCGTACAGGAAGGTAAATTCCGTGAGGATTTATTCCACCGTCTGAACGTCATTCGCGTTCATTTGCCCCCGCTGCGTGAACGTCGGGAAGACATCCCTCGCCTGGCACGTCATTTCCTGCAGGAAGCCGCCCGCGAACTGGGGGTGGAAGCCAAACAATTACATCCCGAAACCGAGGCAGCGCTTACGCGTCTGGCCTGGCCGGGCAACGTACGCCAGCTTGAAAACACCTGCCGCTGGTTAACCGTTATGGCTGCCGGACAAGAAGTATTGATTCAGGACTTGCCGGCCGAGCTTTTTGAAACCAGCGTGCCAGACGCGCCGTCCCCTATGCAGCCGGACAGTTGGGCAACGCTGTTAGCGCAGTGGGCAGACCGGGCATTACGTTCCGGTCATCAAAATTTGCTTTCTGAAGCTCAACCAGAGATGGAGCGCACGCTATTGACCACCGCGCTACGTCATACCCAGGGGCATAAACAGGAAGCCGCGCGCTTGCTCGGCTGGGGCCGTAATACCTTGACGCGTAAGTTAAAAGAACTCGGAATGGAGTGACGCTCGGTCACAGTGTAAAGATTGATAATTGAGCGCAAATTGCTGCTATTTTGCGCTTTACTGTTCCGATGAGTTAAGTATGATCGTGCCCGGCTAACGGGGGGAAGTCATCATGCTGGAATCAATGATTAATCTGCTGTCGAGCGGTGCGGTCGAAAGCCATACGCCACAAACTGCGGTTGCCGCAGTGCTGTGCGCGGCGCTGGTTGGACTGTTCAGCTGACAATGTGCCGGATGGCGCTAACGCTTATCGGGCCTACAGGTTGTCGCAACGCGTAGGCCCGGTAAGCGCAGCGCCACCGGGCAACCCGGCTAAATGACGCGTGAGAACTGCTGCATCCGCGCTTTCTGGCGCAGATACGCATCGAAGCACATGCAGATATTACGGATCAGCAGGCGGCCCTTAGGCGTAACCTGAATTCCCTTCTCATTCACATCCACCAGCCCATCTTTCGCCAGCGGCGCCAGCAGTTTCAGATCTTCGGCAAAATAGTCAGCAAAATTCAGATCCCATTGCTGTTCCACGGCGGCATAGTCGAGGCGGAAGTTGCAGATCAGCAGCTTAATCACATCCCGACGAATACAGTCATCGCGGGTCAGCGCAATTCCTCGCCATAACGCGTTCCCCTGCTCGTCTACCTGCTGATAATAGCGCTTCAGCTCTTTTTGGTTCTGCGCGTAGTTGTCGCCAATCATACTGATGGCCGATACGCCCATCCCCAGAAGATCGGTATCCCCCTGGGTGGTATACCCCTGGAAATTACGATGCAGCACACCTTTGCGTTGAGCAATCGCCAGTTCGTCATCCGGGCGAGCAAAGTGATCCATGCCAATGAACTGATAACCGGTTTCGGTCAGTGAAGAGATGGTCTCCTGCAGGATATCCAACTTCTGTTGCGCGCTGGGCAGGTCGGCATCTTTGATTTTGCGCTGAGCAGCAAACAGCGTCGGCAGGTGAGCGTAGTTGAAGACGCTCAGTCGGTCTGGATTCAGCTCAGCAACGCGTTTCAGGGTGAAGGCGAAACTTTCCGGCGTCTGTTTTGGCAAACCATAAATCAGATCGATATTCGTCGAGGTAAAGCCAATCTCCCGCGCATGATTCAGCAGCGCAAAGATAAACTCCTCATCCTGCTCACGGTTCACCAGGCGCTGAACTTCTTTATTGAAGTCCTGCACCCCCATGCTCAGGCGGTTAAAACCTTCAGCGCGTAAATGATCGAGCACATCCAGCTCAATTTCACGCGGATCCACTTCGATCGAGATTTCCGCATCCGCGTTAAAGTTGAAGTTGCCACGCAGCAGCGACATCAAACGGCTGATTTGCGCTTTATTCAGATACGTTGGCGTGCCACCGCCCCAGTGCAGCTGACTGACATGACGTCCGGCAAACAACGGTGCGCGATGAATAATTTCTTGTTCTAAGACATCGAGGTATTGATCGGCTTTATGCTGCTGACGCGTCACAACCTTGTTGCAGCCGCAGAAGTAACACAGTTTGTGGCAGAACGGGATGTGAACGTACAACGAGAGCGGACGCTCAGGGTAACGCGCCACAGCGTTTAAAAACGCCTCGGCGCCGTAGTCTTCAGAAAACTCCAGCGCGGTTGGGTACGAGGTATATCGTGGCCCGGAATAGTTATATTTCTGGATCAGGGCCAGGTCCCAGTCTATTAGCTGCTCTGACATGCTCACTCCTTCCGATGGCGTCTCTGGCGGGTACGGCGTACCGGCTTAACCCCTGTGCGGGTAATAAGCCGGTTGCGCAGCCACTTCTGTCGCCGCGACAACCGCTGTAGTTTAACGAATAACCACACCAGATAACATATAACCGGAAGGGTTATAAGCAGGACGGGAAGACCCACGGTGTAAAACCGTTAGTTGCCGCCTTTCAGCAGGCGCATCATGTCTTCCGGTTTTTCTTCTTCTTCCTCTTCTTCCTCGTCATCGTAAGAGAGACCCAGCTTTTGCATCAGCTCATCAATGCGATCCAGCTTGGCATCAACCCAGGTTTGATCTTCCGCACTCAGGGTTTCTCCTGCTTCAAGACGCTCCAGCAGCGCATCCAGGCGCTCATCCGTTTCCAGTAAATCCAACTCAGCCTGTGGTGAAAGCATAGGTTTCTCACTCTTCGGTTTGTGCTGTTTGGTGACTTTTTCGGTCACGCCCAATGGAATGGGGGTTTTGCTGCCAATACGAGGATCTTGTTGCTTATTTTGCTTTCCGCCACCAGATGCGCCATCGCTACCGGACGCACGGCTACCCGCCGCATGGCCACGGTGTTTTTTCTGGCGCTTACGGTCGCGAGCTTCCTGGTTAATTTCTTCGCGTGTTTTACGACGCGCTTTTGCAGGACCTTTACCGCGTGGTGTAGAAGTTGGTTTCATCATGATTCGTCTTTGGCTGTTTTAATTCAGTATATATTTGCGCCGGAATCTAGCAGAAATAAAGAAAAAAGGCGACAGAGTAATCTGTCGCCTTTTTTCCTGACTCTCAACCCTTACGGGCTCTACTATCCCTGTTGGCTATCAACACACCCTGTTTTTCCCTTAGCCTGAAACATTCCGTGTTGTTTCCATTTCCTTTTACTAACGTCTCCGGACGTTTGTCTTCCTGACAATCCTGTGTCTTCGCCTCCTGGCGCTCCTGACCCTCATCCTGAGTCGTCTATCCTGTCAGCTTCCTCGCTATGGGCACTACTTTACCGTTTTGGTTTAAACGTACAAGTAACCAAGGTAACAATTTCGGATTTTAAGAATAGTGCCTAACTGTAACGCTATGATTTATTTAGGCCATGTCATTTTTTACACTGTCATCTCGTATAGATACTATCGGCAATGTCTCACAAAGTGCGAGGTTTTTACTTACACAGGCCACGCGTCGAAAAACCAGCCTTTTGCTGGTGTTCAGGTATAATCGCTGCAAAGCCTTGATTGATGGAGAGGACCGCTTTGACTAACTTGAATTATCAACAGACGCATTTTGTGATGAGTGCGCCTGATATTCGCCACTTACCTTCCGATACCGGAATCGAAGTGGCTTTTGCTGGCCGTTCCAACGCAGGCAAATCCAGTGCGCTAAATACCCTGACTAATCAAAAGAGTCTGGCGCGCACATCTAAAACACCGGGCCGTACTCAGCTCATCAACCTGTTTGAAGTCGTTGACGGTAAACGCCTGGTTGACCTGCCGGGGTATGGTTACGCCGAAGTGCCGGAAGAGATGAAGCGCAAATGGCAGCGCGCACTGGCTGAATATCTGGAAAAACGTCAGAGCCTGCAAGGTCTGGTGGTACTGATGGATATTCGTCATCCGCTTAAGGATCTGGATCAGCAGATGATCCTGTGGGCGGTAGAGAGCAACGTTCAGGTTCTGGTGCTACTGACTAAAGCAGACAAGCTGGCCAGCGGCGCGCGCAAAGCTCAACTGAATATGGTACGTGAAGCCGTGCTGGCATTTAATGGCGATGTGCAGGTAGAAGCCTTTTCATCACTGAAAAAGCTGGGCGTGGACAAACTGCGGCAGAAGCTGGATAGCTGGTTTAGTGAACTGGCACCGGTCGAAGAGATTCAGGACGGGGAATAATCCCCCGCTATGCCGGATGGCGCCGCTGCGCGTCTTATCCGGCCTACGGTGTGAGCGAAACTTTTCTTGCGCACAATAAAAAACGCCCCAGTCATTACTGACTGGGGCGGCTAAAATATTCAGCCAAATCCGATTACGTGAAGTAAAAGGTCTGAAAGATAGAACATCTTACCTCTGTACCCTACGTGAATAACTTTACTCTTTTTTGAGCAGCTCAGAAAGCACTTTTTGTAATTTTTTTTCATTCCTTACATAGGGAATTCTAATGGACATCACAAAAAGTTCTATCTTATGTTGCTTAGTTACGAAAAAGGTCGTTATTCAGTAAACCCTTAGTGCGCTTGATCCCAGTTTTCACCACTACCGACTTCCACTAATAACGGCACGTCAATCTGGGTCTCGTTTTCCATCAGTTGATGGATCTTTTTAGACACACTTTCCAGGTCATCTTTGTGCACTTCAAACACCAGTTCATCGTGAACTTGCATGATCATGCGCACGCGCGGTTTCTCGGTTTGCAGCCATCCGTCTACGGCTATCATGGCTCGCTTAATAATATCTGCGGCAGTACCTTGCATCGGGGCGTTGATTGCGGCGCGTTCAGCACCCGCACGACGAGCGCCATTACTGGATTTAATATCCGGCAAATAGAGGCGACGCCCTTCCAGCGTTTCAACGTAACCCTGCTCTTTTGCCTGTGCACGCGTGCGTTCCATATATTCCAGCACGCCAGGGTAGCGTTCGAAGTAGAGATCCATGTACTTCTGAGCTTCTTTGCGCGGAATATTTAACTGGCGAGCAAGACCAAAGGCGCTCATCCCGTAGATTAAACCGAAGTTGATAGCTTTCGCGCTGCGGCGTTGTTCGCTAGTTACTGAATCCAGCGGTAAGCCAAAGACTTCAGCGGCCGTTGCGCGGTGAATATCTTTCCCTTCGGCAAATGCAGTAAGCAAGCCTTTATCACGCGAGAGGTGCGCCATGATACGCAGTTCAATCTGCGAGTAGTCCGCTGAAACAATCACGTAGTCTTCCGGTGCAATAAACGCCTGGCGAATACGACGACCTTCGTCATTACGTACCGGGATGTTCTGCAGATTCGGGTCCGTTGAAGACAAGCGCCCGGTAGCGGTAACCGCCTGATGATAGGAGGTATGTACGCGCCCGGTTTTCTTGTTAATCATCAACGGAAGCTTATCCGTATAGGTCGACTTCAGTTTTGCTAACCCACGATATTCCAGGATCACTTTCGGCAACGGGTAGTCCAGCGCCAGCTCTTCCAGTACCTCTTCCGAGGTTGATGGCGCGCCGCCAGGTGTTTTCTTCAGCGGCTTAATACCCTGCTTTTCAAACAGGATGGTCTGCAGTTGCTTGGTGGAAGAGAGGTTAAATGCTTCTCCGGCAATCTCGTGCGCTTTTTGCTCCAGCTCGTTCAAACGCAGCGTCAGCTCTTCTGAATGTTTGTGCAGAACAGCCGGATCGATTTTCACACCGTTGCGCTCAACGCGAGACAAAACCGGCACCAGCGGCATATCGATATTTTCAAAGACGTTCAGCGGCCCTTTATGCTGCTGCAATTCCGGCCACATCTTCAGATGCAGTTGTAGCGTAACGTCGGCATCTTCCGCAGCGTAACGACCAGCTTCTTCCAGCGCTATCTGGTTAAAGGTCAGCTGGTTTTTGCCCTTTCCGGCAATCTCTTCAAAGGTAATGGTTTTATGTTTCAGCCAGCGATCGGACAGGCTGTCCATATCGTGTCTACCGGCAACGCTGTTAAGAATGTAGGACTCGAGCATGGTGTCAAAGACGATGCCGCGCAGTTCGATATCGTAGTTCGCCAGAATGCCGCGATCGTACTTCAGGTTTTGCCCGACTTTATGCGCGTTTTCGTCTTCCAACAGCGGCTTCAGCAGCGCCAACGCACGGTCGCGAGTGATCTGATCGGGGGCGTCCAGGTAGTCATGGGCAACAGGAACATAGGCAGCTACGCCCGGTTCAATGGCAAAAGACAGTCCAACCAGATTCGCAGAGATATTGTCCAGGCTGTCAGTTTCTGTATCAAAGGCGAAGACGGGCGCTTTTTTCAGCTTCGCGATCCACTCTTCCAGCGTCGCTTCATCCAGAATCGTCACGTAGTTATCGTACGAAAGAGCCGTCGCAGGTTCTTCCGGCGTAGCCTCGACGACGATTGTTTCCTGCGGTTTAGCCGCCGGCTTCGTTCCTTTCGCCTGCAGCCATTTACCGGCTTCTACGTCTGCAACCCAACGCTTAAACTCATAATGTTTAAACAGGCCAAGCAGTTCATCTGCGGCGGGCTGCTTCACTTGCAGTTGCTCGCAGGTTAACTCCAGCTCAACATCTGTTTTAATGGTCGCTAATTGATAAGAGAGGTACGCCACCTCTTTATTTTGCTCAAGCTTGCCCGCCATGGTTTTCGCACCACGGAAAGTCAGCCCCGCAATTTTGTCAGATTCAGCATAAAGGGTATCCAGCCCCCCCAAGCCCTGGAGCAGCGCCTGAGCCGTTTTTTCACCCACGCCAGGTACACCAGGAATGTTATCGGAGGAGTCGCCCATCAGCGCCAGGAAATCAATGATCAGCTCAGGTGGAACACCGTACTTATTCACCACTTCATCCGGGCCAAGGATAGTATTGGTCATGGTGTTGATCAGGGTGATGTTCGGTGTCACCAGCTGAGCCATGTCTTTATCACCGGTACTGATCAGCACCGGACGACCAACCTTTTCCGCTTCACGCGCCAGCGTACCGATAACATCATCCGCTTCCACGCCTGAAACAGCCAGTAATGGCAGCCCCATCGCTTTTACCATCGCATGTAGAGGTTCAATCTGCGCGCGCAGATCGTCAGGCATTGGCGGGCGGTGTGACTTGTAATGCTCGAATAATTCATCACGGAAGGTTTTACCCTTAGCGTCAAATACCACAGCAGCATGGGTCGGCTGATATTGTAGAATCAAGCTACGCAGCATGTTGAGAACACCGTACATCGCACCAGTAGGTTCTCCTGCGCTGTTAGTCAGCGGCGGAAACGCGTGATATGCGCGATAAAGGTAAGATGAGCCATCTACAAGGATAAGTGGGTTTTCTGGGATCTGAACCATAATGTCCGTGCCTGTTTATCAGATTATGGGTAAAGGATGCCACAGACGGGATGAAAACATGAGTTTTTCGCCGTTTTTGTCGAAAAACTTTTGCAGTTCTTCTGCTTTGCTCGCAAATAAGACTGTGGATAACTTTGTGAATAAATAATTTTCAGCTCTTTAAATATAGCAAGATAATTATTGATTCATTATATTTTTTCATATATTTCAGTTAATTAAATAAATCTACAGCATTTTATTCCATTTTTATCGCTTGTATCCCGATGTGGATAGATATTCCTTTTTTTTCTATTCAGGGAAGATCCATCATTTGGTTCGTTTTCTGATAAAATCAGCCCCTTGCGCCTTTTTAGCGCACTGTCTATGGCTAACTTATTGAATAATTTAATTATGACAAGAATACTCGCTGCGATAACGCTGTTGCTGAGTATCGTATTGACCATATTGGTTACGATTTTTTGTTCTGTGCCAATCATCCTTGCCGGGGTGGTAAAACTCCTTTTGCCTGTTCCTGTCGTCTGGCGCAAGGTTTCCATCTTCTGTAATTTCATGATGTATTGCTGGTGTGAAGGTCTGGCTATACTGCTGCACCTCAATCCACGATTGAAGTGGGACGTCGAAGGGCTGGAAGGTCTTAGCAAAAAAAACTGGTATCTGCTCATTTGTAATCATTACAGCTGGGCCGATATCGTCGTGCTTTGCGTTCTGTTTCGTAAGCACATCCCGATGAATAAATATTTTCTCAAACAACAACTCGCCTGGGTGCCGTTTATTGGCCTGGCCTGCTGGGCGCTGGATATGCCGTTTATGAAACGTTATTCACGCGGCTACCTGCTCCGTCACCCGGAACGGCGCGGTAAAGACGTGGAAACAACGCGTCGCTCCTGCGAGAAATTTCGCGTACACCCGACAACTATCGTCAATTTTGTCGAAGGTTCACGCTTTACTAATGAAAAACGTGAGCAAACCCGCTCCCCCTATCAAAACCTGCTCCCACCTAAGGCGGCCGGTATCGCTATGGCATTGAATGTGCTGGGGTCGCAGTTTGATAAGTTGCTGAACGTCACGCTGTGCTACCCGGAAAATAGCAGCCACCCTTTCTACGATATGCTGAGCGGCAAATTAACGCGTATTGTCGTGCGAGTGAACCTGGAGCAAATTCAAGAAGAGTTGCACGGTGATTACGTGAACGATAAAGGTTTCAAGCGTCGGTTTCAGCTATGGTTGAATACGCTCTGGAGCGAGAAAGACGCGCAAATAGATGCGATTAAAGCCACAAACAAAAAAGCCGGTCAATGACCGGCTTTCGCTTTTACTTCTGACTAACCAGGAATTTCACGGTATCCGCATATTGCTGTACAAAGATATCCATGCTGCTGGTATCCATGCCCTGCGGGTTTACCTGGTATTTACCATTCACGAACATCGCCGGAACGCCCTGCAGCTGTAAATCAGCTGCCGCTTTTTCCTGCTGCGCCACGAGTGATTTCACCACAAAGCTGTTCCATGCCGCATCGTAGTCTTCACCTTTAATACCCGCGTCGACAAACACTTTACGGATATCTGCAACAGACTGAACGGTTTGGGTTTTCTGAACCCCTTCAAACAGCGGAACAGTGACCTTATCTTCAACGCCAAGTGCCATAGCAACAGCCCAGGCCTGCGTCAGATCTTTACCCAAAGGCCCAAGAAACTCGACGTGGTATTTGGTCATCTTGGTGCCTTCCGGCAGTTTTTTCTTCACGTTATCAGACACATGAAGCACTTCTTCAAACTGATAGCAGTGCGGGCAGTAGAAGGAGAAGAACTCCAACACTTGCGGTTCACCCGCAACAGGCTTTTCCAGAGTGATGTATTGTTTACCATCCTGGAACTGCGCCGCAGATGCGCTAAAAGCTAAAACCATACCAGCCAGCGCCAGCCATATTTTTTTCATGTTCAAGTTTCTCCGATTAATACATTGGCGTTAATTGTAAGGGGGGCTCTTGCAGAATTTTTGCCTGCTCAATAAAAGTTGCGGTCTGACGATGCCAGTAATCTTCCCCGGTTAACCACGGGAAGTTTTTTGGAAACGCAGGGTCACCCCAACGTCGGATCAGCCATGCAAGATAATAAACTAAACGCATAGCACGTAAAGGTTCGATCAGTCCGATTTCTGTCGTGTCGAACTCACTAAACTCTTCATAAGCCTCGATAATGGTTTCAAGCTGCATGCGTTGTTCAGCTTTATCACCATTGAGGAGCATCCATAAATCCTGAATAGCCGGACCATTGCGGGCATCATCTAAATCGACAAACATCGGGCCATCGCGCCACAGAATATTACCGGCATGACAATCACCGTGCAGGCGTAACGTAGTAAAACGCGTATGCCAGCGTTCGGTAACCACCGCGAT
This sequence comes from Citrobacter sp. wls615, assembly GCF_005281355.1. Lineage (NCBI taxonomy): Bacteria > Pseudomonadati > Pseudomonadota > Gammaproteobacteria > Enterobacterales > Enterobacteriaceae > Citrobacter > Citrobacter sp. wls615. The sequence continues at coordinate 2,133 of NZ_SZXM01000086.1, read as the reverse complement.
AAGCGCATCCGTTGCCTTCAGGAAAGCCGCTTTTTGCCCTGAAGGAATAAGTTGGGCCTGTTCAAACAGTTTACGCGGTTCGGTCAGATACTCTTCAAGGCCAATCGTGGGACGGAAAGCGAAATTACGCTTGCCGCCAGTCTGGTGCATACGCCCCAGATAGCGCCCAACCGCCTCCATCTGATCGATGTTATCGGCCTCAAACTGGCGTCCGCCGACGCTTGGGAAGATTGCATAATGAAAACCCTGATGGCTTAACAGTGTTTGGCCGTTCAGTACCAGCGGAGCAGCAACCGGCACTTCATCGCTCACCAGTTCCAGCGCAAACTGGTGCTCTTCCTGGATCTGATCAACGGACCAACGCTCAGGGCGATAAAACTTAACGACAAAGCGTCGACGGTCTTCGTCCTGAAACTGATAGACACGGTTTTCATAGCTGTTAAGCGGGGTTAGCCCGGAGTCCACCCGGATCCCCTGCTCAAACAGTGCATCCATGATGGTATCCGGGTGTAGCGTCTGGAAAGTAAAAGCGTTGTCGTTCATCCCATCATCCGGAAAATACTACGAATGATTCAGGATATCATTTCGCAGCGCTTTCGGTGGCGGCGATTACAAGCTTTTACTCTTTAATTACGCCACGTGCGCGGAGAAGGGCTGTTTTAAAATCTTCTTCATAATCTTTCTGAATACCTGGGATGACGGCGTCTTTCGCCGAGTCACGCATTTTCAGGTGATAGATCAGAATGTCATCAGTTAAATCCGCCAGTTCACCGTCAAAACCTGACTCTTGCGCCAGTTTCTGTAAAAATTGCATCAGGTTAAGATCAGGTTCTTTCTGCCAGGCTGGCTGGAGGAGTTCAATAACTTCATTAAGGCGTTTACATTTCATGGTTGTGCTCCTTAGGCTTAATACGGATACGTTAGCAGGGTCAATCCCACATTAAAAGAGGCGATATCAGTGATTCTGGATAGTGCAATAACAGGGGTTGTGCTGGCGGGCGGTAAGGCCAGACGGATGGGCGGAACCGATAAAGGCCTGCTTGAACTGGACGGTAAACCGCTTTGGCGACATGTGGCCGATACTCTCGCTTTGCAGGTCGATACCGTAGTCGTTAATGCCAATCGCCACCGGGATATCTACCAACAAAGCGGCCTGAAAGTTATTCCCGATGCCCTGGCCGATTTCCCTGGCCCACTGGCTGGGATGCTGTCGGTATTCCTGCAGCAAGCGGGGGACTGGTTTTTGTTCTGCCCGTGCGATATGCCCTATATTCCTCACGATCTGGTCTCCCGTTTAAAAGAGCAGCGCAAAGCTGCACCAATCGTCTGGGTGCATGATGGGGAAAGAGATCACCCGACAATTGCCCTGATGCACCGCTCCTTGCAGCCCTTGCTACAGGATTATCTTCAGTCAGGTGAACGACGCGTCATGGTCTTTATGCGTCAGGCTGGCGGTCATGCCGTCGATTTCAGCGATCATAAAGATGCATTCGTAAACGTGAACACACCTGAAGAACTTGCAAAATGGCAGGAAAAATCATGATCCCATTACTTGCCATTGCGGCATGGAGCGGTACGGGAAAAACCACGCTGCTAAAGAAACTGATCCCTGAGCTGCGTGTCAGAGGTATTAGACCCGGATTGATTAAGCATACTCATCACAATATGGATGTCGACAAGCCCGGTAAAGACAGCTATGAGCTGCGCAAAGCAGGGGCGGCACAAACACTGGTCGCCAGCCAGCAACGTTGGGCGTTAATGGTAGAAACACCGGAAGAACCCGAACTGGATTTAGCGTATCTGGTAAGCAGAATGGATGCTTCGACGTTAGATATGGTACTGGTTGAGGGATTTAAGCATGAACCTGTTGCGAAGATCCTGCTTTTTCGTGAGGGCTGCGGACATACTCCTGAAGAGTTGGCGATGGATGAGTTTGTTATCGCGGTTGCCAGTGATGTTCCGTTATCTGTGGATGTTCCATTATTAGATATTAATGATATACAGCAAGTTGCTGATTTCGTTACGCAATGGGCAAGACGATAACTACGGTGTGGTGATGCGCCTGATGCGCTTTGGTAAGCCGGATAAGGCGTTTACGCCACATCCGGCAGGTTTCATTTCGCACAGACGCAA